>CAYGWM010000084.1:0-17335 GCA_964353555.1 uncultured Spirochaetales bacterium
GCGCTCCCTCCGCGCGCGCCACGTGGAGATCCCGCACCAGCAACAACTGCTCTTCTTGTTGACGATCCATGCGTCCGGATAAGTGCACGACACCGACCGCGGTCATCACGATCAGCGTGGGATCGACCAGATCGAACAGGAATTCGCGCCAGCCCTGGTCGGGATCTTCGATGACTTCCATCGTCATCAGCAGGCTCACGCCGGCGATCACCGCGGCGACTGCCCAGCCCCGGCTCCAGGTGCGGGTTGCTGCGCTCATCAGGATCGACTCCTTCGCGGGCAGCGATCGGGGCGGGCGGCGTGTCCGTGGCCCGCCCCGATCAGGTTACCCCGGTGTGTACTCGATCAGCTCGAGTCGCTCGCCGCTTGCCGGATTCTCCTCCAGCACGAATCCGACGCCCGGCACGAAGTACTTGAACTCCACCGCGCCCGGACTGATCGGCGTGAACTCGCGGACCTTCAGGATCGGCTGGCCATTTTCGAAGGGCGCCTCGACGTCGGCGTTCAACGTGACGATCGTCGCCACGTCCTCCGCCTCGCCCAGCGCCCACTCCTGCCGGTAGGTCTCGCCCGCTACCGGCGCGGCCTTCATCCAGAACCCGGGCTTCGCGCCATTGATGCCCGCAATGAAGGAGCCCTCGATGCCCGCAATCAGGCCGTCCTCGAAACTCTGCGAGAGTTCACCGAAGTACCAGACGTTGCCGGCGACATCCTGCGCGAGGTAGTCCAAGGTGTCCTCGATCAGCACGCCGTCCACATAGACCTTGTCGCTGACGATGGTGCAGGCGACGCCGAGAATCTCACGCGTCGTTTCGAGAACGTCGATGACGATGTGCTCGACTTCGGCCTGGCCGCTCGTTTCGTACACCCAGTGCGAACCCGGGGTGAACGGGGCGTACGGATTGGTGATCTCGTCCACGAACTTCGCGGGATCGATCGTCGGATCGTAGGGGCCCCGCGGCAGGGCGTCGCAGACATCGTCTCGGGCCTCGAAGTGCCCGTCGCAGAGCTCGTTCGCTTGGATTCGGGTCTGGATGAGCTCCTCAGTGCACGTCTTGATCGCCGTCTTGTCGGACAGGTTCTTGCAGACCGCCCTGCTGATCTTCGCATCCTCCAGCGCACCGAATTGGCAGGCGCGATGCAGCAGCGAAGCCGTTACGACACAGGCGTTGCCCTTCTCGTTGCCGTTGTCGGCCTGCGCGATCGGCGCGGCGAACGCGAGCGCGGCGGCGACCCCAATGGATGCGCATCGAATCCCTCGTCTACTCGTCATCGTCACTTCCCCTTCGGGGTGATGGCGCCAGGGACCGGGTGCCACTGTGGAATCCCGAGCGATGCCTGGCGCTGCTGGCGACGACAATCGGCGATGGGGCCGCAGCGGGTCCATCGGGCTTGCGACCTACGTCATGCGGGAAACGGCTCGGCGCGTCGATCCGCATCGATGCTGGATCGGGCGCGCGAGTGAATCCGCTGCGCAATCGAGAACCTGTGCACGCGGGGCGCGCGGTGCCACGACGCAGCGCGAGAGAGTCGCGTGGGCTCGATGAGACAGATGTCGGATGGGATTCGCTCCGCGACGGCCTCGGAAGGCGGCCCATCGCGGCCGCTACGGCCCGCTCAGTCGCGCGCTTCGGCCATCGGAGCGGGAATCGGAACCGTGATTTCCGGCTTGGTCGCGTCCTCGAGCGCCGGGCGCAGCCGCCGCTTCATCTCTTCGACCTCGAGTCGCGCCGCATCGTGGCGCGCTTCGCCGCGGATCTCGGCAAGTCGCACGCGCAGGTCGCCGCCGGCAGCGAGTTCGCCGTCGAGGTGGGCTTCGGTGGCGATCTTCGCGACGTGCTCGCGCACGTCTTCGAGCGCTCGCACGTCGGCATCGACCGAGAGACCCTCGATCGCGGAGCGAACCTGGCGGCGCATTCGTGCGCCAGCCCAGACCGCGAGCGCGCGGCCCTTCTCGCGTTCGAGTCCGCGGATCTCTTCGCGGAACAGCAGCAGGTTCTCTTTCGCCGCGTCGGCTTCGGTGCGCAGCCCTTCGAGTTCCTGCTCGGCGCGCGCGAGCTCGCCGACCAGTTCGTGGCGGTGCGTCACGACCGCCACCGCGAGCGACTCGTCGCCGCGTCGCACCGCACGTTCCGCGTCCGCGGACAACCTCGACATCTCGATGCGCCGGTCGCGGAGCTCGGCCTCGAGCTTGTTGCGCAGATAGAGGATGCCGGCGACGGCTTCCTTCAACTCCGCGTAGCGCGCAAGCCGGCCTCGGATGGCCTGCTCGTAGACGACGCGCGGATTCTCGCGCTCGCGGTCGCGCACCCAGAGTGAGAGCCAACCCGAAAACAGGTTGCGGATGCGACCGAGGGAACCGCGTCGCGGCGAAGACAAGGTCGAAGCGTGCATCGTTCCTCCCGAGCGGCTTGCGAAATGCGGGCGACTACTCGTCGTCCGCGTCGCGCAGGCCTTCCAACTCGAGCTCGGCTCGTAGGCCCAGCTCGCGAATCTTCTGCTGCAAGCTCTGGCGCACCATGCCGATCGCGGCGGCGGTGCGCGACACATTGCCGTCGTTCGCGCGCAGCGCCGACAGCAGGTACGAGCGTTCGAAGTCGACGACGGCTTCGCGCTTCGCGGCCGAGAAGGTGCGCTTCGCTTCGCCGTGCGCGCGCGGCGTCGCGGTGTCGACGGTCTCGACAGGCAGACGCAAGTCGAATTCCTGGATCGCGTCGCCACCGGCGAGCACGGCCGCCTGTTCGACGACGTTGCGCAGCTCGCGCACGTTGCCCGGCCACGGATGGCGCGCGAGACGCGCGAGCGCGTCTGGCGCGATCGGCATCTTCGCCCGGTCGAGTCGTCGCGACACTTCCTCGAGGAAGTGGTTCACCAGCGCCGGTACGTCCTCGGGCCGCTCGCGCAGCGAAGGCAGGTCGATCTCGACGACCTTCAGCCGGTAGTAGAGATCTTCGCGGAAACCGCCGGCGCGTACTTCGCGCTCGAGATCGCGGTGCGTCGCGGCGACGACGCGCACGTCCACTTCGACCGGCCGGTTGCCGCCGACGCGTTCCAGTTTTCGCTCCTGCAGCACGCGCAGCACCTTCGCCTGGGTCGCGGACGGCATGTCGCCGATCTCGTCGAGGAAGATCGTGCCGCCGTGGGCGGCTTCGAACTTGCCGACGCGTCGCGCGTCCGCGCCGGTGAACGCACCCTTCTCGTGGCCGAACAGCTCGCTCTCGACCAGCTCGCGGCTGATCGCGGCGCAGTTCACCGCGATGAACGGCCGCGCACGTCGCGACGAGCGCTGGTGCAGCGCCTGCGCGACCAGCTCCTTGCCGGTCCCGCTTTCGCCGCGCACCAGCACCGTGAGATCGGTCTCGGCTACCTTGCGCACCGTTTCGAAGACTTGCGCCATCGCAGCGCCCGAGCCGATCAGGTTCTCGAAGCGCCATTCGCGGTCGATGCGTTCGCGCAGGATGCGGTTCTCGCGCTCGAGTCGCGTGCGATCGAGCGCGCGGCGCACCACCAGCCGGATCTCGTCGTTGTCGAACGGCTTCGGCACGTAGTCCGACGCGCCGGCCTTCATCGCCTCGACGGCGATCTTCTCGGAGCCGTGCGCGGTGATCATCACCACTGGCGTGTCCGGCTGGAACTCCTTCACCGCGCGCAACACGTCCATGCCGCTCGCGCCCGCGCCGAGCGCGAGATCGGTGAGCACCAGGTCGAAGGCGTCGGTGCGCAGACGCGCGATCGCAGGTTCGCCCGAGTCGGCTTGCTCGACGTCGTAGCCTTCGCGTCGCAGCAGGCCCGAAAGCGCCAACCGGATCGCGGCTTCGTCTTCGACGATCAGCACGCGCGGGTTCATGCGCTGTTCCTCGCGAGGCCCGCCTTCGGCAGCACGACGCAGAACTCGGTGCCGCCGCCGGGCGGCGACTCGACTTCGATCGAACCGCCGTGGGTTTCGACGACCTTGCGTGTGATCGGCAGGCCGAGGCCGGTGCCGTTCGCCTTGGAGGTGTGGAACGGCGCCCAGATTTGTTCGGCGCGGCCGGGCTCGATGCCCGGGCCGTTGTCGCGCACGCGCAGCCACACTTCGGTGCCGGCCAGGTTCTCGCCGGCCTCGATCTCGACGCGCGGCGACGCGACCGGCGCGCCGTTCAATGCGTCGAGCGCGTTGCCCACCAGGTTGATCACGACGCGGCGCAGCTTCTCGGGATCGCCGACCAACGCGCCTGCTTCGCCGACGTCGACACGCAGGTCGACGCCGGAGCGGTCGATGCGTTCGCGCAGCGTGTCGAGACCCGAGTGAACGATCTCGTCGAGTCGCACTTCCTTCGGTCGCAGCTCCTCGTCGCGCGCGTAGCGGAGCAGGTGGGAGATCGAGCGCTCGACGCGCTCCAGCTCCTGCAACGCGACGTGCGCGTACTCGACGTTCTCGTGCGAGTGCGGGTCCTCACCCATCTGCTGCAGCAGGCTCTTGGCCGCGGTGATCGGGTTGCGGATCTCGTGCGCAATCGACGCCGAGAGATGCTCGAGATTGCGCGCGTGGCGGTCCTCGAGCTCGCGCCGGTTGCGCGACACCTCTTCCGGCATCCGGCTGCGCAGCTCGTCTTCGGTCCAGCGCTTGCGGAGATCGGGGGCGAGCAGTGCGAAGAAGGCGTGAAAGGCGAGGCCGATGCCCCAGAAGATCGCCGTCATGAACGCGGGTCGAAAACCCGCCGTGACCAGAATCCCGAGATTCACGATCACGTACGGGATCAGGTGACCGAAGAACCCGAGCCGTCGCGCGACCGCCTCGCGTGCTTCCTTCAGCGCCCGTTCCTCGGGCGACAACGTGCGCTTGTGCTTCTTCAACTTGTCGCGCGCCTGATCGAGCGCCCACTGCGCGACTTCTTCGCCTGAGGAGCGCAACTCGTCGCGGAGCTCGCGGCGCGCATCGCGGCGTCGATGCCGATCCTCTCGGCGCTCTCGCATCGCAGCCCTCCCGCCTCTTCTGGCCAGTTCGAACGAGTCGCTGCAGAACATGCCTCACCAAGAGAGCAAGGGCCGTGCCGCACCGAAACGAACGGAGAACGCGTCTCGCAGCCGCCGAAGCCCCCATCGGATGCAGCAACCCCCCTGCACCTGCAGCAACGTTCCTGCACCTAGACCGGTGCCGGGCGTCAAGTTATTTCGTTGTCAAGTTATTGGGCGTCCGTGCGGAGAGTGCGCATCCAATAACTTGACAACGAAATAACTTGACGCCCGGCACCCCTCCGGGGGGGGCGGGATCGGGTGAGGGTGTTGGGGTGAGCGTTCGGAATCTCGATGCACTGCTGCGGCCGCAGAGCATTGCGGTGGTCGGCGCTTCGGATCGACCCGACTCCGTGGGCGGGGTCGTGTTGCGCAATCTGTTGCGCGGGGGTTTTGCGGGACCGGTGATGCCGGTGAATCCCAAGCACCAGGCGCTCGCGGGGGTGCTCGCGTACCCGGACGTGAAGAGCCTCCCGACGCCCGCTGACCTCGCGGTGATCTGTACCCCGGCGCCGACGGTGCCCGGCCTGATCGCAGCGCTCGGCGCCGCGGGCACGCGCGCGGCGGTGGTTCTCTCCGCTGGTCTCGCCCAGCTCCACGACGGCGCGGGCGTTTCGCTCGAGCAGCGCCTGCTCGAAGCCGCGAAGCCGCACGGACTGCGCGTGCTCGGACCGAACTGTCTCGGCCTCGGCGTGCCGGGCATCGGGCTCAACGCGACCTTCGCGAACGTCGATGCGCTGCCCGGCGATCTCGCCTTCGTCTCGCAGTCGGGCGCGGTCTGCACCGTCGCGCTCGATTGGGCCTGCGGTTCGCAGATCGGTTTCTCTCATTTCGTTTCGCTCGGCGACAGCGCGGATGTCGACGCTGCCGACCTGCTCGATTGGCTCGGCGCCGATGCGAATACGCGCGCGATCCTGCTCTACCTCGAATCGACCGGCCGGGCGCGCAAGTTCCTGTCGGCGGCGCGTGCCGCGGCGCGCAACAAACCGGTGATTGCGATCAAGGCCGGCCGCGTCGCGGAGGGTGTCCACGCCGCGACTTCGCACACCGGCGCGCTGGCCGGCGCCGACGACGTGTGCGACGCGGCATTGCGACGCGCTGGCATCGTGCGCGTCGACCGCATCGACGAACTCTTCGACGCCGCCGAGACGCTTGCGCGCTCGCGGCCGCTGCGCGGCGATCGGGTCGCGATCCTCACCAACGGCGGAGGCCTGGGCGTGCTGGCGGCCGACCGCGTCGCTGCGTCGGGCGGCCGGCTCGCAGCGCTTGCCGACGCGACGCTCGCGGCGCTCGATGCCGCGCTGCCGGCGAGCTGGTCGCACGGCAATCCGATCGACATCGTCGGGGATGCCCCTGCGGCGCGCTATGCAGCCGCGCTGCGCGCGCTGCTCGACGATCCGGGCATCGACGTCGTATTCGTCGTTCACGCGCCGACCGCGCTCGCCAATGGCGCCGATGCCGCGCGCGCGGTCGCCGCGGTGTTGGCGGAGCACGCGCACGAAGCGCGCGTACTGACGAGTTGGCCCGGCCGTGTCAGCGCGGAGCCCGCGCGCCGCATCCTGCGCGACGCCGGCGTCGCCACCTACGATACGCCCGAGGATGCGATCGCCGCGTTCGCGCGAATGCTCGCCCATCGCCGCAATCAAGAACTGCTGATGGAGGTTCCGCCGTCGCAGCCGATCGACTTCACGCCTGACATCGCGGCTGCGCGCCAACCGATCGACGCGGCGCTCGCGGCGGGTCGATCGCTGCTCAGCGAACCGGAGGCAAAGGCGGTGCTCGCGGCGTTCGGCGTGCCGGTGGTGGAGACCGAAATCGCACGCGACGCGGATGAAGCGGTGGCGATCGCGTGCCGTCTCGGACTACCGGTGGCGCTGAAGATCCTCTCGCCCGACGTGACGCACAAATCTGACGTGGGCGGTGTCACGCTGGATCTGGAAACGCCCGAGGCGGTCGCCGATGCGGCGCGTGCGATGCGCGCTCGTCTGCTCGCGCATCGCCCGGACGCCCGTCCGGGCGGCTTCACGGTGCAGCGAATGGCGCGACGGCCCGGTGCGCGCGAGCTGATCGTCGGCGCCGCCTGCGATCCTGCGTTCGGTCCCTTCGTGCTCTTTGGTCATGGCGGCACCGCGGCCCAGGTGATCGGCGACCGCGCCGTCGCGCTTCCGCCGCTGAACGCGAGCCTCGCGCGCGAACTGGTCTCGCGCACGCGCGTCGCGAAGCTGCTGGATGGCTATCGCGATCATCCGCCTGCCGATC
Organism: uncultured Spirochaetales bacterium; assembly: GCA_964353555.1. GTDB lineage: Bacteria > Myxococcota_A > UBA9160 > UBA9160 > PR03 > PR03. The sequence goes on from CAYGWM010000084.1 coordinate 7,255, forward strand.
TGGATGCGGTTTGCAACACGCTGGTGCAGGTCGCGCAGATCCTCGTCGACCTGCCGGAAGTCGTGGAGCTGGATCTGAACCCACTGCTCGCCGACGAGCACGGCGTGCTCGCGCTCGACGCGCGGATGCGTATCGAAGCCGTGGCCGCGGGACGCGGGGCGCAAGCCGCAATCGAACGCCTGGCGATTCGCCCGTACCCGCGCGAGCTGGAAGAGACGGTCGCGCTACGCGATGGCAGCCGCGTGCTGATGCGGCCGATTCGCCCGGAAGACGAGCCTGCACACCAGGCGATGTTCGCGTCGCTCGCGCCCGAAGACGTGCGCTTTCGCTTCTTCAACATGGTGCGCGAGCTGCCGCATTCCCAGATGGCCCGTTATACGCAGATCGACTACGACCGCGAGCTGGCCTTCGTCGCGGTGGCGGTCGGCCCGAGCGCGACGAACGAGACGCTCGGCGTGGTGCGCGGCATCTTCGACCCCGACAACGTGCGCGCCGAGTTCGCGATCCTGGTGCGCTCGGACCAGAAGGGCAGGGGACTCGGCTACGCGCTGCTCGACAAGCTGGTGCGTCATTGCCGCGCCCGCGGCGCGCGTGAGGTCGTTGGTCAGGTGCTTCCGGACAACCGCGCGATGCTCGAGCTGGCCCATGAGCTGGGCTTCAAGAGTCGCTTCTTGCCGGGTGAAGGAGTCGTCGAGGTGCGGCTCACACTCGAAGCTGTCGGCACTTAGCGGTCGTGCCGTGTCTCCCGCTCGCGCCATCGCGCGAGCACGCCCAGCATGAGTACGCTCGCACCGCCGAGCCACGCAGCGAGTGGCTCCGGGACGGGGGCGGACGGGTACGAGACCGCATCCATGCCGAACGGCGCGAGCAGGTCGGGATTGCAGTTTGCGGTGGCCTCCTCATGCGGGCTCGACGCCGTCGAGCTCGCGAAGGGGATGCAGACGCGTTCGGGCGACGTCCAGCGCTTCCGCCAGAAGCAGTACTCCGTGTTGCCGCTCTCGACCGCGGTCGCGTAAACCTCGTTGGTATTCCCCAGGAAGTTTCCCGCTGAGGCCGCGTACAGGAAGTTATACGCGGTCGAGTGGTTCGCGCCGCGGATGCCTCCGGTTCCCATGTTGTCGGTGTTATGATCATTGATAACCGCGTTGCAGCGCGTGTCGGTGTTCGCCGACATATCGTCGTAGGAAAAGTCCACGTCCACGACGGTGTTGAACTCGATCTGGACATCCGTGGCGTAGGCCGTGGGGGAGATCGCGAGCGAGCCCAACAGGCCCGGGGGGCCGGCGATCCGGGTGTCGTGAATGAGATTGCCGGCGATGATCCAGCTCGATCCCCCGACGGTGATGCCCTGGGTGGAGTCGAGGATGATATTCCGGGCCACCAGCACGTGCTCCGGGCAGTGGTTGCCTGCGGTGATCGCCTGTCCGTTGGCTCCGGACCCGCCGCAGTTCGCGGTAGGCGACGTCGGGCGGAATCCCCAGGTGCGATTGCCGGTGATCCGGGTCCACAGATCGGCGTCGGCCCCCGCCCTCGACTTCACGCTGATGCCTTCCTCGGCGCAGGCGCATTCACCGGTCGGATTGGGTGCGCCTGTGTCGCAGTCGATGCGCTTGGCTCCCGTGATGTAGACGTCATTGCCGTCGATCACGGTGCCGTGCGGGGAACCCGGATCGTTGCAGTCCGCGGCAAGGGCTTCCACAGCAATTCCCGAGCCCCAGTCGTAGACCTCGTTGTCGAGGACCTTGTTGAAGTCGTTGTCCCCGCCGGGCGAGTTGCCCCAGACGACGTCGATGCCTTCGTAGTCACCCGGCCGGCGACCCTGATTGCCGTTGCGCACTACGTTGGCCTGTAGAGTATTGAAAGTCGCTGGATCTCCGAGGTAGCTATTCACTATGACCGCGTTCTGCGTCGGCAGCTGCGGCACGTGCTCGATGCCATCGATCAGATTCCCGTCGAGGATGTTGTGGTCTCCTCCGTAGATGGTGACGAACCAATCCGTCATGCCGTCGTGCGGCTGGATCGTGAGTCCCTGGATCACCCACCAGCTTCCCCGGATCAGCAAGCTCTCGAAGAGCGCACGCTCCGAGCGTTGGACCGCGTTGCGCTTGCCGTCGCGCGGATCGAAGCGAAGGAAGCGACGGTCTTGCTGGGTGCCCGAAGCCGTGATCCGCAGCAGGCCGGCCGCGCGGTAGTCGCCTGGCTCGACGCAGAATACGCGCTTACTCGGATCGTTGAGAAGCGCGTTCAGCATCGTGGGGGTCACCCTCGCATCCACGATCGCATCACAGGGGCCAGACGCGGGAATCGATTCGAGGTAAGGCGAATCCGAGAACGCGCCGATCGCAGCGGCGCTCCGAGCTCCGACCAGGGCGATGGCTGCGATCGCGAGGAGGCAGCAAGGTCGCATGGAGGCACCTCTCGCCGGGCGAACACGCCCTGCCAGCTCTTCAGAGATCTAGTCGGCTCGACATCGAGATGACATGAGGATCACGACGACTGCGCAAGACGTTGCGCAGTCGCGCAGGCGCGATCGGCCCTGACGTCAATCTTTCAGTTCGTAACGCCCCGCCTCGGCGTCGTACCAGTCGAAGCCGACGATCTCGCGCAGCTCCGGGAACGAGACGCGGCGCTCGGCCGGGCGGCCTTCGCGGAGCTGATCGAGTGCGTCGCGCATCGCCCGCACGGACGCGCTGAGCAACGCGAGCGGGTAGGCGGCGATCTTGAAGCCGAGTTCGGCGAGTCGATCGGGCGCGAGCCACGGTGTGTCGCCGTCCTCGACCAGGTTGGCCATCAGCGGCAGCGAAAGCCCGCGTCCGACGCGTTCCATCTCCGCTTCGGTCCGCGGCGCTTCGACGAAGAGCACGTCGACGCCGATCTGCTCGAACGCGCGAGCGCGGTCTAGCGCCTCGTCGAGGCCGTGCGTTGCGCGCGCGTCGGTGCGGGCCATCACGAGGATGTCGAGGCCCTCGCTGCGCAGCTCCTCGCGCGCGTCGACGGCAGCCTGGATGCGGGCGAGCGCCTCGCTGCGTCCAACGACCGCCTTGCCGCGCGTGTGCCCGCATCGCTTCGGAGCGAGTTGGTCTTCGATCATCACGCACGCGAAGCCGGCGCGTGCAAAGCCGCGCACGGTGCGCTTCACGTTCACGGCGTTGCCGTAGCCGGTGTCGCCGTCGCCGATCACCGGCAGCGAGATCGCCGCTGTGATCGCCTGGCCCACGTCGACGATCTCGCCATACGAGAGCAGACCGGTATCCGGCAGGCCGGCCCGCGCGGCCGAAACCGCAAATCCGCTCATGAAGGTCAGCTCGAAGCCCGCTCGCTCGATGAGTCGCGCTGAGAGCGCATCGAAACAGCACGGCATGATGCGGATGCCGGGTCGCGCGAGCAGTGCGCGGAGCCGTGCGGCCGGGCTCGAAAGTACGGGCGACATGGTGCAAGCCTCCGGGCGAGGCATCATAGGCGCGATGCGTCCGGCTCGACACCTGCTCCACTTCACGTTGCTCGGCGCGCTGCTCTTCGCCGCCGAGCGAAGGTTCGCGACGTCGCAGCCTGTTGCGATCCCAGCAACGCGCGTGGCCGAGCGGATCGCCGTGTTCGCGCGCGAGACGGGCGCCGCACCCGACGCGCGCGTGTACGCGCTGCTCGAACGCGATGCACAGCGCGAAGACGTGCTCGCGCGCGAAGCCCGTCGGCTCGGGCTCGATCGCGACGACGCAGTCGTGCGCGAGCGGTTGGTCAGCAACATGGCGTTCTTGCAGGGAGGCCCACTCTTCGATCGATCCGCGCGTGGCGATGCGCCGCCGAGCGAAACGAATGCGTTGGGTCGCGAAATCTCGCCAGAGCGTCTCTATCGCGAAGCGCTCGCGCTGGGCATGGATGCCAGCGACGCGCTGGTGCGGCGTCGCCTTGCCGCGCGGATGACCGCTCGGCTGCGCGCAGACGCGGCTCGCGAACCGATCGGCGAAGCCACGTTGCGCGCTTGGTTCGACGCGCACGGCGACACCTTCGAGCAGCCGGCCGCGGTGCGCTTCGCGCAACTTTGCTTCGCGCGCAGCGATCGCGAGGGCGAAGCCGAGCGTCGCGCGCGCAGCGCACTGGCATCGCTGCGCGATGCCGCGATCGCGCCTGCCGAAGCGAGTCGTCGCGGCGATCCATGTTTGCTCGGGAACGCGATCTCGCTGCGCAGCGCATCGGAGCTGCAGCGCGGCTTCGGCGCTGCCTTTGCGCGTGCGGCGTTCGCAGCCGACACGGACGTGTGGACGGGGCCGATCGCGTCGAGTCAAGGCGTGCATCTGGTGCTGGTGCAGGAACGCGTTCCAGCGCGCGGCGCCGATTTCGAATCCGTGCGCCTTGCGGTCCGCGACGCCTGCATCGCTGAACGCCAGGATGCGGCGCTGCGCGACGGAATCGCGCGGCTGCGCGCTCGCTACGCCGATGAGACGCAGCGATGAACCGCGCGGTCGCACTCATCGCGCTCGCGTTGTTCTGGGCTTCGCCCGCGCGTGCGCATCCGCTCTCGCCGGTGCTGCTGGAACTCGAGGAGCTCGACGCATCGGGTCACTTCGCGGTGCGCTGGAAGACGCCGCGCGCGGACGACGCGCTGACGGTGACGCTGCCGGCTGCGTGCGAGGGGATCGGCCCGGTGCGTCGTGACTTTGCAGCGGGCTCCTTCTTGCAGGCAAGCGAAATGCAATGCGGGGCGGCCGGACTCACGGGCGCGACGCTCGCCGTTGCGGGACTCGAGGCGACCGGCGCCGACGCGCTCGTTCGCATCCACTTCGCGGATGGCCATACGGTGCGCGCGCTATTGCGGCCCGACGCGCCGTCGCTGCGCGTGCCGGTGCGCGAGAGCGTCGTCGGCGTCTTCGCCTCACACGTGCGTATGGGCGCCGGGCATCTGTTCGGCGGCATTGATCACCTGCTCTTCCTCACTGGGCTCGTGGCGCTGCTCGGCGGCGGGCGGCGTCTCTTCGTGGCGGTGACCGCATTCACCGCGGGCCACAGCGTGACGCTGGCGCTCGCGGCGCTCGGCATCGTGCGCGCGCCGGTGGCATTCGTCGAGGTGGCGATCGCCGCGACGCTGGTATGGCTGGCCGCCCTGCTGACGCGTCGCGCCGAATTCGCGAACGATTGCGTCGGCGTCGCGCGCCGACCGTTCGCGCTGCCATTTGCGTTCGGCCTGCTGCACGGACTCGGGTTCGCGAGCGCGCTCGGGGAACTCGGCGTCCCGGCGCGCGAGATCCCGCTGGCGCTCGGGGGCTTCAACATCGGCATCGAGCTGGGTCAGCTCGCGTTGGTGACCGCGTTGCTGGCGCTCGCGGCGATGCTGCGGCCGCTCATGGGTGCTTCGCCGACGCGAGTGATCCGCTGGGCTGCGCTCGCACCGGCGTATGCGATTGGATCGCTGGGCATCTACTGGTGCTTGGATCGGTTGGCCGGAGCGTTCTAGAGTCCGCGGTCCGCCCCGGCGCGGAGGAGGCATTGATGACGGGAGCTGCGTTCGCGCTCGTGGGACTGGCCGTGTTGATGGCCGGAATCGGATTGGTCGTGTGGCGAGGCGAGCGGGTGCGGCGTCTCGGGCTCGAAGCCGAACTCGCGGCGCTGCGCGATTCGATCGACAGCGAGCGCAGCGCGCTCGAACAGAAGACGACCGATCGGCGCGAGCGCGCGGGCGAGATCGCGGAGCTGCGCCAGCGGCTCGAGAAGGCGAAGCGCCGCGCGTTCACTGCGCAAGAAGAGAAGGCTCCGCTCGAAGCGCGCGTCAGCGCGATCGAGATCGAAGTGCGCGATCGCGACGCGGAGTGCAAGCGCCTGCGCGACCAGGTGGCAAAGCTCGAGGGCGACATCGATGGAGCGCGCCGCGACGCGGGCCGGCTTCGCGAGCAAGCGTCGAACGCGGTGCAGGAACGCGACAAGGCGTCGCGCGTCGTGCGCATCGATCCCGACGAGCACCGCACGCTCGCGCATCGCGCCGACGCCGCCGAGGAAGAAGTGCGGCGTCTCAATGCCCAGATCCGCGACGTCGAACGCGACGCGTTGCGCTATCGCCAGCGCGAGCGCACGCACCGCCGTCTCTACCTGGTGATCCGGGGCGAACTCGGCGCCGCGCAGGATCGGATCCGGCAGCTCAGCGGGGGGCCGCCGGGCGAAGCGTTCACTGAACCCGACGGTCCGCTCGATGACGCGCTGGCGGGACCCGATTGACCGCACGAAGGTCGGGTTTCGTGTCAGTGCGAGGCGTCGCAGCGTGAACGCCGTCGGCGTGCTGGATCCAGCGCCGCGATGACGGGCTTTCTGCTCACCAAGATCGCGACGCAACTGCTCTACCCGCTCGCGATCTCGATCGCGCTGTCGCTCGTCGGGCTCGTGCTGCTCGCGCGTGGGCGCACGCGGCGCGCGGGTGCTTGTCTTTGGGCTTCGCTCGCGTTGCTCTGGGTGACCTCGACACCCGTCGTCAGCTTCGCGTTGCGGGAGTCGCTCGCAGCACGCTACACGCCGGTGCCGCCGGACCAGGCAGAAAGCGCGAGCGCGATCGTGTTGCTCGGCGACGCGGTTGAGCCGGGCACGCCGCTGCGCAATTGGGCAGACCTCAAGGAGTCGGCCGACCGGATCGTGCACGCGTCGCGCCTCTACCGCGCCGGAAAGGCGCCCCTCGTCGTCGCGACGGGCGGAGGCGACGGCCGCAGCATCGCCGTTCAGAATCCCGCGGATACGACCGCGGATCTACTCGTCGAGTGGGGCGTTCCGCGCGATGCGATCTTGCTCGAACGCGAAAGCCACACCACCTACGAGAACGCCATCTACACCAGAAAGCTGCTCGAAGCGCGCGGCATTGACGGACCCGTCCTGTTGGTCACCAGCGCCACTCACATGCGGCGTTCGATGGCCGTGTTCGAGAGCGCCGGCCTGCGCGCGATCCCCGCGGCGACCGACTACGGCCCGGGCCGCATCGATCTGGGCGATCCAATCGTCTGGATCCCCGACGCCGACGCCTTGCACGAGACCGATGGCGCGATCAAGGAATACCTGGGCATGTTCGTGTATCGGTTGCGCGGACAGATCCGGGGCGGTACGCGCTGAGGGACAGCCAGCCTCAGTTTCAAGGCCAGCAACGCGGTCGAGACTCAGCGCGGCGCGGCTGGTGCGAGTTCATCGAACCAGCCGCGCAGCAGCGGGACCGCGGCCAGCACCGATCCCTCGTGGTCGACCGCACCGACCGCGATCGCGCGCACGTCGCCGCCGCTGGCAGCGAAATGCGTCGCAGCCGAGCGCGCCTCCTCGGGCGCGACGTCCACGTCCGCGTCGCCGTAGTAGAGCCGGATCGGCGCGCGCGGCGTCCAATCGAGAAGGCTGTTCTCGGCGAGCCGCGCGAGGAACCACGTCTCGCGTCCCGCGTCGTAGTCCGCGAGGAACCCGGGAGCGAGCATGTCGCGCGGCTGCGGCGGCAGCGCAGCGACGATCGCGTCGCCGCCGTGTGCGCCGTCGAATAGCACCGGTAGCTGGCTCTGGTACAACTCGCGGATCACCGAGCCGAGCGGCATGCCGTAGATGCGGGCGTAGCTGTTCGCGATCCACGCGATGTAGAGACTCGCGAAGCGCGAGCGGCCCTCGAGCGCGGACGGAAAGCCGATGCCCGCGAGGTCGAATGGGCCTGCGACCGATGCAGACGCCCGCACGCGTAGCCCTTCACCGGGATTCGTCTCGATCGCTCGCTGCGCGGCGAGCGTCGCGTGGCCGCCCTGCGAGAAACCGGCGAGGAACAGCGCATCGGGCCAGCGGAACCCCGCCGCGGCGACCACTGCGCGGCTTGCGCGCAGCAGATCGACGACGGCGTTCGCCGTGCTCGCGGCGTGGTAATAGGGATGGGGCTCCAGCGACGTACCGAGACCGAGGTAGTCGGGTGCGACGAGCAGGTAACCGTGCCCGGCGAACGCCGCGGCGGCCACGACGCCGTTACTCGGGTCCGGTGTCGAGGGCGCGGCGGTCCGCTCGCTCGCGGTGCCGTGCTGGAAGCTCACGACGCCGCGCAGCTCCGCGGCGCGTGGAAACGCGACGAGCCCCGAGGCGAGCGCGAGCCGTCCGCCCGGGGCGGTCGTCCAGTACTCGACCCGATACAGCGAGACTCCGTATTGCGTTGGAACTGCCGACGACAGTCCCTGCGTCCAGATCAGCGCGCGCAGCGCCCAGCCCGGATAGCCCCCGACCGGCGTGGCGGACTCGACCGTGCCCGGCTGGGCTTGCGCGGAATCTAGCTGTGTCGCAATCCGCAGCGCGGGTGTGCACGCGACACCGGCCAGCAACGAAGCCAGCAGCGCGCTGCGCATCCACCGACTGTCAACCATCGATCGCAATTCGCGCTGGCGTCGTGTACAGGTTGAAGCGCCCGGCGCGCAGGAATCCAATCAGCGTGATGCCGCAGCGCTCGGCCATTCGAAGCGCAAGGCTCGACGGCGCTCCAACCGCCGCGAGCACAGGAATACCCGCGCGCGCCGCCTTCTGCGTGATCTCGAAGCCGGCTCGTCCGGAGAGCATTAGAACGGTGTCGAACAGCGAACGCCCGCCGGTCCCGTCGAGTTGCAGCGCGCCGGCCAGCAGGCGCGCGCCGATCACCTTGTCGACCGCGTTGTGGCGGCCGACGTCCTCGCGCAGCACAAGGAGCGCGCCCGCGCTGTCGAAGAGCGCGGCCGCGTGCAGGCCGCCGGTCTTCGCGAAACCCCGCTGTGCATGGCGCATCCGCTCGGGCAGCGCTTCCAGCACCGAGCGCGCAATCCGCGGCGCGTCGCGATCCAGCGCGGGGACGCCCCGCACAAAGACCTGCTCGATCGCAGTCTTGCCGCACAGGCCGCAGGCAGACGTGGCGAGAAACGAGCGTGCGCTGCGGCGCGCCGCGAGATCGAGATCGGGCCGCAGCCGGAACTCGATGCGATTCTCGACACCGGCCGCGGTGGGGTCGCGCAATTCGGCCAGGTCTTCGCGCGTGTCGATCAGTCCTTCTCCGTACAGGAAGCCGGCGACGAGTTCGGCGTCGTGGCCCGGCGTGCGCATCGTGACGGCCAGCGCGATCGACTCCTCGCCGTCCATGACGATCGGCGGCAGCAGCCGGATTTCGAGCGGCTCTTCGATGGCGACGGGATCAGGCAGCTCCTGACTGCGCCCGTCGATTACGTGCGTCGTGGGCCAGGCTTCGAAGTCGACGTCGGTCAAAGCGCGATCACCTCGACGACCGCGTTGTAGTCCGGCTCGCCGCAGCGCGGATCGACGCGACCACGGCGGATCAGCACGTTGCCCTCGGGCCAGTGCACCTGCAGATTGCGCGCGAGGATCGGCGCCGTGCGCACGTGCGCCTCCATCTCACCGACGTCCGAGCGCAGCCGGACGCGCTGGCCTTCCCGCAGGCCGAGGCGTGCGACGTCTTGGGCGCTGATCAGCACGTCGTCGCGCGACGCGCCGGTCAGCGAGTCGCGATCCTCCCAGATCATCGAGTTGAACTGCTTGCCGCGGCGTGTGCTGATGCGGAAGCGATCGTCGGGGAGCGGCGCTTCGGGCGGATCGAAGAGCGACGCGTCCAGCGGAATCACGGCCGCTCGCGCGCGGCCGCCGGGCAAGGCGAAGTGCGGAGCGCCGTCGCGTTCGCACAGCCGCGCGCCGCCCCACTGTACCTGATCGCCCTTCGCTCGCAGCCGCTCGATGCCGTCGTAGGCCGGCACCGCGCGCGCAATGTCTTCGCGGATCGACGCGGCGTTGGCACAGCCGACAACCTTCGCGCGCTCGGGATCGACCCGCGCGAGCAGATCGAGCAGCACCTGCCATTCGCTGCGCGCCTCGCCGATCCGGCGGCCAGGAATCTCGGGCGAGAACACGATGCGGCGTTCCGTCGTGGTCTGCGTGCCGCCGCCCGGCTGCTCGTAGCGCGTCGTCGCGGGTAGCAGTAGCACGGCGCCACCGGGAGCCGGATCCACCAGCATCGTCGGCGAAACTACCAAGTCGTGGTGCACGCGCAGCGGAACGCGCGCGAGCTGTGCGCGTACTCGATCGGGATCGGGCAGCGTCTCGACGAAATTGCCGCCGACACACCAGAGCA
>CAYGWM010000085.1:0-10864 GCA_964353555.1 uncultured Spirochaetales bacterium
GGGAGGCAACGTGGCCCCGTCGAGATCGCATCTGCACGCATTGGTGATGGCGGGAGGCGCCGGAGAGCGCTTCTGGCCGCGCTCGCGACGGGCGCGTCCGAAGCCGCTGATGCGGGTGCTCGGCGCACACAGCCTGCTCGAAGCCGCGCTCGCGCATGCGCGCCGCTTCGCCGGGCCCGACCGCGTGTGGCTCGTCTGCACGGCGGAGAACGCCGCCGCGATCCGCGCGGCTTCGGGTCTGCCGCGCGCGCGCATGCTGATCGAGCCGCACGGGCGCAATACCGCGATGGCGGTCGGCTTTGCAGCCGCGCGCGTCGCCGCAGTCGACGCCGACGCTGTTCTCGCCGTGCTTCCCGCCGACCACGTGATCCCGGATGCGCGCGCGTTCGCAACCGCGCTGCAGCGCGCGGCGCGAGCCGCCCAGACCGGTGCGCTCGTGACGCTGGGCATCCAGCCGACACGGCCGGAGACGGGATACGGGTACATCCAGGTCGGCGCCGCCGCGGGACGCGCGCACCCGGGTTTGCATCGCGTGCGGCGCTTCGTCGAGAAGCCGTCCGCTGCCGTCGCGGCGCGCATGCTGCGCGCGGGCGGTCATCTGTGGAATGCGGGGATCTTCGTTTGGACTGCGGCGTCGCTCCTCGCCGAGATCGAGTGCTGCGCGCCGGACCTTGCCGAGGCGCTGGCTCTGCTCCGCGCCAAACCCACGCGCGCGGCGCTCGAGCGCGCGTATCGCCGCGCGCCCTCGCTGCCGATCGACGTGGCCGTGCTCGAGCGCAGCGACCGGGTCTGGACGCTGCCGGTGCAATTCCACTGGAGCGACGTCGGAAACTGGGCGTCGCTCGCGGCAGAGCTGGGCGTCGCGGGGGCGCGCTCGTGCGTGGTCGGCGGGGACGCGCTGCTCGAGGACTCCGCTGGCAATCTCGTCTGGGGCCACGATCGCTTGATCGCGCTGCTGGGCGTCGAGGGCCTCGCGGTCGTGGACACAGGCGACGCGCTGCTCGTCGCGCGCCTCGATCGCAGCAGCGACGTGCGGCGCGTGGTCGCGCAGCTCCGCAAGCGGGGTCGACGCGACCTTCTTTGAGTCGCGGGGCGAGCGCGATTGCCCGCGCTCAGGCGCACACGTTGGAACTCCGATGGAACCAGCGTGCCGGTACAGGGTCCTTGCTATGCCGAATGGCTGGTCGACTCGGTCCGTTCGGGCCTGGTCGCCATCGATGCGCGAGGCGCCATCGCGGCGCTGAACGCTGCGGGCCATCGCGTGCTGGGCTGTGCGGGCGACGATCCGGCCGCGATGATTGGCCGCGATTGCCGCGCAGCGCTCGCCGGCCAGCCGGTGGTGGCGGAGCGACTGCTCGAAGCGCTCGACGGCGCTGAACGGCCGAGTCGCGCCGAGTTGACGCTGGCGCCGCGCGGCGCTCATCCGGCCGTGACGATCGGCTACACGATCGCGGCGGTTCGCGACGATGCCGGTGCGGTCGCTGGCGCCGTACTGCAGTTCCGCGACCTCACACGCTACGAGCGCAGCGCGGAACAGGAGCGACTGCGCGAGCGGCTCGCCGCGCTCGGCGAGATGGCGGCCGGTCTCGCCCACGAGATTCGCAACCCGCTCGCGGGCATGGAGATCCTGACCGGACTGTTGCGGCGCCGCTTGCAACAACGGCCCGAAGAAGTCGCGCTGGTGAACGAACTCAGCGCCGAAGTGCGTCGCGTCGCGCAGACCGTCACCGACAGTCTCGAGTTCGTGCGCCCGATGGAAATGCGCCGCGATCCCGTCGATCCGGTCGAAGTATTCGAGGAGTCGCTGGCGCGCGCGCTCGCGCGAGTGCCGCTCGCGGTCGACATCCAGCGCGACTACGCAGAAACGCTGTTGCCGCTGCGCGCCGATGGGGAACGCCTCGAGAGCGTACTCACCAACCTGATCGTGAACGCGTTCGAAGCGATGCTCGGCGCGGGTTCCGCGCCGGCGCGCCTGTCGCTGGGCCTGCGCGTCGAAGCGCCCTTCGGGATCGAGGGACCCGGTGAGCGCCCAGCTGCGGAACTGGTGTTCGCAGTCGCCGACACCGGGCCCGGGATTCCGGAGGAGCTGTGTGAGCGCGTGTTCTATCCGTTCTTCACCACCAAACAGAGCGGCTCGGGCGTCGGTCTCGCACAGGCCCAGAAGATCGTCGTCGGTCACGGCGGGCGGCTCGAGCTCGAGAGCGAGTGCGGCCGCGGCTCGACCTTCCGCGTGCGCCTCCCGCTCGGGCTGGAGTCGGCGTGATCACGCGGCCGGGGCGCTTTCTCGTCGTCGAGGACAACGACACGTTGCGACGCGGCATCGCCCGCGCGCTCGCCGACGGCTTCGGCGCAGTCGACGAAGAAGCGGCTGGCGACACAGCAGTGGTTCGGCTCTGCGATGGGGCGAACCCACCGTACGATGTGATCGTGACCGACCTGCGCCTGCCGGGCGCAGGCGGGCTCGAGGTGCTCGAGGCCGCCCGCGCGCGCGACGAGCGCAGCGCGGTGATCCTGATGACTGCCTACGGCACGATCGAGTCGGCCGTCGAGGCAATGCGCCGCGGAGCCTTCGACTTCTTGCAGAAGCCGTTCGATCTGGAGCAGCTCGAAGTGCGCGTCGCGAAGGCGCTCGAACACGGCCGCCTGCTGCGCGAGGTGACGCATCTGCGCGCCGAGCGCGTCGCGCGTTATGCACCGGCGAACATCGTCGGCACGAGCCCGGCGCTGCAGCGTGCGCTCGGGCTGGTGCGCAAAGTGGCGCGTTCGCGCGCAACGGCGCTCGTGACGGGCGAGACCGGAACCGGCAAGGAGCTGGTCGCGGGGATGATCCATGGGCTCTCGGCGCGCGCCGACGGACCCTTCATCAAGGTGAACTGCGCGGCGCTGCCCGAGACGCTGCTCGAGTCCGAACTTTTCGGGCATGAGCGCGGCGCGTTCACCGGCGCGGACCGCATCCGCATCGGGCGTTTCGAGCAGGCGCACGGCGGCACGCTCTTCCTCGACGAAGTCGGCGACATGGCGCCTTCGACCCAGGCGAAGCTGCTGCGCGTGTTGCAGGATCGCGAGTTCACCCGCCTCGGCGGCTCGCGCCCGCTGCGCGTGGACGTGCGCATCGTCGCCGCCACCAACCGCGATCTCGAGCGCGAGATGCACGCGGGCCGCTTCCGCGAGGATCTCTTCTACCGGCTGAACGTGATCCGCATCGCAATGCCCGCGCTGCGCGAGCGACAGGACGATGTCGAGGCGCTCGCCGTGCATTTCGCGCAGCACTTCGCGCGCGAGATGGGTCGCGCCGAACGGCAGCTCTCGCCCGCGGCGGTCGCGCGGCTGCGCGCGCACGGCTGGCCGGGCAACGTGCGCGAGCTGCGCAACGTGATCGAGCGCGCGCTGCTGCTCGCAGACGGCGAGCGGATCGAGGCGTCGGACGTGGACGTTGCCGACGCGCCCGCGCCGGAGGCCGGTGACGGGGAGGGCGGATCGCGGGGGCTCTCGATGCGAGAAGTCGAACGCTCGCTGGTGCTCTCCGCACTGGCGCGCGCAGGCTTCGTGCAGAAAGATGCCGCCGCGCTACTGGGCGTCAGCCGTCGCAAACTCAACTACATGGTCCAGCGCATGGGCATCACGCACCCGTCGTGGCGCCGGAACCGGACTCCCGTCGGATGACCTCCCCCTTGGCTCCGCTTCGCTGCAGTTGAAGACGGACGCCCCATCGGATACCAAGGCGGGCTCTCGTCATCCCGACGGGAGATGCGAGGACGCTGATGAATCCCTGGACTCCGCACGCCGCGACCGGCCGCCGCATGGCCACTCGTTCGATCATCCGAGTGGCCCTCGTGGGGGCGCTGGGTGCGGTCTTGGCGCTCTCCGGCTGCCAGAACCAGCAAGCGAAGCTGGCCGAGCACATGGCTCGCGGCGACGCCTACCTGAAAGAGGAGAAGGCGTCCGAAGCGGTGATCGAATACAAGAACGCGCTCCAGCTCGCCCCGAACGACGCCAAGGCGCACTACGGGCTGGCCCAGGCGTACCTGGCCACCAAGGAGCCGCAGAAGGCGTTCTGGGAATTGCAGGAAACCGTGCGTCTCGATGGCACCAACATCGATGCGCGTCTGGCGCTCGGCCAGTTCCTGCTGCTCGGTCGTGAGGACGAGTTCAAGCAGGCCCTCACCGAGGGCGAAGCGGTGATTGCGGCCGATCCGAATCGCTGGGAAGGCTACGTGCTGCGCGCCGCCGCGCGCGAGCGTCTGAAGCAGGTCGACGAAGCCGAGGCCGACTACAAGAAGGCACTCGAGCTTCAGCCCGACAAGCCCGACCTGATCCGCACGCTCGCTGGCTACTACGTGCGAAAGGGCGATCGCGCCACCGCCGAACCGCTCTATCAGAATCTCGTCGAGATCGAGCCGACCGCGGCGAGCCAGCTGCTCTATGGAGGTTTTCTCGCGCTCGACAAAGCGCGCGACGCCGACGCCGAGTCCGCCTACAAGAAGGCGCTCGAAGTTGCGAAGGAAGAGAACAAGGGCGAAGTCGCGCAGCGCGTCGCCAGCTACTACTACGCGCGCGAACGCTACGACGAAGCGGAGAAGACGCTGAAGGACGGCATCGCGGCCCGCAAGGACGACCTCGATCTGATCTACGCGCTGGCTCGCTTCTACCACTCGCGCGGCGACCAGGCGAAGGCCGACGCGATGATCGAGCAGGCAACCAGCGCCAAGCCGAACGACGTCAAGCCGTTCCTGATCCTGTCGGCGTACCGCGGCCGCAACGGGGATCTCCCCGGCGCGCTCGACGCCGCGGAGAAGGCGATCGCGGTCGCACCGGAGGATCCGACGGCGAAACTCCGCAAGGCCGAGTTGCTCGTCGACATGGGCGTGAAAGAGAACTCGAAGGAACGCCTCGCGATGGGACGCGCGATCGTCGACGCGGTGCTCGCGAAGACTCCGGAGATGCCCGAAGCCTACTTCGTACGCGCGAAGCTCGACATCTCCGAGGGCAAGGCCGATGACGCAGTGGCGTCGCTGCGCCGCGCCCTCGATCGCCGCGCCGACTGGTCACAGGCGCACTTCCTGCTCGCGTCGGCGCTGCTGCTGCAAAACGACCGCCAGCAGGCGCGCGCCGAAGTGCTGCGCGCGGTCGAGCTCGACGCCGAGTTCATCGAGGCACGGCGCCTGCTCACGAAGGTCCACGCTCTGCTCGGGGAGCACGACCTCGCGATCGAGGAGGCGCGCCGCGTGCTGCGCCAGCGGCCTGATGACCGCGAGATGCGCATCGCATTGGCGCAAAGCCTGGTGTTCTTGAACAAGGCCGATGAAGCGCGCAAGGAGCTGGACTCGATTCCGCTCGATCAGCGCGGCCCGGAAGTGAACTTCGCGATCGGCCGCATCGACATGCTGCAGGGCAAGAACGAGTTCGCGCGCGAGAAACTGCTGCTCGCGCTCGAGTCGCAGCCCCAGCACCCGGAGATCCTCGAGTCGCTGCTCGGCACCGAAATAGCGCTCGGCAAGATCAGCGAATCGCTGTCGCGCATCGAGAAGGTGGCAGGCGAGAAGCCGAACGACGCCAACCTGCAGCGCCTGCTGGGCATCGCTTTGTTGGCGTCGGGACAGGGGCCTGCCGGCGAGGCGAAGCTACGCCGTGCGATCGAGCTCGACCCGAACAACATGGGCGCCTACCAGGGACTGGCCCGCTATCTGCTGGGTTCCAATCGCGTGCAGGAAGGCATTGCGACCTACGAGGCCGCCGTGCAGAAGCAGCCCACGTCGGCGCCGCTGCACTTCACGCTCGCGACGCTCTACGAAGGTGTCGGCCGCCGTGACGACGCGATGCCCCACTACGAAGAGGCGGTGAAGCTCGATCCGAACCTAGCGGTCGCGAAGAACAACCTCGCCTATCTGATGGCCGACTCGGGGAAAAACCTCGATCGTGCGCTCGATCTCGCGCAGGAGGCGAAGGCGCAGCTCCCCGACAACGGGAACATCGCCGACACGCTCGGCTACGTGCTGCTGAAGAAGGGAATCCCCGAGGCGGCGATTGGCTACCTGCAGGAGTCGGAGGCCAGTTTCAAGCCCGGCGACGCGGATCTCGGCCTCGTCCGCCTGCACCTTGCGACTGCGTACGAGGCGAACAAGCAGCCCGAGATGGCCCGCGAAACGCTGTCGCACGCGATCACGGCGCTCGACGACATGCGCAAGGCTGCGCATGAGCGAGGCGTCCCGGAGCCGGTGGATCCCCCCTGGGCCGCGGAAGCGCGCTCGATGTTCGATCGTCTGTCGGCCGCCCCGTCCGCGCCGCCGGCGACCGAGCCTCCGTCACAGGGATAGCTTCAGGGCCTCTCGCGACCCGCCGATAGAACCAGAGGGCCGTGCACCGCACGACTTGGAAGGCGCGCTGCGCGTCGGCCAGGCGCGGCGATGAGCGCCGCCCGTCGGAGGGATTGCGATGAAGATCACGAGGCTCCTTCTTCTCGGGGCGATCGCCCCGCTCGCGTTCACGCTGCCCGCGTTCGCCGAGAACGGTGCTGCGGCTGATTCGGCCGTGGCGGCCGGGGTCGTCGCAACGCAGCGCGAAGCGGCAGCGCCTGCGACACCGGCTGCGCAGCCGGCGCCGCGCGCCCGACACACGGTGGCGCTCGGTCCCGAAGGCACCGACGACCGGGGTCGAACGGGTCGCGTTCACACGGTGGCACGCGGCGACACGCTGTGGGACATCTCCGAGACGTACCTCGGCACGCCGTGGGTGTGGCCTTCGATCTGGAAGGAGAACCCGCGCGTCGCCAATCCGAACCGCATCTACCCGGGAAACCGGATCTGGATTGCGCCCGGCGAGATGCGTCAGCTCACCGAGGACGAGGCTGCTTCGATCACGCGTGGCGGGCAGCCGCCCGCGTCGACCGAGGACGTTTCGGTGCAGCCGACGCGCATCCAGCCGGTCCCGAACATCGATCAGCTCGGCTTCGTGTCGGCCGCGGACATCGAGGCGTCTGGTTCGCTGATCGACAGTCCGGAAAGCGAGAAGATGCTCGCCGCCCACCGCCGCGCCTACGTGAGCCTCGGCGAAGGGCAGGTCGAAGCCGGCGATCGCTTCACGATCGTGCGCGAAAAAGCGAAAGTGCGCGATCCGGAGACGAACCGCGTGCTCGGCGTTCACGTCGACAAGCTCGGCTGGCTCGAGGTCACCCGGGTCGGGCCCGAAGCGTCCGAGGCGATGATCCGCGCCTCGAACGACGATATCCTGCGCGGGGATCGCCTGGTTCCCTTCGTCGATCTGCCGCGCGAAGTGCCGGTTCACGCGGGCGCCGCCGGCATCGAAGGCCAGATCGCGATGAACCCCGACGATCGCTTCGTCACCGGGCAAAACGACGTCGTCTACCTGAATCGGGGCACCGACCACGGTATCGAGGTCGGCAATCCGCTCGAGGTCTTCCGGCCCGGCGCTCTCACGAAGGACACCGTGACCCATCTCAAGCTCCGCTTGCCCGACGAGGTCGTCGCGAACCTGCTCGTGATTTCGACGCGGCCGGAGTCCTCGGTTGCGCTGGTCACACACGCCAACCTCAATCTGAACCGTGGCGACATGTTCCGGAGCGCGGAGAGCGAGTTCACGAGCCACGCAGCTCCGATGAGCGCGCCGCTCGACGGGACGCAACGGACGGCTCATACGATCGAGAGGGGCAACGGCCAGCATGGCACGCCGCCACCTGCGAAGGCTTCGTTGACGGGCGGTCGCTAGCAGCAGGTCGAGTCGAGGCTCGAGCAGAGCTCGGCAGCCCGCAGCAATCGACGTTCGAGAGGGCGTCGCGCTCGCGAGAGTGCGACGCCTTCGCTATTCCGAGAGGCGCCCCCGGTCCCGGGAGCCCCCTCGATGCGATTGCCTTTCGATTCACCGTTGCCGCCGCGCGATGGCGTGTCCGACCTCGCCGATTCGGAGAGCCAGGCGCTCTTCGCGCTGCCGCTCGACCCGCGCGACGAGCGCCCCGCCGCGCGCGCGGTGCTGCGCGCGTGGCTTGCGCTCCAACTCCGCACGGCGCTGCATCCGCAATCCGCGCGTAGGCTGCTGGTGCGCGCACTCGATCCCGTTGCGGCGCTCGCCGCGCGGACCGGCGAGACGCCCGAGCAGGTGCTCGGAGCGCGCGCCTTCGCGCACGTTGTCGCGCAGCTCGTGCGCGCGCAGGTCCGGATGGTTCCGTTCGGTTCGCCGGCGTATCCAGAGCGAATCGCGGCGCTCGTCGATGCGGCGCCACTGCTCGGCGTGCGCGGTGACCCGTCGCTGCTCGCGGTTCCGTTCGTTGCGATCGTCGGGGCCCGTGCGCCCACGCGACTCGGGCTCGACATCGCCCGCCGTCTTGCGCGCGAATTGGCGGAGCACGGCATCGGCATCGTCTCAGGCCTCGCGCGTGGCATCGACGCCGCCGCGCATCGCGGTGCACTCGAAGCGGGCGGCATCACGGTCGCGATCCTCGGCTGCGGCCCCGAGCAGGTCTACCCGCGTGAGCACGCGGCGCTCGCCGCGGAGATCGCCGCGCGCGGCGTCGTCGCGAGCGAACTGCCCACCGGCGCGCCGCCCGCGAAGTCTCACTTCCCGCTGCGCAACCGGTTGATCTCCGGCCTCGCGCGCGCGGTCGTGGTGGTCGAAGCGCGCGTGAAGAGCGGGTCGCTCGTCACCGCCCGCCACGCCGCCGCGCAGGGCCGCGACGTACTCGCCGTCCCCGGATCCGTCGGCGCGCCCACCAGCGAAGGCCCGAACCAACTGCTGCGCGACGGCGCGTGGCCCGTTCTCGACGCCAGCGACGTACTCGCAGCCCTCGGCTTCGGCCCGGCGACGCCCGTCGAGAAGGCCGGTCAGCGCATTGGCGAAGCCCGCGACGTGCGCGTCAACGCAGCCTCGACCCACTCGGCTTCACGCGTTCGGATCGACCCCGCAACCAACGCAGTGCTCGACGCAATCCGCGACGACCCCGCCACGCGGGACGAGATCGCCGCGCGACTCGGCCTCTCGCCGCAGGCATTCGCGCAGCAACTGCTCCCGCTCGAACTCGAAGGCATCGTCGCCGAGGATCGGGATGGCCGGATTCACGTTCTCCGGATGCGCTAGAGCGTTATGATCCGCCCGCCCATGCAAACCCGAGCAGCAAGCGCAGCGCCGCCGCATCTGGTCGTCGTCGGAGCCGGCTTGGCCGGCTGCGAAGCCGCCTGGCAAGCCGCACGCCGCGGCATCGCCGTGCGGCTCTACGAAATGCGACCGGCGCAGAGCTCGCCCGCGCACAGCAGCGACGACTTCGCCGAGCTCGTGTGCAGCAACTCGCTGCGCTCCGCGCAGCTCGCGAATGCGGTCGGACTGCTGAAGGAGGAGATGCGCCGCTGGGGCTCGCTGGTGATGCAGGCGGCTGATGCAGCGGCCGTGCCGGCGGGCAGCGCGCTGGCCGTCGATCGCGTCGCGTTTGCCAAGCACATCACGCAGGCGATCGAGTCGCACCCGAACATCGAAGTGCGCCGCGAACGAGTTGCGAAGATTCCCGATGATCCGCAGGTCGTGCTCGCGACGGGGCCGCTCACCGATCCGGAGCTGGCGAGCGAATTGCGCACGCTGGTCGGCGAGGAATCGCTCTACTTCTACGATGCGATCTCGCCGATCGTCTACGCAGATTCGCTCGAACCCGGCGTGGCGTTCCGCGCCTCGCGCTGGGAAAACCGCGAGGACGGGGAGGGCGACTACCTGAACCTGGCCCTCGATCAGGGCCGCTACGAAGCCTTCGTCGATGCGCTGCTCGCCGCCGAGACGGTGCCGCTGCACGACTTCGAGAAAGCGTTGTATTTCGAGGGCTGTTTGCCGATCGAGGAGATCGCGCGGCGTGGGCGCGAGACGCTCGCCCACGGACCGATGAAGCCGGTCGGCCTCGTCGACCCGCGCAGCGGACGGCGCCCGCACGCGGTGCTGCAGCTCCGCCATGAGGATCAGCGCGGCAGCCTCTACAACCTGGTGGGCTTCCAGACCAAGATGCGTGTCGGCGAGCAGCAGCGCGTGTTCCGTTCGCTGCCCGGGCTCGGGCAAGCGGTCTTCGCGCGCTACGGATCCGTCCACCGCAACACCTACCTGAACGCACCGCGACGACTCACCGCGACGCTCGAGCTGCGCGCGCGCCCCGGCGTCTTCGTCGCAGGGCAGATGGCCGGCGTCGAAGGGTACGTCGAGTCTGCGGCGCTCGGTGGCCTCGCGGGTCTGTTCGCCGCGGCAGCCGTGCGCGGCGCGTCCGCGCCGCTGCCGCCCGCGAGCACCGCGCATGCCGCATTATTGCGTCACCTCGGCGAAGCCGACCCCGCACATTTTCAGCCGATGAACGTGAACTGGGGACTCTTCCCGCCGCTCGAGCAGCCGCCGCGCAAGCGGCCCGAGCGCAACCAGGCGCTCGCCGCGCGGGCGCTGGTGGATCTGGCGCCGTGGCTGGACCTGGTGGCTCCGGCCTCATGACACGGAAGGCCAGCACGCGGGTGGCCGGAAGCATGACGTTCGCCGTGGCTGCGCGCGCGTTCGATCGCCATCTCGTCGCCGAGCGCAACGGTTCGGAACACACGCGACGGGCCTACGCTTCAGACCTCACGCAGCTCGCGACCTTTTTGGGCGCCGACGCGACGCCGGACCGCGTCACGCCGGATGCGGTGCGCGCGTTCCTCGCGAGCCTGCACGGCACGCGCCACCCCGCGTCGGTCGCGCGCAAGCTGGCGGCGCTGCGCTCGTTCTTCCGCTTCCTGGTGCGCGAAGAGGCGATCCCGAGCGATCCGACCGCGGGCCTGCGCGGCCCGAAGCAACCCCGCCGTCTGCCGCGACCGCTCTCGGTCGACGATTGCCAGGCGCTAGTCGAGGTCGATCCGCCGGC
>CAYGWM010000085.1:10964-17059 GCA_964353555.1 uncultured Spirochaetales bacterium
CGCGACCGCTCTCGGTCGACGATTGCCAGGCGCTAGTCGAGGTCGATCCGCCGGCGATGCGGCTGCCCGCAGCCCCGCGCGAACGCGACGGCGCGGAGCGGCTGCGCAACCGGGCGCTACTCGAACTGCTGTATGGAGCGGGGCTGCGCGTCGGCGAGGCGGTCGCGCTCGACGTGCGCGACGTCGATCTGCTGGCGCGCGAGGTCCGCGTGCTCGGCAAGGGCCGCAAGGAACGCGTGATCCCGCTGCCGCAGGCGGCGCGCCAGGCGCTCGGCGTGTGGCTCGAGTCGCGGCGGGCGCCCGGCTATCAGGCGGAGCCGCTGTTTCCGTCGCTCACACCAAAGGCGCGACGTCGGCGCATGAACGCACGCGCGGTGCAGCGCATCCTCGGCCGCCGCGCCGTCTCGGCGGGCGTCGCCGATCGCGTCCACCCGCACCGACTTAGACACAGTTATGCGACGCACTTGCTAGACATGGGCGCCGACCTGCGTTCCATCCAGGAACTGCTGGGACACACGAGTCTGTCGACGACGCAGCGCTACACGGCTGTGTCGGCGACCCGTCTCGTCGAGGTCTACGACAAGGCACACCCGAGAGCGCGCCGTTCGGCGCCGCGCGGAGAGAACGCGTGAAGCTGCGGATCCGTTCCACCACCGTTCTCGGCGTATTGCGCGATGGCAAGATCGCGATCGCCGCCGACGGGCAGGTGACGATCGGCCAGACCATCGCGAAGCACGGAGCGCAGAAGGTGCGGCTCGCCGGCAAGGGCAAGGCGATCGTCGGCTTCGCAGGTGGCGCCGCGGACGGCATGGCGCTGCTCGAACGGCTCGAAGCGAAGCTCGAAGCGCACAGCGGCAACGTGCGGCGGGCGGCTGTCGAACTGGCGCGCGACTGGCGTACCGATCGCGCGCTGCGTCGGCTCGAAGCGATGCTGCTGGTCGGCGATCCCGGCGCGCTGCTGATGGTGTCGGGCAACGGCGACGTGCTCGAGCCCGATGACGGTATCGCTTCGATCGGTTCGGGCGGGCCCTTTGCGTTGGCCGCCGCGCGCGCGTTGCTCCGCAACACGACGCTTTCCGCCGAAGAGATCGCACGCGAAGCGCTCGGCATCGCAGCCGAGGTCTGCATCTACACCAACGACCAGATCCAGGTGGTACAGCTGCCGTGACCGACCTGCGAACCTTCACACCGCGTGAAATCGTCTCCGAGCTGGACCGCTACGTGGTCGGCCAGCGCGAGGCGAAGCGCGCGGTCGCGATCGCGCTGCGCAACCGCTGGCGCCGCCAGCAGGTCGCGGAAGACCTGCGCGACGAAATCGCACCGAAGAACATCATCATGATCGGGCCGACGGGCGTGGGGAAGACGGAAGTCGCGCGCCGGCTCGCGAAGCTGGCGCAGGCGCCGTTCATCAAGGTGGAGGCGTCGAAGTTCACCGAGGTCGGCTACGTCGGGCGCGACGTCGAGTCGATCGTTCGCGACCTCGCCGATCTCGCCGTACAGATGCTGACCGAGGAAGAGAAGCGTGCGGTGCACGCGAAGGCCGAGGAGCGCGCCGAGGAACGCATTCTCGACGCGCTGTTGCCCGTTGCGCCGACCGCCAGCGCCGAGCCGGTGCCCGTCGGCGGCGAGACGCGCGAGAAGCTGCGCAAGATGCTGCGCCAGGGATTGCTCGACGAGCGCGAGATCGAACTCGAAACGGCGGACTCGGCGACGCCGCAGATGTCGATCTTCACGCCGCAGGGCGTCGAGGAAATGGGCGTCCAGTTCAAGGATCTGCTCGGCAACTTCTTTCCGAAGAAGACGCGCCGGCGGCGCATGCGAATCCCGGCCGCTCGCGAGGCCTTTGCCGCCGAGGAGGCAACGCGCCTCGTCGACATGGAGCGCGTGCGCGAGATGGCGATCGAGCGTGTCGAGCAGACCGGCATCGTCTTCATCGACGAGATCGACAAGATCGCCGCGCCGTCCGCCGGCGGGAAGCAGGGACCAGACGTGTCGCGCGAGGGTGTGCAGCGCGACCTGCTGCCGATCGTCGAGGGCTCGACGGTGCAGACGAAACACGGTGCCGTGCGCACCGACCACGTGCTGTTCATCGCCGCGGGCGCGTTCCACGTCGCCAAGCCGTCGGACCTGATTCCGGAACTGCAGGGCCGCTTCCCGATCCGCGTCGAGCTTTCGAGCCTCACGCAGGCTGATTTCGTGCGCATCCTGACCGAGCCCGACAACTCGCTGGTGCGCCAGTACGTCGCGCTGCTCGCCACCGAGGACGTGCACCTCGAGTTCCGCGACGACGGCGTGCGCGCGCTGGCCGAGATCGCCGCGCAGGTGAATGCGCGCACCGACGACATCGGCGCGCGCCGGCTGCATACCGTGATCGAACGCCTGCTCGACGAGGTCAGCTTCGACGCACCCGATCTCGGCGGCAAGCAGATCGTCATCGACGATGCGTTCGTGCGCGAGCGCCTGACCGAATTGGCGCGCGATGAGGATCTGTCGCGCTACATCTTGTGAGCGATTTCGTGAACTCCCTGCCCCCGCGGAGCGATTGCCGATGAATCCCGAACCGATCCGAGTCCTGGTGGTAGACGACGAGCGCTTCTTCCGCGAAGCGATCCGCGAGCTGCTCGAAGGCGACGGCATCGAGGTGCGCCTCGCGAGCAACGCGAGCGAAGCGCTCGACGCCGCGGAAGATCCGAGCATCGGAGTCGCGGTGCTCGACATCCAACTCCCCGACCAGAGCGGGCTCACCGTGTTGCGCCTGCTGCGCGAACGGCGACCGGCGCTCCGCGTGGTGATGCTCTCGGCGCACACCGATCAGGAGTACGTGCTCGAAGCGCTGCGTCTCGGCGCCTGCGACTACCTGGCGAAGCCACTTCACGAGGAAGAGGTGAAGCTCTCCGTGCGGCGCGCGCGCGAGGCGTTCCAGATGGCGTCGAACTGGAACTCGCTGCGCGGCCGGCTCGGCAGTCTCGCCGCCGAGATCGAGAAGCTGATCGGTGACAGCCAGGGCAATGACCGCGAATCGCTGGCGACGCGCGCGGTGGAAGCCGTCGCGCGACTGCTCGACGCGGGCAAGACGTCGTTGCTGCTGCGCGACGACAGCGAAGAGCGCCTGCGCGTCGTGGCAGCCACCGGTCGCAAGGTGATGCCGCACGAGCTCGACAGCGTCGGCGTCGGCGAAGGCGTTGCCGGTCGCGCCGTCGCGCAAGGCGAGGCGATCGTCGTCGACGACATCGGACTCGATCCGCGCTTCGCCGCCGCGCCTGCCGACCGTTACGACTCGAATTCGTTCGTCGTGATGCCACTCGGCGTCGGCCAGCACCGCTTCGGCGCGCTCTGCGCAACGGATCGGCGCGGCGGCCAGTCGTTCGCGGAGGAGGATGTCGCGCTGCTGCGATTGCTGTCGCTCACGCTGTCGCCTTGGCTCGATCCGACCCAGCCGCTGCTCGAGGCGGACCTTTCGGTTCTCGATTCCGTCAATGACGAAATCAGCGACGCGGCGCTCGAAGCTGCTGGCGAAGCTGCTGCGCCCGACGGCGACTCCGAACTCGCCCGACGGGTCTGCGACGCCATGACGCGCGAGGTCGAACCGACGCGAGTGCTCGGCTCGGCGCTGCGCGCGGTCGCCGAGTGTCTGGGCGCTGCGCCGGTCTCGGTCTACCTGCTCGAGAGCGAGGGCGGCTTGTTGCGGCGCGAGGCGCAGTGGGAGGCGGACGGCCCCTCGGATCGCGATGTGCTGATGCGCGAAGCAGGGCTCACCGGTGTGGCGTTCGAGAGCGGTCAGCCGATCGCATGCGCGGCGCCCGCCGCCGACCCGCGCTTCGACGCATCGGCCGACACGCCCGAAGGTCATGATGTCAGCGCGCTGCTGGTCTTGCCGCTGCGTTTCCGGGGGCGCACGCTCGGGGTTTGCCGGATCTTCACCGCCGATCCGCGCGCTGCGTCGCCGCGCACCGCCGAGGTGCTCGGCGCGGCGCTCTCGGCGGCGATGCGGAACGTGCTTCTCTACCGTAGTCTCGTCGAATCGATCGAAGAGGTCGCACGCGCACGGAAAGACTCCGCGGAAGCGCAGTAACGAGGCGTGACGAGGCGCGAGGAATTCCTTCGATGCAGGCACTGATCGACAAGGCGAAGGTGCTGATCGAAGCGCTGCCCTACATGCGGCGCTTTCTCGACAAGACCATCGTCATCAAATACGGCGGTGCAGCCCAGAAGGATGCCGCGCTGCGCGCCTCCTTCGCCATCGACGTCGTGCTGCTGAAGCACATCGGCGTCCGGCCGGTGATCGTGCACGGCGGCGGGCCTCAGATCGGCGCGACGCTGGAACGCCTCGGCAAGCAATCCAGCTTCGTGGACGGCCTGCGCGTGACCGACGACGAGACGATGGAAGTCGTCGAAATGGTGCTCGGCGGCAAGGTGAACCACGAGATCGTCGAGCTGGTGCAGCAGGGTGGCGGCCGCGCGATCGGCCTCACCGGCAGCGACGGCGGCATGATTCGCGTGAAACGGCGCACGAAGGACGGTCGCGACATCGGCCGCGTCGGCGAGGTCGTCGCGGTGGATGCGTCGGCGATCACTGCGGTTGCGGATGCGGGCTTCGTGCCGGTGATCGCACCGATCGGCGTCGGCGATGACGGCCTCACCTACAACGTGAACGCCGACGAGGCGGCCGGCGCGATCGCCCAGGCGCTGAAGGCCGAGAAGCTGATGCTGCTCACCGATGTCCCGGGTGTGCTCGACGCAGAGGGCAGACTGATCCCGCAGCTCTCGCGCGAGCGCGCCCAGCTTCTGATCCGCGAGGGCGTCATCAAGGGGGGCATGATCCCGAAGATCGAGTGCTGCGCCGCAGCGGTGAATGGCGGCGTTGCGCGCGCCCACGTGGTCGACGGGCGCGTGCTGCACGCGGTGCTGCTCGAAGTCTTCACGGATGGCGGCGTCGGCACGCTGATCACGCGATGAGCGCACCGAAGGACTTCCTGTCGCTCGCCGATTGGCAGGCCGCGGACCTGCGCCAGATCCTCGCGCGCGCACACGAGCTGAAGCGATCCTATCGGCGCGGCGAGACGCCCCAGACGCTGCGCGGCCGCACGCTCGCGCTGTATTTCGAGAAGCCGTCGCTGCGCACGCACGTGACCTTCGAAGCGGGCATGAGCCAGCTCGGTGGCCACGCGATCCTGTTGCGGCCCGAGCAGGTTGGAATCGGTACGCGCGAATCGGCGGCCGACGTCGCGCGCAACCTGTCGCGCTGGGTGCACGGAATCGTCGCGCGCACCTACGACCACGCGCTCGTCGAAGAACTCGCGGCCGCGGCGACGATCCCGGTCATCAACGGACTCACCGATCTGTTGCACCCGTGTCAGGCGATGGCCGATCTGCAGACGATCACCGAGCGCGCGGAACTCGAGAAGGTGGCGGTCGCGTATGTCGGCGATGGCAACAACGTCGCCAACTCGCTGCTCAACGCGTTCGCGGTGCTCGGCGGCGAACTGCGCGTCGCGACGCCGCGCAGCCATCAGCCGGCGCGTCAGGTGCGCCAGCGGGTGACCGCGCTGGCCGCCGCGAGCGGCGCGCGGATCACGTATACCGAGGATCCGGTCGAAGCGGTGCGCGGCGCCCAATTCGTCTACACCGACGTCTGGACCAGCATGGGCCAGGAAGCCGAGTCCGAGCTTCGCAGGGCGCTCTTCGAGCCCTTCCAGGTGAACACGCGGCTGCTCCGCCACGCGCCCGACGCATTGGTGATGCACTGCCTGCCAGCCCATCGCGGCGAGGAGATCACCGACGACGTGCTCGACGGCGAGCACAGCATCGTCTTCGACCAGGCCGAAAACCGGCTTCACGCCCAGAAGGCGATCCTCGAAGCGCTGCTGATGGCTCCCTAGGCGGTGCCGCCCTAGGCGGTGCCGGGCGTCAGGTTATTTTTTGTCAGGTTATTCGACGCATTGGCGCGGACCGGCCGAGTCGCTCAATAACCTGACAAAAAATAACCTGACGCCCGGCACCTCTGGGGTTAAAGCGCCGCGCGTCGAAGGCAGGCGATCCTGCGTCCCGACTCAGCTTTCGGTCCCGGGGACCGATGAGGGTGCGAGGCCATCACG
>CAYGWM010000086.1:0-2842 GCA_964353555.1 uncultured Spirochaetales bacterium
ACGTCCCCAACGCAACTCGCGCAACGAACGTCCCCAGAGCGATGACCAGCGAGCGTGGTGCTCTGCGGCAAACTCGGCAGCGCCTCGGTGGCGATCGCCTCGGCGCCGTTTGTCCCCGCTAGAGCAATGACAGCTGCTGCGGCTTTGCCCGACCGAGCACTGCATCGAAGCTCTCGTCGCGCTCGATCAAGATGGCGTCGGCGATCGGCGCGAGCACGCGGTCGACGTAGTAGCGCCGGTCGATCGCGGCTGGCAGCGCGCGCCCCGGGACCACCGGCTCGGGTCCCGTCGCGGTGACGACGTAGCGCACGACCGGACCGACGCGGATGCCCTGCTCCGCCAGCTTGCGCGCGGCCTGCACGTGCGGCGGTGTGGTCGCGGTGTAGCGATCGAGCGACGCCTTGCGCACACGTTTCACGAAGACGAGTTCGGCATCGCACGCGCCGGCCAGCACCTGCTCGGCAATTTCGCGCACGAACGGCGCCACCGGGCGATCGCTGAACGCGCGCTCGAGCATGCCCTGCTGGAGCCGCGCGGCGATCGCCGGCCAGTCGCGGCGCACCGCTTCGAGGCCGACGACGACCAGCTTCCCGTCTTCCGAGCCCGCATAGCGCTTGTGCGAGGCGCCGCGTCCTCCGCGCAGTCGTGGCAGGAAGAAGTGATCGAAGTAGCGATCGAACTCGAGTTCCAGCCGCGACTCGACCCGGTACTCGCGCTCGATCCGCTGCGCGATGCGCGCTTCCGCGCGCTGGCGCAGCGGCTCCACCTCCTCGCGGCTCACGATTTCGACAAACACCGAATCGGTGTCGCCGTAGAGCACGCGCACGCCCTGCTCGGCGAACGCGTCGCGCGTCCAGCGCAGCGTCTGCTGGCCGAAGCCAGTGATTGCGTTCGCGATGTCGGCGTCGAAGAAGCGGCACGCGGTTGCGCCGAGCACGCCGAAGAGCGCGTTCTGCATGATCTTGATCGCCTGCGCGGCGTGCGGGTCGCCCCGTTCGCGCGCGGCGGCGCGCGCCGCCCAGAAGCGCTCGACGACGCCGGGCAGGATCCCGCCGCTGCGTGCGAAGCGCGCGCCGTTGGGCGCTTCGATCGCGTCCTCTCCATCTCTCGCAATCGCATGCGCGAGTGGATCGAGATCGAAGGTGCGGATCAGGCTCGGATACAGGCTCTTGAAATCGAAGACCGCGACATTGCGGTGAAAGCCCGGGACCGGATCGAGCAGCGCGCCGCCCGACACGCCGGCACTCGTGCGCGACGCATCGACGCTCGGTGCGACGAAACCGCGTCGCCGCAGTTCCGGCAGATAGAGCAGGTCGAAGGACGCGATCGACGCGCCGACGCGGTCGAGCTGCATGCCGGAGAGCAGACTGCGCTCGATGCACAGATCGAGCAGGCCCTCGTGCTCGAGGATCTCCAGCACCAGCTGCGCGTCCTCACGGTTGTACGCGCAGAGCGCCGCGGGATCCTCGCGATGCAGCCGCAGGATCTCCAGCGCGGCGTCGGGCGCGTCGTGATCGAGCAGCTTGCCGCGGCCGAGCACCGCCTGCGCGACGGTCTCGAGCCGGTAGTCGGGAAGCTTCAGCGCGTCGCGCACCAGCGCGATAGCGTCGATCACCATGCGGCCCGGAATCGAGGCGCGCGTCTGCCGCGTGAAGCCGCGGTCTTCCTGGAACGCGATCGCACCCGCTGCCCGACCGAGATCGGTCGCAATGCCGAGCGCGGCGCCGCGCGCGGCGAGCACGCGCAGGTCGAAATCGACGACGTTCCAGCCGAGCAGCACGTCGGGATCGAGTGCGAGCAATCGCGTCACCAGCGCGCGCACGAGTCCCGCCTCGTCGCGATGCGCGTGCGCGCCGGGCACCGTCGTCGCCGAAACGAGATGCACTTCGCTCGCGCCGTCCCCGACGAGAGCAAAGGACAGGATCTCGCTTGCATCGGGCGTCGTCTCGAGATCGAGCGACAGGAAGCGCAGCACCGGCTGCACCGTCGCCGGCGCGAGCACTGGATTGCGGAAGCAGAGCAGACCGTTCGGCTGCGCCTCGCCGTCGCCTTCGATCGCAATGCCGCTCTTGATGCCGAGGTCGATCAGATAGCGGTACGGAAAGCGGATGTCGGCTTCGAACGCGATGTCGCTGCCGAGCCGCTCGCGCAGCCGCGCGATGTCGCCCGGCAGCGTCGTCTCGACGCGCAGCACCTCGCGCCCGCGCAGGTCGCGCAGCCCGCACGCCTCGATGCGCAGGCCGCGCTCGCGGGCGAGACGCGACTCGGCGTCGCGCAGCACGAAGCAGTACGGCCGGAAGCGGTCGTCCTCGACCAGGAATGCCGGGCCCGCATCGCCGCGGGGCTCGGAGCGCATCGCCCTCTCGATGATCAGTCGCCCGTAGAGCTGCACGACCGGGCGACCGCGCTCTACGCGATAGGTCGGCTGCAGGATCATGCCGGTGTGGTGCACGCGCCGAGGGTACGGTGGGCGCGTCCCGCTAGCTTCCGCGCGTGGCCGGCAAGCAATCCGACGGACTCCATGCGCGCATCCACGCGGTCGTGCGCCGCATCCCGCGCGGACGCGTCGCGAGCTACGGACAGGTCGCGCGCGTCGCGGGCCTCGCGTCGCACGCGCGCCTGGTCGGCTACGCGATGGCGGCGCTACCCGATGGCACGAGCGTCCCCTGGCAGCGCGTCGTGAATGCGCAGGGCCGCGTCAGTCCGCGCGCGACGCCCGGCTACGACTCGCTGCAGCGCGCGCTGCTCGAACGCGAAGGCGTGCGCTTCGACGCGCAGGGCCGCATCGACCTCGCGCGCCACGGCTGGCAGCCGCGAACGCGCACGCAGCGCGGATCGAAGC
>CAYGWM010000086.1:2942-16856 GCA_964353555.1 uncultured Spirochaetales bacterium
GACCTCGCGCGCCACGGCTGGCAGCCGCGAACGCGCACGCAGCGCGGATCGAAGCCAATGCGATAGGGTCGCCGGCCCACCGCATCATGACCCGGAGGGCCAGGCGCTTCGCGCCCTTTTTGATGACCCCGAGGGCCAGGCGCTTCGCGCCCTGCTGGAGGAATCGATGGCACTCGACGGATTCACGGAATCGACGTTCATGCACGACGGCGTATCGCGCACCGTCTACCGCCGTGGCACCGGACCCGGTGTCGTCATCATGCACGAGATCCCCGGCATCCATCCCGACGTCGCGCGCTTTGCAACGCGCGTCGCGGACGAAGGCTTCACGGCCGTGATGCCCGAACTGTT
Source organism: uncultured Spirochaetales bacterium (assembly GCA_964353555.1). Taxonomy (GTDB): domain Bacteria; phylum Myxococcota_A; class UBA9160; order UBA9160; family PR03; genus PR03. Next base: position 3,294 of record CAYGWM010000086.1, read on the forward strand.
CGGCGAGACAGGCAGGGCTGTGACACCGGGTTACATCGCCGGCCAGATGGTGCGAGCCTGCATCAGCCGCGAGTTCCACGTGCTCGCAACGCAACGCTCGAGTCCGATCACCGATTGGTTGCGCGCGCTGTGCCGAAGCGTGCACGCCGAGTGCGGCGGTCGCGGCGTCGGCGCAATCGGGATGTGCCTCACCGGCAATTTCGCGCTGGCGCTGATGGTCGACGAATCGGTGATGGCGCCGGTGTTGTCGCAGCCGTCGCTGCCGTTCGGCGTGTCGCGCGCGCACCGCGCTGCGATCCATCTCTCGGACGCCGATCTCGCCGTCGTGAAGAAACGCAGCGCAGCCGGCTGCGGCGTGCTCGGGCTGCGCTTCACCGGCGACCCGCTCTGCACCGGCGCCCGCTTCGAGACCTTGCGCCGCGAACTCGGCGACGGCTTCGAAGCGATCGAGATCGACTCGTCGCGCGGCAATCCGTGGGGCATCAAGCGCACCGCGCACTCGGTGCTGACGCTCGACCTCGTCGACGAAGCGGGTCACCCGACGCGCGCCGCGCTCGATCGCACACTCGCACTGTTCCGCGAGCGACTGCCGGTAAACTAGTCGAGCTAGAACTTCACGCGCACCGTGACGCGACGTCACCGTGCCGCACAGAATGGCGTCGCGGCGCCGGCGCGTGCGGCGGCTTCGCTTCGTCGCGGCGAGAAGGAACGCGGAGTCGGCGCAACGACGCACATGGACTGCAGCGTCGCCCGCCACGCGGTCGTCTGACTCGTCGATTCGGTGCCGGTTGCACGGCGGTTCGGATCATCGCGAGGCGACAGAATTCCTGATCGCAAATCTAGTTAGCGAGCTAACTAGATTTGCGAGTTTACGGCTAGGCATGCAAACGTAATAGAGGGGGAGATGATTCGATGTCCCAACAGACTCCTCTTCGGCGGAGCACGCCGCTCCTCGCGGGGCTCCGTGCTGCAGTGCCGCTCACCGCGATCAGCGATCCGGACGGCGACTTCGCCGTCGCGGACAAAGAAGTACCCGCGTGAGATGTCGTCGAGCAAGCCTCCCGGTCGCGGCGACGTTGCTGCTCGTCGTCGCATCCGGCCTCACGCAGGCCGGGGAGCCCCAACCCGAGCCGGACGGGACGCCCGAAAACGCAAAGCAGGCCGAACCACAGGCCACTCGCATGCAGGAGGTCGTCGTGCGAGATCGCGCCGACAACCTCGTGGGAACGGCGCGCTCGGCTAGCGAGGGCGCCGTCGGGCACCAGCAGATCGAGAGCCGCCCGCTGCTTCGCCCCGCCGAGGTGCTCGAAGCGGTTCCCGGCCTGATCGCGACGCAGCACAGCGGAACCGGAAAGGCCAACCAGTACTTTCTGCGCGGCTTCAATCTCGATCACGGCACCGACTTCGCGACGTTCTTCAACGGAATCCCGCTGAACCTGCCGAGCCACGGCCACGGACAGGGCTACACGGATCTGAACTTCCTGATCCCCGAACTCGTTCAGCAGGTCGACTACAAGAAGGGTCCCTACTACGCAGACGTCGGAGACTTCTCTTCCGCCGGTGCCGTCAATCTCCGCTACTTCGACGTGATTCCGCACGGCATCGCGAAGGCCGAGGGAGGCCAGTTCAACTACGGGCGATTGCTGCTGGCAGATTCGCCGGCCGTCGGCGAGGGACACCTGCTCTACGCACTCGAAGGAAACTTCAACGGCGGTCCCTGGGAAAACCCCGACGATTACTACAAGATCAACGGTCTGCTTCGCTTCACGAGCGGCGATGCGAGCAACGGGCTCAGCGCCACCGCGTTGGCGTACCACGGCAACTGGAACTCGACCGATCAGGTTCCGTTGCGCGCGATCGAGAGCGGGCTCATCGACCGGCTGGGCGCGATCGACGACAGCGACGGCGGCGACTCCTCGCGCTACTCGCTCTCGGGCGAGTGGCACCACGACGCAGGCCCAGGCCAGGTGCGGGTCCTGACGTACGGGTACTACTACGACCTCTCGCTGTTCTCGAACTTCACCTTCTTCCTCGACGACCCCGTGCAGGGCGATCAATTCGAGCAGACGGATCGTCGCTGGGTCTTCGGACTGGTCCCGACCTACAACTGGGACATGAGCCTCTTCGGGCGGCCCATGGACAACACCGTCGGCATGCAGGTTCGCAGCGACCTGATCGACAATGGGCTCTTCAACACCGTGGAGCGCGATCGGATCAGCGTGACGCGCAAGGACGACATCACCGAAACGAGTGTCGGTCTCTTCTTCGACAACAAGACGCCGTGGACCGATTGGTTCCGCAGCGCCGCAGGGGTTCGCGTCGACATCTTCGACTTCGACGTCGATTCCAACATCCCGGAGAATTCCGGCGCCAAGGCGGCCGTGATCGCGAGTCCGAAGCTCAGCCTGGTCTTCGGGCCCTGGTACGAGACGGAGGTCTACCTGAACGGGGGCTACGACTTCCACAGCAACGACGCGCGCGGGGTGGTGGCCCAAGTCGACCCGAAGACCGGCGAAGCGGTCACTCCGGCAGATCCGCTGGTCCGCTCGAAGGGCGCCGAGATCGGCGTGCGAACCGCCGTGGTCCCCCAACTTCAGAGTTCCGTGAGCCTCTGGTACCTCGATATCGATTCCGAGCTTCTCTTCATTGGCGACGCAGGAAACACCGAAGCGAGTCGACCCAGCCGTCGCTACGGCGTCGAGCTCGCGAACTTCTACAGCCCGCTGCCCTGGCTCACGCTGGACGCGGATGTCTCGTTCTCGCGCTCGCGATTCCGGGGCAACGACCCGGCCGGCAACCACATCCCCGGATCGATCGAGACCGTGATCGCCTCCGGCATCGCGGTGCACGATCTCTACGGCTTCTTCGGCAGCGTCCGCGTTCGCTATTTCGGTCCGCGTGCGCTGATCGAGGACGACAGCGTGCGTTCCAAGGCCTCGACGCTGGTCAACCTGCAGGCCGGATATCAGCTGACCCATCACTGGAGCGTGGCGCTCGACGTCTTCAACGTGTTCGACGCGAACGTCAGCGACATCGACTACTTCTATGCGTCGCGGTTGCCCGGCGAGCCCGATGAGGGGGTCGACGACATCCACACGCACCCCGCCGAGCCGCGATCCTTCCGCGGCACCGTGACCTTCAACTTTGGCGGTGATTGAAGCGTGATTGGCCTATTCGACAGAGGCGGGCCCGTGATGTGGCCGCTGCTCATCACCTCCATCGTGGCCCTCACGGTGGTGATCGAGCGGCTGTTCTTCACCGCGAGCGAGCGGTGGCGGCGCGAGCCCGCCGTGGTCGCCGCGATCTTCGCTGCCGCCGACGCGGGCAAACTCGACAGCGCGCAGACAGCCGGAGCCGATTCCAGGGATTTCGTGGCACGGGTGCTGACCTTCGCCCTCGAACATCGCGACGTGTCGTTTTCCAACGCGCTGCTGCAGGCGTCGAACCGCGAGCTGCAGCGCTTCAACCGCGGGCTCCCAGTTCTGGATACGGTCATCACCCTCGCGCCACTCGAGGGATTGTTCGGGACGGTGACCGGGATGATCCACGCCTTCGGCCTGCTCGGAGCGAGCGAACTCGGCGCTCCGACGGCGATCACCGGGGGCATCGCAGAGGCCCTGATCGCAACGGCGTTCGGCCTGCTCATCGCGATGGTCGCGCTGCTCCCGTTCAACTACCTGAATGCGCGACTCGAGCAAGCGCGCCAGGAGATCGAGAATTCTGCGGCGCACCTGGAGATGCTGCTGCTGAGGTCGGGGAGAGGTCCCGAAGGGAGATCGGGATCATGACGACGATTCCCTCGCCGCGAAGCAATCGGCGCGCGCGGATCGAGATCATCCCGCTGATCGACATCATCTTCTTCTTGCTCGCGACCTTCGTGATGGTCTCGCTCTCGATGATCCAGAATCGCGGCATCCCGGTGCAGCTGCCCGCTGCTACGACCGGAGTGCCGCAGCCGCGTGAGGATGCCGCCTCGATTTCGATCACGGAGCGGGGAGAGATCTACCTCGACAGGGAACTCGTGGATCCAGCGCAGCTCGACACCGCGCTGAAACGACTCGTCGCGGGGAATCCCAACGTGAAGGTCTTCATCAGCGGCGATACGCGGGCCGCGTTCGGCAGGGCCATCGAGGTCCTCGACGAGGTCCGCCGTGCAGGCATCGGCAGCGTCGCCATCGAGACTCGCACGAAGACCCCGTGAGACGCTCGATCGTCGCCAGCGGCGTGGCCGCGATCCTCTTGCACGGGTTCGTCCTCTTCGGGCTGCAGCTGGATCAACCGGCCGTTCCCCTTCCGCCCGCCTCGGATCCGATCGTCGTGGGGCTCGTCGCCGCGGCGCCTCTGCCGGGCCCGGCCGCGATCCCGGGGACGCCCGAGCCGAGTTCAGAGCAACCGACCATCCCGGAACCACAGAATACGACCCGTGAAGGACGCCCAGCGAAGAAACCTGTCCGAGCGCCGAAGGAGCCCGCTCCGACGCCGAAGGCAAGCGCAACCGAGCGTCGTGAACCCGTCGCGGAAGAAGCGCAGGCGCGGGAAGGTGCGATCGACTCTTCCCAGACCTCGGGCACAAATACCGGCTCCGCGGCTCCGTCCGCTGCGAGCGGCGGATCTCGCGCAGGCGGCAGCGTGGTGTCTTCGTTGCCTCGCTATCGCAACACGCCGGCGCCGAAGTATCCGCCTGCGGCGCGCCGTGAGCACCAGGAAGGCGTGGTCTTGTTGGCCGTCGACGTCGGCTCCAATGGGCGTCCGACGGGCGTCGTCGTGAAGAAGAGCAGCGGTGTTTCGATCCTCGACGAAGCCGCGGTCACCGCGGTGCGTCGCTGGACGTTCGAGCCTGCTCGTTCGGCGGGCCTGCCAGTCGAAAGCACGGTAGAGGTCCCCGTCCGGTTCAGCCTCGCGGATTGACCGCCGAATCGCGAACAGCGGGGCCGTGCACCTGCCGCGCCTTAGCAAGCTGCTAGGCGCTGTTCGTGGCCTGCTAAGTGTTCACAATGCTCTCGACCCGACGACTGCCGAGTCGCGACCAGGTACGCGCCGCCGCGCGCGGCGTCGCCGATCCCGACGCGATCCTCGTCGCGCTACGACTGCTGCGGCTCAGCGAGGACCTGACCCACGCGTTCGCGCGCTACAGCGAGGGACGCCTCGGCGTCTCGTCGGGCCGCCTCGCGATCCTGCTGCTGCTGGAACGCGCGAACGACGAGCCACCGCGACTCGCGGATCTCGCGCGACGCGCGCGGGTGTCGCGACCCACCGTCACGCGATTGGTCGCAGGCCTCGCAGCCGCCCGGCTCGTCGTGTGCAGCACCGACCCCGACGATGGCCGTGCGCGCCGGGTCGAGCTCAGCACCGAGGGCCGCCAGCTGTTGCGCCGACTCGTACCCGCCCACGCCCGCCGGCTGGCCGCGCTCACGCATCACCTCACGCAGACCGAACGGCGCGAGTTCGAGCGACTGCTCGAGAAGGTCCGCGTGGGGCTCGCGTCGCTGCGCGGGACCTGATGCCTCGGTGACGCCGCCACGCGGGTCGCAGTTGGCGCCGCGTCGCGGCGTTCGCCATACCTCGCCGGCGCCCACGATGGAGATGGCATGGCCCGCGCGTATTGGCTGGTGAAGAGCGAACCCTCGACGTACTCGTGGGCAGACCTGGTGCGCGAGGGCGGCACGCGCTGGGACGGCGTGCGCAATGCGCAGGCGCGCATCCACCTGGCGGCGATGAAGAAAGGGGACGTGACGCTCGTGTACCACTCCGGTGACGACAAGGCGGTCGTGGGGATCGCCCGCATCACGCGCGCGGCGTATCCCGATCCCAGCGCCGAAGATCCGCGTTGGCTCGCCGTAGACATCGAGCCGCTGCGGCCGCTCGCCGTTCGCGTCTCGCTCGCGACCGTCAAACAGGATGCGAAGCTCGCGGGCATGGGACTGGTGCGGCAATCGCGACTCTCGGTGATGCCGGCCAGCGCCGCTGAATTTGAACGGATCCTCGCCCACGGCAACACGAAGGCGCCGCGATGAGCAGCGCCCTCGACGCACTGGTCGAACTGCTCGACCTCGAAGAGCTGGAAGTGAACCTGTTCCGCGGGCGCTCGCCGCAAGAGCAGCGCCAGCGCGTATTCGGCGGGCAGGTGGCAGGACAAGCGCTGGTCGCCGCGACGCGTACCGTCGAGCGCGGTCTCGTGCACTCGCTGCACGCGTACTTCCTGCGCCCCGGCGATCCGCTCGTTCCGATCGTCTTCCAGGTCGACCGCATCCGCGATGGCAAGAGCTTCACCACGCGCCGCGTCGTCGCGATCCAGCACGGCGAGGCGATCTTCCACCTTTCGGCGTCGTTCCAATCGGAGGAGCCCGGGCTCGAACATCAAGACCCGATGCCCGCGGCGCCCGATCCGGAGTCCCTTCCGACCTGGCACGAGCGGATGGTGCCGGTCCTCGAGAAGGTCCCCGCCGAGATGCGCACGTGGCTCGAGCGCGAGCGGCCGATCGACCTGCGCTACGACGGTGAGATCGCGATCTTTCACGCCGAGCCGCGGCCGCCGCGCCAACAGGTGTGGATGCGCGCCGACGGCAAGCTGCCCGACGACCCTGCGCTGCACGCGTGCATCGTGGCGTACGCCTCCGACATGACGCTCGTCGATACGGCGCTGCTCCCGCACGGTGTCGCGTGGGCCGACGACACCTACATGGTCGCGAGCCTCGACCACGCGATGTGGTTCCACCGCCCGTTTCGCGCCGACGAGTGGCTGCTCTACGACCTCTCGAGCCCGAACGCCTACGGTTCGCGCGGCTTCTCGCAGGGCCGCATCTTCACGCGCGACGGCCGGCTCGCGGTCTCGGTCGCGCAAGAAGGCTTGATCCGCCTCCGAAAAAAGTGAGGGCCGCACCGATGTCCGATTGGCTGTGGTGGCGCGACGGCGTCGTCTATCAGATCTACCCGCGCTCGTTCCAGGACGCGGATGGCGATGGCGTCGGCGATCTCGAAGGCATCCGCCAGCGCCTCGACCACCTCGCCTGGCTCGGCGTCGATGCGATCTGGATCTCGCCCTGCTTCCCGTCGCCGATGGCGGACTTCGGCTACGACGTCGCCGACTACTGCGACATCGACCCGCTCTTCGGCAACCTCGCCGACTTCGATCGCCTGCTCGCAGACGCGCACGCAAGCAACATCAAGGTCGTGCTCGACTGGGTGCCCAATCACACCTCGGACCAACACGCGTGGTTCGTCGAGTCGCGCGCGAGTCGCACGAGCGCGAAGCGCGACTGGTACGTCTGGCGCGACGCGAAGCCCGACGGCTCGATGCCGAACAACTGGACCAGCATGTTCGGCGGGCCGGCGTGGGAACCCGATGACGCGACGGGCCAGCTCTTCCTGCACTCGTTCCTGAAAGAGCAGCCCGATCTCAACTGGCGCAGTCCCGAACTCGTGGAAGCCATGCACGACGTGCTGCGCTTCTGGCTCGATCGCGGCGTCGACGGCTTCCGCATCGACGTCGTCCACCGCATCGCGAAAGACCGCGCGCTGCGCGACAACCCGCCCGCCCCCGGATCACTCCACACTTGGGGCAACCAGCGCCACGACCACGACGAGAACCATCCCGACATCCACGCCGAACTGCGCGCGCTGCGGAAACTCGCCGACTGCTACGGCGAACGCATGCTGGTCGGCGAAATCGGCCTGCCACCGAAAGACGTCGCAACCTACTACGGTGACGGCGACGAACTCCACCTCGGCTTCAACTTCGCGTTCCTGCACTGCCCGTGGGACGCCGCGAGATTCCGCGCCGAGGTCGAGCTCTTCGAACGCCTGCTCCCACCGAACGCGTGGCCCGACTTCGTGCTCGGCAACCACGACGTCCCGCGCCACGCGACGCGCTACGACCATCCAAAGCTCGGCAATGCCCGCGCGCGGCTCGCCGCAATGATGTTGCTCACACTGCGCGGCACGCCGTTTCTCTACTACGGCGAAGAAATCGGCATGCGCAACGTCGCCGTCCCGAAAGATCGCCTCCAAGACCCGCTTGCCCGAACGCTGCACCCGTCTCTCTCGCGCGACCCCGAACGAACCCCGATGCGCTGGGACGCAACACCCGCCGCCGGCTTCACGACCGCCGCCGAACCGTGGCTTCCGATCGGACCGCAGCCGCCTGGCACCGACGTCGCCACGCAACGCGACGACCGCACGTCACTGCTGTGGCTCTACAAGAACCTGCTCGCAATGCGCCGTGCGCACGCATCGCTGCACCGCGGCAGCACCCGAAGCCTCGACGCGCCCGACGGCGTCTTCGCCTACGAGCGGCGCAGCGAAACCGAAGTCGCGCGCATTGCGCTCAACTTCAGCGACGAATCAAAACGCGTCCCCCTCGGCGCCGGCCGCATCACCCACCAACTCCACACCAACGAGAACGCGACTGTCGCTTCCTCAGCCGATCTAGAACTCGGTCCGTGCGACGGCGTTCTCCTCATTATCACGACCTAACGAGACGCGGTCCGAGGAGGGGTGCCGCGCGCAGTTCCGCAGGCCGCTGACCCATCATCAACCGAAGCTCGAAATTCTCCAACCACACGAATCACCTTCGAAGCCGCAAGGTCGAATGCGTGCCGAGGATGTTTGAGCACGGCACCCTTCCTCGGACCGCGCCCGGCAACCAACCCACAGGCTTGATGCAAGAGCCAACATCCCTCACCCTGCAAACAAGGGGTGAGCACCGCCGCATGGCGCGCGCCAAAGTCGAGTACGACGAAAAATCCATCAAGACGCTCGACGCGCTGGAACACATCCGGCTGCGCAGCGGCATGTACATCGGCCGCCTCGGCGACGGCAGCGGCGCCCAGGACGGCATCTACGTGATGCTGAAGGAAGTCGTCGACAACGGCATCGACGAATTCATCATGGGCGCCGGCAAACGCATCGAGATCCGCCGAGACGGGGTCGGCGTCACGATCCGCGACTACGGTCGCGGCATCCCGCTCGGCAAGCTGGTCGACTGCGTCTCGCAGATCAACACCGGCGGCAAGTACAACGACGACGTCTTCCAGTTTTCCGTCGGCCTGAACGGCGTCGGCACCAAGGCCGTGAACGCGCTGTCCGCGCGCTTCACCGTCACCAGCTGGCGCGAGGGCAAGTTCCGCCGCGCCCGCTTCGAACGCGGCAAGCTGAAAGACGACAAGACCGGCAAGGACACCGAGTCGCGCGACGGCACCGAAGTCTCGTTCGAGCCCGATCCCGAAATCTTCGGCCCGTTCGGCTGGAACGAAGAATTCGTCGCCGATCGGCTGCGCTACTACGCGTTCCTGAACGCCGGCCTGACGCTCGAGTACCAGGGCCAGCGCTTCGTCTCGCAGGGCGGCCTCGCCGATCTGCTCGCGCACGAGATGGCCGGCGAAGAACCGCTCTACCCGGTCGTGCACGAACGCCTCGAGCGGCTCGAGTTCGCCTTCACGCACACGCACGCCTACGGCGAGACCTACTACTCGTTCGTGAACGGCCAGTTCACCAATGACGGCGGCACGCACCAAACCGCCTTCCGCGAAGGCGTGCTGAAGGCCGTGAACGAATTCTCCGGCAAGTCCTTCGCGGGTGAAGACGTGCGCGACGGCCTGGTCGGCGCGGTCGCGATCAAGGTGCAGGATCCCCTCTTCGACTCGCAGACCAAGACCAAGCTCGGCACCGACGTGCGCAGCTGGATCGTGCCGGCCGTGAAGGACCGCGTCGTGCGCTGGCTGCACGAGCACAAGGACGACGCCGAGAAGCTGCTAGAAAAAGTCCGCCAGAACGAGCGGCTGCGGAAAGAGCTGAACGCGGTCAAGAAGGACGCACGCGAGCGCGCCAAAAAGGTGGCGATCCGCATCCCCAAGCTCACCGACTGTCGGCAGCACCTCGATTCGCCGAAGGCGAAGCGCCGCGAAGAGAGCACGATCTTCCTGACCGAAGGCGACTCCGCGGGCGGCGTGATGATCCAGTGTCGCGACGTCGAGACCGAGGCGGTCTTCAGCCTGCGCGGCAAGCCGCTCAACTGCCATGGACTCCAGCGCGACGCGATCTACAAGAACGAAGAGCTCTACAACCTGATGCGCGCGCTCGGCATCGAGGACGGCATCGAGGGCCTGCGCTATGCGCGCGTCGTGCTCGCCACCGACGCCGACGTCGACGGCATGCACATCCGCAACCTGCTGCTCACCTACTTCCTGCGCTACTTCGAAGAACTCGTGATCAAGGGCCACATCTACATCCTCGAAACGCCGCTGTTCCGCGTCCGCAACAAAAAAGAGACGCGCTACTGCTACTCGGAAGCCGAGCGCGACCGCGCCACGGCCGCGCTGCGCGGCCACGAGGTGACGCGCTTCAAGGGCCTCGGCGAGATCAGCCCCCACGAGTTCGGCCAGTTCATCGGCAAGACGATGCAGCTCGCGCCGGTGACCGTCACCGGCATCGGCGAGATCGGCCGCACGCTCGAGTTCTTCATGGGCAAGAACACGCCCGAGCGCCGCGCCTTCCTCGTCGACCACCTCAGCACCGAAGTGATCTAGGAGTCGGCCGTGGCGCGCCTCGACGCGATCATGCGTCGCAACTTCGTCGACTACGCGAGCTACGCGATCCTCGATCGCGCGATTCCCGACCTGCGCGACGGCCTGAAGCCGGTGCAGCGCCGGATTCTTCATACGCTCTTCGAGATGCACGACGGCCGCTACCACAAGGTGGCCGGCGTGATCGGCGAGTCGATGAAGCTGCACCCGCACGGCGACACCTCGATCGGCGATGCGCTGGTGGTGCTGGCGAACAAGGAACTCTTCATCGACCGGCAGGGGAACTTCGGCAACCTGCTGACCGGCCATCCCGCCGCCGCGCCGCGCTACATCGAGTGCCGGCTGACACCGCTCGCGCTCGAAACGCTCTTCAACGAAGACCTCACCGAGTTCGTGCCGAGCTACGACGGCCGTAACAAGGAGCCGGTGTTCCTGCCGGCGAAGTTGCCAATGCTGCTGATGCTCGGCGCCGAGGGCATCGCGGTCGGCATGGCGACGCGCATCCTGCCGCACAACATCGTCGAGCTGTGGGAAGCGCAGATCGCGTGCCTGAACGGCAAGCCGTTCCAACTGTTCCCCGACTTCCCGCAAGGCGGCCGCGTGGACGTCGCGGAGTACGACGACGGTCGCGGCAAGGTCGCCGTGCGCGCCGTGCTCGACGCGCCCGACCCGCGCCGCGTGGTGATCCGCGAGATTCCGTACGGCACCACCACCGAGAGCCTTGTCGCGTCGATCGAGTCGGCGATCCAGCGCGGGCGCGTGCAGATCTCGTCGATCAACGACTACACGACCGACAAGGTGGAGATCGAGCTGGAGTTGTCGCGCGGCGTGCGCGCCGAGGACGTGATCCCGCAGCTCTACGCGTACACCGATTGCGCGGTCGCCGTGAACTCGAACCTCACCGTGGTGCGCGACCGCAAACCGGTCGAGATGACCGTCCCCGAAGTGTTGCGCGAGCTGACCGAACAGCTGCGCGAACGCCTGAGAGCGGAACTCGCGTGGGAACAAAGCCAGCTCACCGACCGCAAGCACTGGATCACGCTCGAGCGCATCTTCGTCGAGCACAAGGTGTACCGCGGCATCGAGACGGCCCAGACCGAGCAGTCGGTGAAGGACAAGGTCTGGTCGGGCATGCGGCGCCACGAAGCGCTGTTCGTGCGGCCGATGACGGACGACGACGTCGCGCGGCTGCTGGAACTGCGGATCCGCCGCATCTCGGCGTACGACCTCGACAAGAGCCGCGCCGAAGAGGCCGAGATCGACAAGAAGCTGAAAGAGGTCGCGAAGAAGCTGCGCGACCTGAAGGGCACCGCGATCGCGTATCTGAAGGATCTGATCGCGCGCTACGGCAAGCAGTACCCGCGGCGCACGAAGATCACGTCGTTCACTGAGATCGACAAGAAAGCCGTCGCGCGACCGACGCTGAAGGTCGCCTACGACCCGGAGAGCGGCTTCTTCGGCACCACCGTGAAGGGCGACCAGTTCGTCCAGAGCGTCAGCGAGTACGACGTGATCCTGTGCATCGCCGACGACGGCAGCTACCGGATCCTGCCGCCGCCCGAGAAACAGCTCTTCACCGGCAAGCTGCTGCACTGCGAAGTTTTCGATCCCGAGAAGGGAGCGGCCTTCACCGTCGTCTACCGCGACAAGCAGCGCTTCGCGTTCGGCAAGCGCATCCACATCCAGGGATTCATCCGCGCGAAGGAATACCAGCTGATCAAGGACAAAGCGGGCAAGCTCGACTTGCTGCTGCCGGGTAGCGCCACGGGAATCCTGCACTTGAAGTTCGCCGCAATGAAGCGACAGCGCGTCCACGAGGCGACCTTCGACCTCGCCGACCTCGAGACGACCGGCATCGCCGCGCGCGGCACGCGGCTCGCGCCCAAGCCGGTATCGCAGGTGAAGCTGGTCGCGAAGCCCGCGGCGCCGCCGAAGCGCGGCGCGCCGGGCAAGGGTGAGCAGACGAAGCTCTTTTGATCGGACCTAGAAGAGCGGCGCGAGGATCACGAGTCCGTCGTCAAACTGGTAGCGGCGCGTCGGGATCCACTCGAAGCGCGCGAGCGTCCACGGACGAATCTGCGCGGGATCGCCGAGGAGTTCAGCTAGCGCTCGCTCGAGTCGCTCGAGGTCGCGCATTCCCTGGCGAGGCGAGGTCGACGCCGTCGGCACGTGAGCGCCGTAGATCGCGATGCCGGGCCGATCGGCGACGAGATCGAGCAGACGTCGCGCGGTGTCGCGATAGGCGACCAGATCGCTGCCCGGCCCGAACGCGAACAGATCACCCGGGTAGAGATAGTCGCCGCTGAAGAGCTGTCCGCGATCGGCGTCATAGAGCGCGAGCGATTCGGGCGTGTGGCCGGGCACCGAGAGCGCTTGCAGCACGCGCCCACCGAGATCGATGTGCGCGTCCGGCTCCCACCACTCGGTAATGCGAAAGCTCGGCCGCCCCGTCGCGCCGTGCTGGAGCAACGATGGCGTGAAGCGACCGCCGCTCGCGACTCGCGATCGGATCGATGGATGATCCAGCGACGCAATCGACTCGAAGTCCGGCTGCCCGGCGATGTGGTCGTAGTGCAGATGCGAGAACGCGGCGGTCACCGGGCGATCGGTCAACGCCGCAACGACCGGCCGGATGTCGCGCACGCCGGGGCCCGTGTCGAACAGAACCGCGCGCGTGTCACCAACGAGCAGGTAGTTGACGTTGTGCTGGTCGTAGCGCGGCTCGGCGATCGCAAAGGTGTGCTCGTCCAGCTTCGTGACCGCGTACCAATCCTCGAACCACGTGGCGCCCGGTGCGAGCGCCGGAAGCGCTGCCGGCGGTTCCGCACCCCTACATGCCAGCACGACAACCGCGAAACTGATCGACGCAATCCGCTTCATTCTTGCCGCAGGAGGAGAAAGGGGACGGTCCTCGAAAGGGACGGGCTGAGGACTGGAGGGACAGGCCTCGGCGAGGTGTGTCCCCTTTCTCCACAGCCCGTCCTCGATGAGGACCGTCCCCTTTCTCCTCAGTGCAAGGCATCCGGCTGGCGCAGTTCGAAGC
>CAYGWM010000087.1:0-16818 GCA_964353555.1 uncultured Spirochaetales bacterium
TCGCGAGAATGGTCAGGTAGTCCGGGCGATCCGGTTCCGCTTCCAGCGCGGCGCGGATGTCTCGCTCGCCGAGTTCGAAGAAACCGGCATTCACCGCGTAGCTCGCGCGAATCGAGCGGAACAGCGCGCCACTCTCCTCGAACGGCGCGAGTACTGCGTGCGCTTCGGACCAGCGCCGCGCCGCGCCCAGGTTTTCGGCGCGATCGAGCGCCTGCAGCACCGCCAGTCGTTGCTTCGGATCGGCGCCGGCGAGATCGGCGTTCTGCGCTTTGGCTGCTCCCGCGACGTAACCGAGTGCTTGCAAGCGCTCGCGCTCATCGGTCGAAAGGCCACCGCGCGCCCCGAGTGGCCGCGCCGAGCTCCGGCGCGCCTCGATCCAGGCGTCCAGCTCGCGCGCCACGTCGGGCTGCTCGGCCACGACGTTGCGGCGCTCGCCGGGATCCTTGTGTACGTCGTAGAGCTCCGGCTGCGGCGCGCGGATGTAGCGCCACTGCTCGTTGCGAACGGAGAACAGCGCGCTCCAGCCGTAGTCGAAATGCGTGGCGAGCGTTTCGGAATAGGCCGGCTCGGAGGACGCCCCACTGCGCGCGACGACGCGCAGGTCGCGCCCGTTCGTATCGGCAAAGGGTGCCGCGCCCAGCGTCGCGAGCAGCGTCGGCGCAATGTCGGCGAGTCGCACGACGTCCGGTACCGCGCGTCCGCCACGGAAACCGGGGCCGTTCCAGATCATCGGGACGCGCTGGGTCGCGTCGTAAACGGAATAGGAATGGGTCGGCTCGCCGTGTTCGCCCAGCGATTCGCCGTGGTCCGCGGTCACGATGATGAGTGTTCCGGCCGGATCGAAGCGGCGGCCGAGCGCCTCGAGCAGCCGCCCGAGCTGCGCGTCGACGTAGGCGATCTCGCCGTCGTAGGGCCGCCCCGGAAAGCCGAGCGAGAAGCCGGCCGGTGGGTCGTAGCTGGCGTGCGGATCGTAGAGATGAACCCAGGCGAAGAAGGGGTCGGGGGCGTCTGCTAGCCAGCCGAGAAAGGCGTCCACCACCTCGCCCGCGTTGCGTTCCGCGAAACCGACGATGCCGGCTCCGCTGCGGCGGTCGCCGATGCGATCGTCGTAGTAATCGAAGCCCCGCGCGAGTCCGAAGCGATGGTCGAGCACGAAGGCGCCGACGAAGGCCGCGGTGCCGAAGCCGGCCTCTCGCATGCGCTCGGCCAGCGTCGGGATCTCGGGCGCCAGCGTGAACACGGCGTTGTGTCGAACGCCGTGGCGATCCGGGTCGAGTCCCGTCATCAGCGTCGCGTGCGACGGCAACGTCAGCGGTACCGGCGAGATCGCGGCGTCGAAGCGCACGCCGCCCTGCGCGAGCGCGTCGAGCGTGGGCGTGTGGGCGCCCCTGGCTCCGTAGGCGCCGACATGATCGGCGCGCAACGTGTCGATCGTCACCAGCAGAACGCGCGCTGGACGTTCTTCCGCCGGTGCACAAGCGAACGCGAGCACCGCGCAGAGCGCAATGCCGATCGCGTGCCGGCGTGCGTGGATGTCGCCTCGATCGGGTCGCGACGCGCAGTGGATCCGCAACTGAAGCCTCAAGCCATGTACCGCCCGGCACGAAGAGGGAGAGCGTCGTCGTCTGGCGCGCAGAGGCTCGTGGAAATGAGTCGAGATCGCACTGGCCGAGCTTTCCCCCGCGCCTATAATCCCGAGTTCCCCAAACGCAGGGAGGAGCTGCCTTCGATGCCGCCGCGCACCCAGTTTCAGCCCGGATCTCGATCGCGAGCCAACACCCACTCCGCGCTGCTCGCGGTGGCGCTCTTCTTCATGGCTTGCGCGAGCAGTGTCGAAGACCGTCTCGCCGAGGTGCGCGCGCTACAAGACGCAGGTCAGTTTAGCGAGTCGGTCGAGCCGCTCCGCCAGGTGCTCGCCAAGAATCCGGACCAAGGGGAAGCAAACTACCTGCTCGGCGTGGCACTCGTCCAAACCGGCCAGCTCTCGCTCGCGGTATGGCCGCTCGAGAAGGCCACGGCCGACCCCGCGCAATCGATGACCGCGGGTCTGCTGCTCGGGTCGGCCTTCCTTGGGCTCCAAGCCTACGAAGACGCCGTGCGCGTCGCCACCAAGGTGCTCGAACAGGATCCCGCCCGCGTCGCCGCACTGAAGGTCCGCGCCCAGGCGCTGCTCGGCGCCAATCAACGCGAGGAAGCGCTGAAGGACACCACGCGCCTGCGCGAACTCGCGCCCGAGGACTACCCCGCGTTGCTGATGCACGCGACGATCCTCGCCGAACTCGATCGGATGCAAGAGGCTGAGAAGGCCCACGAAGATCTCGAGACACTCGTCGCGAAGAACTCCGACACGGGGCTGGTCGCGCGCGGCTGTCTGGCGCGCGCCACGTTCTTCAAAGACAACCTGAAGGACGAAGCCCGCGCCGAGGCGCACTTCCGCAAGTGCATCGAGAAGACTCCCACCGAGCCCCTCGCGTTGCGTCTGGTCACGCAGTTCTTCGACGAGCGGAAGCGCAGCGACGAATCGATGGCCATCTGGGAGAAGGCGCTGAAGGAAGCACCGGAGAATCTGCAGATCCGCTCCTCGGTTGCTGCTCGCTACGAGGCGCAAGGCAAGGCCGACCAGGCGCGTGCGACACTGAAGGAAGGCGTCGAGCTGCTCGGCACCGCGCCCGCATGGTACGCGCTCAGCGAATTCGAGCGGCGCACCAACCATCCGGACAAGGCCTTCGAAGCCATCGAACAGGCGATCGCCGTCGCGCCCGCCGCCAATGACAACCTGAGCTTCTTCAAGGCGGACCTGCTGATCGACCTGAACCGGCTCGACGAGGCCGAGACGCTGGTCAACTCGCTGAAGGAGGCGTCGTTCCGCGACTTGCTCCGCGGCCGCATCCTGCTCGCGCGCGGCGACGCCAAGGGCGCGCTCGCGACATTCGACGCCGGCTTGAAGCGCTGGCCGAACAACGCCGGCGGCCGCTATCTCGCGGGCGTCGCCGCCCATCAAATCGGCGACTTTGCGCGTGCCGAGTCGGAGTTCCGCGAAGCGCTGCGCGTCGATCCGGCCGCAACCGACGCAGCCTACGCGCTCGCCAGCATGTTCCTCGCACAGGGCCGCTACAAGGAGGCTGCCGACCACGCACGCAGCTTCGTCACCAATCGCGGTGGCAGCCGCCATGACGGCTACCTGTTGTACATCCGCGCAGCGATGCATCTGAAGAACTACGAAGGCGCGCGGCGGACAGCCGACGCGCTCGCCGAGGCAGGCTTCCCGAAGGAAGCCGACGTGGCTCGCGCCCAGATCGAGCTGGAAGCAACGGGCACCGACGCTGCTCTGCGTCAGCTGAAGGCGAGCAATGTCGACTTGGGAGATCCCGCCAGCGAATCGCTGCTGCGATCGCTCGCGGATCGACTGGTCGCCGCGGATCGCGCCCGCGAGGCCTACGACCTCGCGTCGGCAAGCGTCGCGAAGCATCCCGACTCGGCGTCGCTGCATGAGATCCAGGGACTGCTGCTGGTCCAGCTCAGTCGCGACGGCGAGGGCCAGGCGGCCTTCCAGAAGGCACTCGAGATCGACCCGAACTACGGCCGCGGCAAGGCCGGCCTCGCGGGCCTCGCCGCGAAGGCTGGCGACCTGCCGCGCGCGCTCGCGCTCTTCGACGAAGCGGCGAAGATCAGTCCCAGCGAGACCGGTGCCGCGTATGCGGCGGCGCAACTCACGCTCTCGTCGGGCGATGTTGCCGGCGCGCGCGCCCGATTCGAGGAAATCGTCAAGCGCGACGCTGGTCATGCCGGCGCCCGCAACGATCTCGCCTGGCTGCTGGCGCAGCCGCCGAACCCGGAACTCGACCGCGCGCTGGTTTTCGCAGAACAGGCGCACCGAATCGACGGCAGTCCCGAGATCATCGACACGCTGGCGTGGGTGCACCTGCAGCGTGGGCAAACCGAACGGGCGGTGGAACTCTTCCAGCAGGCCATCGAGCAGCGGCCGGAATCCCAGTCGATCCGATACCACCTTGGAATCGCCCTCGGTCGGCAGGGTGAACGCCAACGTGCGCTGGAAACGCTGCGCCAGGCATTGGAAGCCGGTCCGTTCCCCGAGGCTGACGCCGCCAAGAGTGAGCTCGCCCGTCTCGAACAACAGTGAGGAGGGGCTCCTTGAGGCCGTGCATTGCTCGCCGAATCGCCCCGGGTCTGGCGATCTGCATCGCCATCTCGCTCGGTGCCTGCTCTTCGAAGGAAAAGAAGTTCGAGCAGCACTTCGAGCGCGCGACGGAGTTCCAGCAGAAGGGACAACTGAAAGAGGCTCTGCTCGAGCTGCGCAGCGCGCTGCAGCTCGACCCCAAGAGTGCCGACGTCAACTACCGCATCGCTGAAATCCTCGGATTGGACAACCATCCCGCCGACGCCGCCTTCTTCTATCGCGAGACGACACGCCTCGACCCGACGCGCAGCGATGCGGCGCTTGCCGAAGCCAAGCTGATCCTCTTCGATGACACCGCGCGCGCCGAGCAACTGATCACCAAGGTTCTCGAGCGCGAACCCGGCAACGCGACGGCCTATATCCGCCGCTCCGAGCTGGGACTGGCGCGAGGCAACTCGTCCGATGCGCTCCAGGCGGCGCTCACCGCCGTCGAACTCGCGCCCAAGGACGGCATGAGCCACATGCAACTCGGCATCGTGCACCTCGCGCGGCTGCGCGAACTCTCGCTCACGGGCAAGGAGATCGAGGAAGCCGTCTATCAGGACGCCGAGAAGGCGCTGAGGCAGGCGGCCGAGTTGTTCCCGCACGGTGTCAACGCGCGGATCGAACTGGGTCGCCTCTACTCGGTGTGGAAGGATCACAACGATCAGGCGCTGGCCGCGTACCGCAGCGCGATCGAGGTCGCGGAAACGAGCGAACAGCGCGGCAAGGCGGCCGCGGCGGCGATCATTTTTGGGCATACCACCCAGAACGAAGAATTCCAGCGCTCCGCGCTGCAGACGATGGTGGAATCGATCCCGGCCAATCTCGCCGCATGGGACGAGCTTGCCGCGCTCGAAGAGAAGCGGGAGAAGGGTGCTGGAGAGGCGGTCTTGAAGCACCTCCTCGAACTGCGCCCGCAGGACATCCAGGCGCACCTCCACTACGCGAGATTCCTGTTCGCGGGCGATCGCCATGACGACGCGTTCCAGCACCTGGAAGAGCAGTCCAAGAGCGGCTCGGACGCGCCGATCGCGCTCGAGGAGATCGTCGCGTTGCGACTGTACGGCAACGAGATCGAGCCCGCGCACGCCGCACTCGACCGACTCGTAAAGGAGTTCCCCGCCCACGCGCGAACGGAGCTGGCGAAGGGCCGCATGGCGCTCGCAGAAAACCGCGTCGATGAGGGCGCCGACGCGCTGCGCCGCTACGTCGGGATGGAAGAGACGATGGAAGGCCAGCGACTGCTGGCGCTCGCCGAGTTGCGACGCAACAACCTCCCGGCCGCCACCGCCGCGGTCGATCGCGCGATTCAGATCGCGGGGAGCCAGCAACCCGATTTGCTTCGCCTCAAAGCGACCGTGCACGCGAGCGCGGGCGACTACACGCTCGTGATGCAGACGCTGAACCGGCTGGCCCGCGAAGCGGGCGACCTTCGCCCGTCCGAGAAGCTGCTCTATGCGAGAGCGCTCTACTCGACCGGCAGGCGGCCCGCTGCCAAGGCAATTCTCGAAGAGCAGCTCGCGGGCGAAAAACCGCCGGTGAGCGTGTTGATCGAGTTCGCGCAGCGCGAGGGACCGCGCGAGCCGGAACGCGCGCGCGGCTACCTGGAGCAGGTGCTCGCGCAACAACCGAACCACGCGGGGGCGTTGCGATCGCTCGCCCAACTCGACATCGCGGCTGGACGCTCGCATGAGGCGCTCGCGCGGATCGACAAGGCCGGCGAGACGGGCCCCCTGACGCCACCGCTGATTCTGCTGCGCGCCCAGATCCTAGCGGGGGACAAGGACTGGACACGCGCCGAAGAAGAGGCGCGCCGCGCGTTCGCCGCGTCGCCCAATCTGCCCGGGGCACTCGAGTTGCTCGCCAACATCTACGTCGCACAAAACCGCCTCGACGAGGCGATCGCCTCGTTCCAGGAAGCCGAGCAGGTCGGCGCGTTGCCGATCTCGGGGCAGCAGCTGCTGGCGCGTCTGCACAATGCGGCGGGGCACCGAGCCGAGGCCAAGGCGCTCTACGAAAAGGTGCTCGCGACGCGCAGCGATCTGCCGGGCGCCAAGAACGACCTCGCGTGGATCCTCGCCGAAGAAGGCACCGATCTGGAGCGCGCACTCGCGCTCGCACAGGAATCGCAGCAGGCCGAGCCGGAGAGCGCGGAGATCGCAGATACACTCGGTTACGTGTACCTGAAGAAGGGACTTTCCGACCCGGCGCTGCAGCAGTTCAAGTACGCGGTCGAGCTTTCCGGGCGCGCGGAGAACGATGTCCAGGTCGAGCGTCCCGAGTACCACTATCACCTGGGGCTGGCGCTGAAGGCACTCGGCCGCAACGACGAGGCAGCCGTCGCGCTCGAGCGCGCACTCCAACTCGACGCCAAGTTCGCGAATGCCGACGACGCGCGACGCGAACTCGAAGCCGCCAAGACCGCCGCCGCGTCCGGACCGGGCTAGGAGCCTTCTTCATCCCGGTCTCCGAGGGAGACGAAGCGCGATGAAGCGGATCCAGGCTGCGGCGCTGCTGGCCGTCGTAGTGCTGCTCGGTTTCGGGCTGCGGGGCGACACGTTCCAACAGATCTTCCGCGGCGACGCGATCGTGTTCCCGGTCGGTGACAGCTACTACCACCTGCGGCGCGCAGAGTTCACGCTCGAACGCGCGCCGGACGTGCTGCTCTTCGACCCGCTCGTGAACCATCCCGACGGATCGTGGCTTCCCTGGCCGCCGCTCCACACGCTGCTGCTCGCCACTGCCGGCCGCGCGCTCGGCGGCACACAGCGCGATCTCGAACTTGCCGGGGCGTGGCTTCCGCCGACGATCGGTGCGCTGACGGCGCTGCCGGTGTTCGGCGCTGCTGCTGCGCTCGCCGGTTCGGGAGTCGCAGTTCTGGCGGCGCTGCTGCTGGCGCTCTCCCCGATGGCCATCGCCTATTCGGACGTCGGCAACGCCGATCACCACTGCACGGTGGCGTTCTTTGGCGCGTTCTGGCTGTGGGGCGCGCTGCTCGCAGCGCGCGCGAACACGACTTGCTCCGCTCGCATCGCGGCACAAACGCTGGTCGCAGTGGGACGCCTCGGCGTCGTTTTCACGTGGGCGGGCAGTCTGCTCTATCTGTTCATCGCGGACGGCGCGGTCATCGTGGTGCTGGCGCTGCGCGGTCGTGTGGGCGCGTTGCGCGCGCACGCGCTCGGTCTCGTCGTGACGGCGCTGCCGATTGCGCTCGTCGTGCCACGGCTCGGTCCACCGGTCGGCGGCACCTACTCCACGCTATCGCTCTCCTACCTGCACGGCCCCGCGCTGCTCGCGCTCGCCGTCGTGGGCTTCGGCTGCGCCGAACTCGCACGGCGAAGACCCGATCGTTCCGTGCTGATGCGCGTCGTGCAGAGCGCAGCCGTCGCGACGTTCGCCGGCGCGGCGCTGCTCGCGCTGCCGGGATTGTTGCCCAAGCTGCGTGAAGGAGCGGGATTTATCGGCAAGGGCGAGCGCTGGGCCGCCCAGAACGCCGAACAACGACCGCTCTTCTCGCCGCATGACAAGAAGGGCTGGCTGCGCCCGCTCTGGTACTACGGCGGCTTCGGCTACGCGATCCCGCTGATACCACTCGCGGCGCTGCTTGCCGCTCGCGATCCACGCCGACGGGATCCGGCTTTGGTGCTCGCAATCTGGACGGCGGGCTTTGGTGGGCTCGCGATGGCGCAGCTCCGCTATGGCAGCGACTTCGCGCCGGCCGCCGCGGTGGGTCTCGCGGTCTCGGTCGACACGCTGCGCCGTGAGCTCCCAGGCCGGCGCGGCCGCGTGGCCGCGGCGCTCGCGACACTCGTTGGCGCCGGCCCGATCGTGTTGCAACACATCGGACAGGTGCGGCAAGAGTTCGCGGAGTATCGCGCCACCAAGCCGCCGGGCGATCCGTTGCTCACGACAGCGACCGGCTCGCTGTACCGCTTCGCCGAAGAAGTCCGCCGCGTGACGCCCGAAACGGGCGGCTACTTCGACCCGGACGAACGTCCTGCGTATGGGATCCTGTGCCCCGCGAACGTCGGTCACGTGCTCCACTACGTGGCGCACCGTGCGACGCCGTCGGACAACTTCGGGCCCTACTCCGCTTCGCGTCACTGGAGTGTGGCCCAGCGTTTCTTCGACGTCCGCACGGAGCCTCGTGCCGTGCAGATCGCCGACGCACTCGGGGCGCGCTACGTGATGACGGCCGAGTACGGAGCGGTGGACTACCGCAGCCTCACCCAGCGCCTGCACCGCGACGACGGTCTCGAACGCATCGACTCCCCGCGCTTCGAACAGTTTCGGCTCGTCACCGAGGGACCGCGCGGTGGGCGCCCGCTCAGCGACATCTACCACGGCGCCGCCGCACCCGGTGTCGCGCCCTACAAGCTCTTCGAACGCGTGACCGGCGCCGTGCTCGAAATCCACGCCCCGCCGGGAACGCCGGTCGAAGCCAAGCTGATCTTGCACACCCCGTTTGGACGCAAACTCGAGTACCCCGCGAACGCGATCGCCGGCGAAGACGGCGTCGCGCGTCTGCGGGTGCCCTACGCGAGCCAGGGCGCGACTCCCGTCGCCTCGAGCGAGCCGTGGCTGATTCGCGTCGGCGACACGACGCGAACCGTCGCCGTCTCCGAAGAGGCCGTTCTGCACGGCGACACCATCGTGGTCGCCGCGCCGGACGGATCCGGCGGATGAGCCAGCGGCGCTGGCTCCCGAACGGGCTGCTCGCCGCTGTTTCGCTGGCGATCTTCGCCGGCGGCGCCGAGCTCTTCGCGCGCGCGGTCGACCTGCGGCCGGCCGGCGGCACCGCGCTCGCGAATCCTCCGTGGCTCGGCGACCGCGTGCTGCTGCGCGACGACTATCGCAACCAGATGGCAAAAGCAGGGGTTCTCCGGCGCTACTACGAACTCTACGAGTGGGACCGCTTCCTGTTCTACCGGCTGCGGCAGCGCGTGAACGTCGAACTGCTCGACGTGTTCGCGCCACCGCGCGCGCAGCAGCGCTCGCGCTGGAGCGTGCACACCAACTCGCGTGGCTTCCGCACGCCCGAGTTCGCCGATGCAAAAGCGCCCGGCACGGTGCGCATCGTCGTACTGGGCGACTCGTCGACCTTCGGCTGGGGTGTCGAGCACTTCGAGACCTATGCGGAGCAGCTCGGAACGGCGCTCGCGCATCGCTGGTCGATGGACCGCTCGCGGATCGAGATCGTGAACCTCGGCGTGCCCGGCTACTCGAGCTTCCAGGGCCGTGTCTTGCTGGAGCGCTTCGCACTCGGACTCGAACCCGACGTAGTCGTGTGGAGCTATCTGTCGAACGACGGCGCGATGACGGGCGAGAGCGATCAAACGACCTACGAGAAACGGATCGGCGCGAGCGGCGCGCTGCTCGCCGCGCTCCACCGCAGTCGCGCCTTCGAGGCGCTGGAAGCGTGGATCGCGGTGGTGCGCGGCCGCCTGCAACCGGCTGCGGAGCTGGATCCCCACGACGCTGCGCAACGCAACATCCCGAGCTATCGGGTCGCTGCGGCGAACCTGCGCAGCGTCGTCGATCTGGCGCGCGGTCGCGGTGTGCCGATCGTACTGGTCGGCCAATGCACGCGTGGCGAGCCCGCCGCAATGATGGCCCAGATCGCCCGCGCGACCGACACGCCACACCTCGATGCGACTGCGCTGCTCGATGGGTCGATCGAAGCGATGATGACCGAAGAGCGCTTCACCGATCTGCGTGCGATGCAGCGCGAGCGCTACGGGGTTGACGATCTGGACAGCCACCCGAAATGGTTGGCCTTCCTGCCGGACACCTGTCACCCGAACGCATTCGGTCACCACCTGGTGGGCGAGGCACTCGCGGACGTCATCGCAGGCGCAGTCCCCGCGCCGCCTCGATGAGCGTGTCGCGCTCCGCCGCGCGCGGCAGCTGGTTCGCGCTGCTCGCGTGTTTCTTTCTGTCGGGCTTTGCCGCGTTGCTCTATCAGACCGCGTGGACGCGCGAGTTCGGCGCGGTGTTCGGCACCTCGGAGCTGGCCGTCGCGACGGTGCTCGCCGCCTACATGGGCGGACTCGCAAGCGGCGCAGCGCTCGCGGGACGGCTCGGAAGCCGCGTGCGACGGCCGGTGCTGGTCTACGGGCTACTCGAACTCGGCGTCGCGCTCGCCGCACTCGCGGTGCCGCTCGCGATCCGCGCGGCCACTGCGCTCGAAGTCGCAGTGCTCGGCGGACGCGAGCTGCCCGCCGATGCGGGCGGCATCGCGAGCGCGCTCTTCTACCTGCTCTGCGCGTTCGCGATCCTGCTCGTGCCCACCACCTTCATGGGCGCGACGTTGCCTCTGCTCGCACGTCACGCGGTGCGCAGCGACCGCGAGGTGGGCCCGCGCATCGGTGCGCTCTACGCGATCAACACGACCGGCGCGATCGGCGGCACACTGGTGTGCGGCTTCGTGCTGCTGCCGGCGCTCGGGCTGCGCGGCACGGTCTGGGTAGGCGTCGCGCTGAACGCGCTGGTCTTCGTGCTCGCGGCCGCGGTGGCGCGAAGCGAATCCACAGCGGTCGCCGCGCGCGACATCGATCGTTCCAGCGAAGGGATCGCAGCGCCGCTGGCGCACGCCGCGCAGATCCTGCCGATCATGCTGGTCTCGGGCGCCGCATCGTTCAGCTACGAGGTGCTGTGGACGCGGCTGCTCGGCCACGTGCTCGGCGGCAGCATCTACGCGTTCGCAACGATGCTGGCGAGCGTGCTGGTCGGCATCGCGGCCGGCGGTGCGATCGGAGCGCGCGTCGCGACGAGTCCGTCGCGGGCCGCCCGCGGTTTCGCCGTCGCGCAACTCGCGACAGCAGTGCTCGCGTTCGCCGCATTCCGCGCGCTCGACTTCGTGCCTGCGGTGGCGGCACAGATTGGCGCCGGCGGCCGTGGCGGGCTCGGCGCCAACGCGGCGCTCGCGATGGCGATCCTGGTGCCGCCCTCACTCGCGATCGGCACCACCTTTCCGTTCGCGGTTCGCGTGCTGGCGCGCGGACCGTCGGACGCGGGATCTTCGAGTGCACGCGTCTACGCCTGGAACACGATCGGCGCGATCGTCGGCGCGGTGGGGACCGGCTTCGCGCTGCTGCCCGCGCTCGGCTACGCCGGCACGCTGAGTGCGGCGTGCGGCGCGAACCTCGCGCTCGCCGCTGCGACGGCGTTGCTGCTGGTCCGCGGCCGCGCGCTGCTCGCGCTCGCGGGCGCGGGCGCTGCCGCGCTCACCTTGCTGACACCGCAGGAACCCTGGCATCTGTTGCTGCACTCGCCGCTCAGCGGACAGACGGCGAATGGCGCAATCGCGCATTTCGCGGTCGGGCGCGCCGCCACGGTGTTGGTCTTGCGCAAGGAAGGCCGCCTCGACTTTCGCACCAACGGACTTCCGGAAGCCAGCATCACGCCGAAGGACTCACGCCCGGGCTTCGAACCGGTGGCGCAGTGGCTGACCGCGCTGCCCGTCGCGGCGCGACCGGCGCTGCGCGAGATGTTGGTGGTGGGACTCGGCGGTGGCCTGGCGCTCGAGCGCGTGCCGGCGAGCGTCCGGTCGATCGACGTCGTCGAGCTCGAACCCGAAGTGCTGCGGGCGAACCAGCGCTTCGCCGGCTGGCGCGATCGCGACCCGCTCGACGATCCGCGGCTGCACGTGCGCACCAACGATGCGCGTAGCGCGCTGCTGCTCTCGGGCAAGCGCTACGACGCGATCGTCTCGCAGCCGTCGCATCCGTGGGGCGCCGGCGCGTCGCATCTCTACACGCGCGAGTTTTTCACGCTGGTCGGCGATCGTCTCGCGCCCGAAGGCATCTTCGTGCAGTGGATCGGCCTGTCGTTCGTGGACGAGGAGCTGCTGCGTACCCTGCTCGCGACGCTCCGAAGCGTATTCCCGAACGTGCGCGTCTATCGGCCGAGCCCGAACGGCGTGCTCTTCCTCGCGTCGGCCGCGCCGCTCGACGTCGAAGCCAACGCGGCCGCAGCGATCGCCGCCGCGCCCGAGGATTTCGCTGCGGTCGGCATCGTCTGCGCGGAAGACCTCGCGGCGGCGCTGGCGCTCGACGACGCCGGCACGCACGCGCTGGCCGAGGGCGCGGCGCTTTCGACCGACGACCGCAACGTCCTCGCCACGCGCTCCCCCAAGGTGCTTCGCGCGCCGCTCGGACCGAGCGGCGCGTCCCGGCTGTTCGCCGCCCACGAGCCGCTGATCCCGCTCCCGCCCCCACTCGATGCGGGCTATCTGGTCCGGCGTCTCGCGTCGATCGGTCTGCCGGAGCGGGCAGCGCAGGTGGCCGCGGCTCTCACGGATCCGGCGCGACGGCTGGCCGCGCAGGCGTCGCTCGCGTTGCGAGCGGGCCGTGCTTCGCAAGCCGGACGCCTCGCCGGCGAGGCGAGCGCCGCGGATGCAACCCGGCTCGATGCGCGCGAGATCGCGTTCGCCGCCGGCGTTCCCGACGCCGAGCGCGCGGCCGAGGCCGGTACGGCCGGCGCGGGCGCGCAGGCACTGCTGCAAGCGCGGCGCGCTGCGGCGCTCGCCGAACCCGATTGGAACGCCGTGCGGGCGCTCGACGCGCCGCTCGCCGCGATCGATCCGCGCTCGGCGCTGGCCATCGAAGCCACACGGCTGCGCGCGCGTTCGCGATTGGCGAGCGGCGACCCCGCGCAAGCGCGCGCAGGCATGCAGATCCTCGACGGGCTGCTGCCGCGCATCCGGACGCGCGCCGATCTGCGGCTGCGTGCGCAGCTCGCCGACGTGGCTGGCGCGATCTCGGGGGCGCTCTCGACCTGGATGGAACTCGCGACGTCGGACACCATCGAGAGTCGCGCGGCCGCGGCCGCGCTTGGCATCGCGCTCGTGCGCTCGCCGCGTGCAACGTCGCTGTCGCCACAAGAACGCGACGCATGGCTGCGCGATTTCGAGGCCGTCGCGAAATCCAACGCCACCAAGCGCGGGCACGAGTAACGCTCCTGCGCGTCGATCCGCAATCCCACCTGCAGCATCACCGCGGCAGCGCGCGGATCTGGGCGATCTCGTCGCGCAGCCGGGCGTCGATCGGGCCGCCCTGCGCGAGGCCACGCTCGAGCGAGCGGATCGCGGCCGCGCGATCGCCGCCGGCGAGTTGGGCCATCGCCAGCGTGCGCAACTCGATCTGGGTCGGGTCCGGCTTCGCCTCGAAACGCGTGACCCACGAGGTCGCGATCTCGCGCACCAGCGCCTCGAAACGCGGATCGCCGTGCAGCGACACGAGCGTCGGATCGCTTTGCAGCTGTTCGTAGCGATCGAAACCGAGTTGCCAGGCGCGGCGCAGCGCGGCGATCGCCGCGTCCGGGTCACCGCCCTGCGCGGCGCGGCGCGCCTCGACGAGTCGCGCAGTACGCCCGTTCGGGTAGTGCGTCGCCGCATCGGTGAGCACCCGAACCGGCGATGCCCAGATCCCCGCGCGCTCGATCGAATGCGCGGCGAATGCGACCGCAAGCGCAAGCGCCGCGGCGGCTGCGGCTTGCGGCAACCAGGCCGGCGTGGTGACGTGCCCAGCGAGGCGACGCCCAACGTCTCGCATCCCGAACAGCGCAGCCCCGAGCAATCCTGGCAGGATGAAATAGAGATAGCGGTCCGCCATCGGGTACAGGAACGGAAAGAGCTGCGAGATCGGCAGAAACGACGCAACCGCCCATACCCAGAACGCGAGTTCCGGGCTCTTCCGACGCAACACGACGACGCTGCGCACGGCGACCCCGATCCCCATCGCCGCGCCGGCGAGCCACGCCGGATCGAACCACGAGTGCACCGGCTCGGGCTCGTGAAACGTAGAGACACCGAGCGACGTCGCCGACATCCAGACGTAGCGGGCTGCGATATACGCGCTGCTGCGCAATCGCACCGTGAAATCCTCATCGATCGGCTCGGCGGCGCCGCTGCGCTGGTGGGTCCAGAACTCCGCGAAAAAGTAGCCGCCGAGCAGCACGGCCCACAGCGACAGCCAGTTCCAGCGCACGCGGCCCTCGCGCGTCCAGTCGAGCAGCCCCGCAACCGGCAACGCGAACGCCGCCGTTGGCTTTGCCAGTAGCGCGAGCCCGAACAGCAGCGCGCCGAGCGCCGGTCGCCGGCGGTGCGCGAGCAGTGCCGCGATCGACAGCACGAAGGCCGACGGCGTCTTCGCCTGCGAGATCCATGCGACGGCTTCGACGTTGGCCGGATGCAGCAGGAAGAGCAGCGCGGCGCCGGCCGAGACGGCGCGCGAGAGACCCGCACGCACGAAGAGTGCCGCGAGCAGCGCCGCCCCGAGTGCGTGCAGCAGCACGTTGACGACGTGGTAGCCGGTCGTGGCTTCACCGAAGACCTGCCACTCGACGCCGTGCAGCAGCAAGTGCACCGGCGCGTAGTTCACGACGAACACGGTGGCGGGCGAGCGCGGATCGAGCACTGCGAGCACGTTGGACAGCGTCATGTCGTGCACGTACGGATTGGTCGCGACGTAGTGCAGGTCGTCGGACAGGAACGGCCCATGAAGGGACGGCCAATAGACGCCGAGCGCCAGCACCGCGAAGAGCGCCGCCAGCATCGCGACTTCGCGCGCGCGCAGCGGCGCCGTGCCGCCGGCAGCGACGCCCGCGACCGGCGCGGCAGCCGCCTCCGACTGCTTACGGCGTCGGCGCGCCATCGCCCTCCCCGCTCGCCGCCGCGTGGTTGCGCGCAGCCTCGCGCTCGGCGCGCGCTCTGCGCCCGCGCACCTCGGCCAGATCGACCCGGATGCCCTCGCTGCCCGGTCCCCCGAGGGCCGCGACTTCTTCGAGTCGCGCGATCGCGGGATCCCACTCGCCGCGCGCGGCGTGGGCATGGCCGAGCATCCGCAGCTCGGGCGCAGTCAGATTGCTGCGCGCGGCGACGTGACCGATCCACACGCCGGCGATCTCGGCGATGACGGCGCGGAAGCGCGGGTCGTTGCGAAGCGCCTGATAGATTGGCTCGCGTTCCAGATCGATGAAGCGGTCGTAGCCCCGTGCGCTCGCTGCGCGCAGCGCTGCGACCGCGGACGCCACGTCGCCGCTTCGCGCCGCATTCTGCACGCGCAACAGCTGCGCCGGAATGCCGTCCGGGTAGTGAAGCGCCGCATCGCGCGCGAGCGCCCCCTCCGAGCGCCAGATGCCCGCGCGCTCGAACGAGCGCCAGCCGAGAACGCCGAGCAAAGCGACGCTCGCGAGCAGCACCGCGCGCGACGGCAGGCTGCGCGGCGTGTGCGCGAGCTTCGCGAGCGGTGCGCGGATCGCAACGAGTCCCGCGCCGATCAGGCCCGGCAGGATGTAGTAGAGGTAGCGATCGGCGATCGGATACAGGAACGGCAACAGCTGCGACACCGGTGCGAAGCCGCCCACCGTAAAGGCCCAGAATTCCGCTTCCGGATCGCGACGGCCGAGCACGACGAGCGCGCGCGCCGCCATCGCCGCGATGCCGAAGAGACCGAGCACACACCACGGGTCTAGCCACGAAGCAGGCAGATCGGGCTGCTGAAATGCGGAGACACCGAACGACGTCGTCGCCATCACCAGGTAGCGCCCGACGAACGCCGCGGCCGCGCGGGCCCGCTCGGCCGGCGCAAGCGGCGTCGCGAGTTCCACGTGTCCGAGGCGCTCGAACGCGAGCATCTCGGGCAGCAACGCCAGCACCAGCAGCGCGATCCAGACGCCGAGTATGGCCGCCCGCGCGCCGCGCGAACGCGCACCGGCCGGCGCTCCGATCCAGATGGCAATCCCCGCCACCGGAATCGCGAAGGCTGCCTGGATCTTCGTGAGCAACGCGAGCGCAAACAGCATCGTCGCGAGGATCGGGCGCCGCGGCTCGAGCAGCAGCGCGCCCGACGCGAGCGCGAGCGCTACGATCGTCTTCAACTGGAACACCCACGCGACCGCTTCGACGTTGGCCGGGTGCAGCAGGAACAGCGCGCCGCCGAGCGCCGCCGCGACGAACGGCACGCCCGCGCGCGCGAACAGCGCGACCAGCAGCGTCGATGCGACCGCGTGCAGCAGCACATTCGCAACGTGGTGCCCGAACGGGTTCGCACCGAAGAGTTGCCAGAAGAGCGTGTGCAACAGCAGATGCACCGGCGCGTAGTTGGCGG
Source organism: uncultured Spirochaetales bacterium (assembly GCA_964353555.1). Classification (GTDB taxonomy): domain Bacteria; phylum Myxococcota_A; class UBA9160; order UBA9160; family PR03; genus PR03. The sequence continues at coordinate 16,291 of CAYGWM010000087.1, forward strand.
TGTGCGCTGCGGCAGGACCGGTCGGGTCGAGGATCGCGCGCAGATTGTCGATGCTGAGCGTGTGGATCCATGGGTTGCCGACGACGTAGCCGATGTCGTCGGACACGAAGTCGCCGTGCAAGGCCGGCCACAGCACGGTGAGCGCGATCGCTGCGTAGCAGAGCGCGAGTAGGGCGTAGACGCCGGGTCGCTGCGCGCTGGGCTCGAGTCGTTGCATGGGCGCGGGAGTCTACCAGCACCGCCCAAGCCAGCCGCGCCGGAAGGAGACGTTGGTTGCGTCTGAGCGGGGACGTTGGTTGCGTGAGTTGCGTCGCGAAGTGAGTTAGCCGACGAGGCGAAGGCCATCCGCGACGCAACTCACGCAACCAACGTCCCCTTCCGGACGCGACGCAACTCGAGCAACCAACGTCCCCGCTCAGACGCTCAGATCCCGCTCAGCGCGGCGTGGCGACGACGTGGACGGTGCCGCCCTTGCGCACGGCAGTCTCGATCAGCGTGGCCGCGAGCGCCGGAGCGGCGCCGAGCGCG
>CAYGWM010000088.1:0-15237 GCA_964353555.1 uncultured Spirochaetales bacterium
GCCCACGCGACGTACCAGAGCGGCCACAAGGGGTATCCGGGCGGGGCTTCGGCCGGCTTCGCGGTGCGGAACACGCGCATCACTTCGAAGCAGCGCGGCAGCGCGGCAAAGGTGACGAGTGTCCAGACACCGAGCGTGCCGGTCAGCACCAGGATTCCCATCACGACGAAGAACGAGAGCATCAGTGCCTGCGCGACGAAGCGGGCCTGTGTCTCGCCGAGCAGCACCGGGAGCGTGTGGATTCCCTTCGCGGTGTCGGCTTCGAGCTTGTCGATGTGTTTGCCGAACAGCACCACCGTCACCAGCAGCGCGTACGGCAGGCTCGCGGCGAACACCCATGCAGGCGCCTCGCCGGTGGTGACGAAGTAGGTGCCCGCGATCATCAGCGGACCCCAGACCAGGAACACACCTGGTTCGCCCCAGCCGTGGTGCTTCAACTTCAGCGGCGGCGCCACGTAGAAGACGCTGATGAAAAGGCCCGAGAGCGCGAACACGTAGACGAGCGGGCCGCGCTCGGCGCCGAGATAGACGAGGATCGCGAGGTCGATCAAGTTGACCGCGGCGATCGCGGCAATCAGACCGCCCTTCGAGACGAGCCCGTTCAAGATCGGATGCGGCGCGTAGAGGCCGCGCACGTAGCTGGCGGAGTCGACGCCGCCCGCGAGATCGAAGTAATCGTTGATCATGTTGTTGGCCGCGTGCGCCAGCACCAGACCGACGAGCGCGAGCGCCAGCAAGAACCAGTTGGGCACTGCGGGAGTCGGCCCGGCCACCGCGAGCAGTCCGCCGAGCACGCCCGACGTGATCGTCATCGGGAACACGCTGGCGCGCACGATCAGCAGCCAGCGCGAGACCCCGTCCATGGTATGGCCTGACGACAGATTCTGCGTACGCAGCACTTCGGCCCAGTTGCGCCACAAGGGCCGTTGATCGGGCGAAGCGACGTTGCTCTCGGCTGCAGATGCCATGGGTTCCTCCGGGCCGGCGGAACCTAGCCGATCGAGTCCACGGGTCGAGCGTGCCGACAGCGCTCGCGTCGCTGCGCGCCAGCCGTCTGTGCGTTGGCTATCGCATGATTTTGCACCACGGCCGGAACGGCCGCGCGCTAGCGTGACTCACGATGAGCGACGGGCCTCGACTCGAAACGAGAAGCGGGATCCTCGAAGGGCGCAGCGAGCAGGGTCTCGCGGTGTTTCGGGGCGTTCCGTTCGCGGCGCCGCCGACCGGCGCGCGACGCTGGGCGCCGCCCGTGCGCGAAGCCGCCTGGCGCGACGTGCGCCACGCTGATGCGATCGGTCCCGCGTCGCCGCAACGCGCGAGTCTGGTGATGCGCATGCTCGGCCTCGAAGGACTCGCGCAACACGAGGATTGCCTGACGCTGCAAGTCTGGACGCCGGCTCTCGATGCGGCGCGCCGTCCCGTACTGGTGTGGCTGCACGGCGGTGGCTTCACCGCGGGCGCCGGCTCGCTGCCGCTTTTCGACGGCGCGGCGCTCGCGCGGCGCGGCGACGCGGTCGTCGTCACGGTGAACTACCGGCTCGGCGCTCTCGGGTTCCTCGCGCACGCCGATCTGCAGGATGCCGGCGAGGTCGGCGCGAATTTCGGCCTGCTCGATCAGATCGCCGCGCTCGGCTGGGTACGCGATCACGCGTTGCGGCTCGGTGGCGACCCGGACAACGTGACGCTCTTCGGCGAGTCGGCCGGCGCGATGTCGATCGGCGCGCTGCTCGGCGTGCCGTCGGCGCGTGGACTCTTCCGGCGCGCGATCCTGCAGAGTGGCGCCGCGCACAACGTGTCGCCGCGCGCGAACGGTCTGCGCGTCGCCGAACTATTCCGTGCCGCGCTCGGCCAGCCGGACGCGAAGATCGACGCGCTGCGCGCACTTCCCGTCGAAGCGATCTTGTCGGCGCAGGGGAAGGTGATCGACGAGAGCTGGCGGCAGGTCGAGGGACTTGCGTTCCAGCCGATGGTCGACGGCGCCGTCATCCCGGTTGCGCCGCTCGATGCGGTCGGCGCGGGCGCCGCGCGCGACGTCGCGCTGCTGATCGGCACCAACCTCGACGAGTGGAGGCTCTTCGCGCTCACCGACGCAAAGCTGCGCGCGATGGACGATGCAGGGCTGCTGCGGCGCCTCGCACGCGTGCCGCCGGTAGCGATCGCCGATGCCGAAGCGTTTGCAGAGCGCGCAGTCGAAACCTACCGCGCGGCGCGCAGCGGGAAAGTGCCGATCGATGCGCCTTCGCTGTGGCTCGCGATGCAGACCGATCGCGTGTTCCGCATCCCCGCGCTGCGACTCGCGGAGCGGCAGGCTCGTGTCCACACCTATCTCTTCGACTGGGCTTCACCGGCGCTCGATGGCGCGCTCGGCTCGTGTCACGGCATCGAGTTGCCGTTCGTGTTCGGCACGCTTCACGACCCGCGCGCCGCGCAACTGGTCGGCGAAGGTCCGGCTGCGGATCGACTCGCCGTCGAAATGCAGGACTCGTGGCTCGCGTTCGCGCGCAGCGGTAATCCCGGTTGGCCGGCCTATGACACCGAAAAGCGGATGACGCGCCGGCTCGGCCGCAGCAGCGATCTCGAGTCGGACCCGCAGGGAGCGGAGCGCGCGTTCTGGGACGGCTTGCTCTGAGGCTGGATCAGCCGTCGGCCGAGATCGGCAGCCAAACCGTCACTTCCGTGCCGCGCTGATCGCTCGAAACTTCGATTTCGCCGCCGTGGCTGACGACGATCTGGTGGGTGACCGCGAGGCCGAGCCGCGCGTTGGCGTCTTCGGCGGCGAGCGGCGAGAACGGGTCGAAGATGTGCTGCAGCTCCGCGCTCGGGATCGGTGGTCCGCTGTCGCGCACGCGCAGCCGTACGCGTCCGCGCTCGCTGCCGGTCGAGACGGCGATGCGGTGATCGGCCGGCGCACCTTCCGGGATCGAGCGGATCCCGTTGAGCAGCAGTTGCAGCGCTACCTGCGCGAGCAGACCCGGATCGCCGCGCACGGCGGGCACGGCTGTCAGCAGCTCGGTCCAGCGCGCGCGGAAGCGCCCCTCGGCGCGCACCAGCGGGAGCACCGAAGCCACCACCTCGGCGAGATCGACGGGCACCGTCGCGGCTTCGTTGCGGCGGGCGAGGCGCAGCAGCTCGCCCACCGTCGCGCGCAGCCGTGCCACTCCGTCGTGGCACTCGCCCAAGATCTCGGGCACGTCGCGGCTTTCCGTCGGATGGTTCCAGATCTCTTCGACACGATTCAGATTCGACGACACGAAGGCCATCGGATCGTTGATCTCGTGCGCGACGCCGGCGGCCAGCGTGCCGAGCGCAGCGAGTCGTTCGCCATGGACGAGCTGGCTTTCCTTGCGCCGCAGCTCCGTGCTGCGCTCTTCTACTCGCGCGTGGAGGTCGGTCGCAAGCCGCTCGGCTTCGCCCATCGAGCGCACGAAGCCCCGCACCAGCACCGCCGAAAGCCCGGTCATCATCGCCAGGTAACCGAGTGGCAGGATCTGCGGCGCGACGATCAGGTTGGCGCCGACGGCGCTGTCGTGGAGCAGCGTCAACGCGAACAAGCAGTACGAGGCGAACAGGTAACGCGCGTCGAGCCGTTTCGCTGCAGCGCGCCCGAGCGTAATGCCCACGTAGGCGACGAAGAGCGCAAAGATCGAGACGACGAAGATCCCGAATGAAGTGAGCATCGCCTCGTTCAGATGACCGTCGCCGCCGAGCGCGGGTCGCTCCACGATCACGTCCGAGAAGATCGAGTTGGTCGCGAGTCCGATCGCAACCAACGCGAGAAGCGTTGCGACCGCACGTTCCACGCGCGGCCGGCGCAGACCGAGGGCTGCGTGTGCCCAGCACACGAATGCGAGGGCGAGCACCGCCCCGACTGCGATCTCGAATTCCTGCCAGCGCAGCGACTCGGCGGGCGACGTCGCCGCGGTGCGGCCGATCACCGATGTTGCGATCCCCGCGACGCCGAGCGCGGAGATCGCGAGCCATAGGTGGGTGATCTCATGGCGCCGATGCGCGTAGATCCACGCGTGCAGCAGCGCCGTGTAGATCGGCACGACGACGGTGGCGACGAGCAGGGCACTCTGCATCTCCCACCGAATCGGAGCTGCCGGGCGCCGCCTTGAGGACGGCAGCATCGGCGACGCGTCAGCGAGCGAGAGGGGAGATCTCGCTGCCTCCACCGGCGGCCGGAAGCCAGACCGTGACGGTGGTGCCCTCGGGGCTGCTCTTCACATCGATCTCGCCCTGGTGACGCGTCACGACGAGTCGGGTCAGCGCGAGGCCGAGTCCGGTCCCACGGCCGCGTGGTTTGGTCGTGAAGGACGGCTCGAAGATCTGGCCCAGCACGTCTTCCGGGATGCCGGGTCCGTTGTCGCGCACCGAGAGTTCCACGCCATCGCGCGCGGCACAGGCGCGCAACTCGACTCGTGGCTTGCGATTCGGCGCCTCGGGGGCAGCTTGCACCGCGTTGAGCGCGAGGTTCAGCGCGACCTGACCGAGCAGGCGCGCGCTTCCCCACACCGGAAGCGGTGACTCGACGTCGATCGCGACCTCGATCGACGAGCCGGCCTCGCGCGCGACGAGTGGCAGCACCCCGCGCACGACATCGCCGAGATCGCAGGGCTCGCGCTCGCCGTCGCCATGGCGTGCCATGCGCAACAGGTCCGCGACGATCGCCCCGACGCGCGCGAGACCTTCGCGGCTCTCTGCGAGGATCTCCTTTACCTCGTCCGGGTCGTTCCCCTCTTCCCAGAGCGTGTGGAGTTGATTGAGGTTCGCACTCACATAGGCGAGCGGGTTGTTGATCTCGTGGGCGACTCCGGCGGCGAGCATGCCGATCGCCGCGTGTTGTTCGCCGCGCGCGAGTCGCAGGTCGATCGCGCGCAGCGCATCGGCGCCCGTCTCCGCGAGTTGCTGGAGCTGCGCGCTGAGCCGCTCGGAGTCGTCCATCGCGCTGGCGACATCCCGCATCAAGATCGCCGACAGCGTGACGGCGACGGCCATGTAGCCGCCGGTCGGCATCAGGTAGGGGAGGTCGTAGAGCCCGAGCCCCACCGCGGTGTCGCTGAGACCTGCGACGGTCCAGAGCGCGAAGCACACGAGCAGCGGGGTGGCATGGCGGTCGCGCCGCAGGAAGGCGCGCGCGCTCAGCACCAGCGGCGACAGGAAATAGATCACCGAGACGCCCAACAGCAGCTCCCCGGTGTGAGAGAGGTCGAATTGCAGGAAGCGGCGCGAGAACACGAGGGTTTCGCGTGGCGCATGGTCGGTGGCGAGCAAAACCCCGGGCGCGAGGATCGCGAGCGCAACGAGCACGATGGCGAACAGGATCGGGGAGGCGAGAAAGCGCGGCGCATCGACGCGGAGTCGGCAGGCCGTGAAGCGCAGCGCTCCGAGCGTGACGATCGGCGCGCCGATGATCTGGATCTGCTGGGCATGGAGCGCGGTCGTCGCGTCGGTGGCCGTGTAGACGAGCGCCGTACCAAAGGAGACCGCGCAGGCTCCGGTCGCCGTCACGGCCACCCACAGGTGCTCTCGCGCGCGCCGGTGCAGCGCGAAGACCCACGCATGGAAGAGGGCGGCGTAGAGACTGACCACCGCGGCCGCCGTCGCGAGCAGAACCTCGATGCCCATGCCGGTCCGATCGGTCCCCTTGAAGGCCCCCTTGAGCCGGGGGACCGCCGATCGCGAGGCGTTATGCTCGACCGCCGTGACGGTTTTGGGTCTTCTCACTCTTGCACTCCTAGGCTGGGCACTGCTGCGCGCGACGGCCGGCTATGGACGCCGCGATCCCGCGCTCCGCCAGCTGTCGGCGCGCGAGTACGCACTGGTGCGTGGCGCCGCGGAAGCGGCCTTCCCGCCGGGCGGTCCGATCCCGCTCTCGGGAATCGACGCGAAGATCCCCGAGCACGTCGATCGCTATCTGGCCGCGTTGCCCGCGCGCAATCGCGTACTGATCCGGCTGCTCTTCGTGCTGATCGAACACGCGACGTTGATCTTCAAGGCGCCCGGCTGGGACGGCTTCCGCCGCTTCAGCGCGCTGACGCTCGAGCAGCGGATGGCGGTGCTGCAAGGCTGGGCGCGCTCGAAGATCCACGTGCGCCGGCTGGTCTTCCAGGGTCTGCGCGCGGTGCTGACGATGGGCTACTTCGCGTGTCCCGCGGTGCTGCGCGCGATCGGACTCGCGCCGCTCGCGATCGAGACGCCCGTCGTCGATGCGGATCTGCTCTATCCGCCGATCGGCCAACCGCGCAGCGCGATCCGCTTCGGTGTCGAAGATCGCGCGCACACGGTGGCGCGGCTGCCGCTCGATCCGCACGGTCCGTTGCACCCGGGTTTTGGAGAGACGGCCGCATGAGTGATCCGCGCACGTGGCCCGGCGAGGTCCGCGTCTTCGCGGACTACCAGAACGATTTCACCGAAAGCGCCGACGTCGTCGTCGTCGGTTCGGGCCCGTGCGGAGCGGTCGCGGCCTACGAACTCGCGGCTGCTGGCAAACGCGTGGTACTGCTCGAGGAAGGTCCGCCGTTCACTCCGGCCGATTTCGAACTCGATGGAGCGCTGTCGATGGCGCGCACGATGCGCGAGGGCGGACTGCGCTTCACGATGGGCCACGTGATGCCGACGATGCAGGCGATCGCGCTCGGCGGCGGCTCGCTGGTCAACTCGGCGATGTGCATCCGCTGCCCCGAGTACCGCTTCGAGGAGTGGGCGGAGATCGCCGATCTCGCGCGCACGAGTCGCCGCGACATCGAGCCGCACTACGACGCGATCACCGAGTTCCTGGGCATCGCGCCGACACCGGACGAGGTGCAGGGTCCGCGCAATCTGCTGTTCCGCGACGGCTGCAAGGCGCTCGGCTACAGCTCCGAGCCGTGCCCGCGCAACGTCGTCCAGTGCCGGGGCAGCGGGGAGTGTTTCACCGGCTGTCGCGCGCGCGCGAAGCAGTCGATGGACATCTCGTACGTGCCGGCGGCGCTGCGGCTCGGCGCGCGCGTGCTGACGTCGGTGCGCGTCGAAGAGATTCTCTCGAACGGACGCCGCGTGACGGGCGTTGCGGGCCGCGTGGTCGCGCCGTTCAGCGGTGCGCCCGGGCCGCGCTTTCGCATCGAGGCGAAGGCAGTCGTGCTGGCGGCCGGCGTGCTCGCGACGCCGCTGCTACTGCAGCGCAGCGGCAATCTGGCGAACACCTCGGGCGAGGTCGGCGAGCATCTGCAGTTCCATCCGGGGACCTCGGTGCTCGGTATCTTCCCGGATCCGGTCGATCCGATCTTTGGTGCGACGCAGGGCTACCAGTCGCTGCAGTTCCTGCGCGAAGGCTTCAAGCTCGAGACACTGTGGGCGCCGCCCGGCGTGCTGGCGGTGCGCATGCCGGGCCTCGGCCACGCGTTTCAGCAGGAGCTGCTCGACATGCGCTACGCAAGCGTGTTCGATGCGATCGCGAGCTGCGATCTCTCACAGGGCCGCGTGCGCGAGCGCGGCAAGAGCCTGCAGCCGAGCATGCGCTGGAGCTTCCATCCGGACGACGCCGCGATTCTTGCGCACGCGGTCTGGGTGATGACCGAGATCTTCTTCGCCGCGGGCGCGCGCAAGGTCGTGCCGGGCGTCGCGGGTCATCCCGACGAGATGCATTCGCTCGCCGAGGCTGAAGTGCTGCGCCAGCGACCGCCGCGCGCCGGCGACATGGTGTGCGCGTCGACCCACGTCTTCGGCACCGCGCGCATGCACGGCGACCCGCGTCGTGGCGTCGTCGACGAAGACGGCAAGGCGCACGACCTCGACAATCTCTACATCGCCGACACCAGTGTCTTCCCGCTCTCGCCGTCGGTGAACCCGATGTTCACCGGGATGGCGCTCGCACGGCGCAGCGCGCTCGCGCTCGCGGCCCGCGTTTGAGCAAGAAGGACGCGGGCGAAGCAGGGATCGTGCAGGATGCGCCGTGGCGCCATCCCGAGCCCGGCCAGCTGATCGGCCCCGGCCACATGGCGGGCGACTTTCTCGACGCCCCGCTCTGGCGTCTGCTCGAAGAACGCAGCGACTTCCTGCGCCTCGAGATCCCGATGCCGCAGCGCCTGTGCAACCCGCGCGGCCAGCTCTTCGGGGGCTTCACGCCCACCTACGTCGATCTGATCGCGCTGTTCACGTTCCGCGCGGGCCGGCGTCGCGAGGGGCCCTGGCACTGGCTCTCGACCGTCAGCATGCGGCTCGACTACTACGAACCAGTGCTCGGGCCGACCTTCCTGGCCGAGAGCGAGGTCCGGCATCGCCGGGGCCGCAACGCCTGGATCCAGACCCGCTTCGTGGATGCCCACGGCAAGCCACTGATCGACGCCTCGACGGTCCTGCGCGAGGTCGCCTAGTCCCGCGTAGATAGCCGAAGGCGAGCGGCGAGGTCCATCAAACTGCTTCATCCCGCCGGTCGTCTCGCCGAAAGGGCTTTTGACCCCGACCGCCGAGGCCACCGATGCGAAATCGGCTCCGATCGCTTTTCATTCTGGTTGGATTCTGCGCACTCGCTGCGTGTCCGGCCGTCGTGCTGGCTGAAGAACCGAGTCTGTTCGAAGGCGGCACGAAGGTCTACGAAGTGCCGCCTTCGATGGTCGGCAAGCACAACGGCGAGTGCAAACGCATCACGCGCCAGATCGCGCACTACGGCGACGTTGCGGACATGGCCAAGGAGCGCGGCAACGACAACTGGTACGAGGGCACGGTCGACCAGATCGGTCGGCTCTCGGAGCGGCGCGCGCAACTGTGCCCGACGCTGTACGCGCAGAAGCCGATCGGCCAGGAACTCGCGAAGATCCTCAAGGGCGCCGCGAAGATCGCGATGAAGCTCTTCACGATGGGCGTCATCTAGCCCGTCTCGGTTCCTCCGTATCTCGCGCCACGCTCCGCCTCCGCGCGAGGGCTGCTGACGCCTTCCTCCCGAAGCTTCTTCCCGGATCTCTTGATGGGACTGGGCGGGCGCGGCGTATAGACTGCCGCCAGGAGGAACCATGAAGCTCTACGACTCGAAGATCGCGCCGAATCCGCGCCGCGTACGGATCTTTCTCGCAGAAAAGGGGATCGAGGTGCCGACCGTGCAGGTCGACATCGCGAGCGGCGAGAATCGCAAGCCGCCCTACATCGACAAGAACCCGCTCGGCGGCACGCCGATGCTCGAACTCGACGACGGTACCTGCATCGCCGAGACGGTCGCGATCTGCCGCTACTTCGAGGCAAAGCAGCCGAACCCGCCGCTGATGGGAACCGACGCCAAGGACCAGGCCGTCGTCGAGATGTGGCAGCGCCGGATGGAGCTGGAGCTGTTCCGCCACGTGACGAGCTGCTTCCAGAACACCCATGATTTCTTCAAGGGCCGCATCGAGCAGGTGCCCGCGTTCGGCGAGCTCTCTCGCAAGACCGCGCGTGCGCGACTCGCGTGGCTCGACGGCGACCTCGGCAGCCGCCCGTTCATCGCTGGCGATCGCTACACGATCGCCGACATCACCGCGCTCTGCGCGCTCGACTTCGGACGCGTCGTCGACATCCGCATCGCGCCCGAGCAGAAGAACCTGCTGCGCTGGTACGAGTCGGTGTCGTCGCGGCCGAGCGCGAAGGCATGAAGGTCCGAAGGAGATCCCCGTGAAAGCGATCTGGAAGGGCCACGTGCTGGCAGAGAGCAGCGAAACGCGCGTCGTCGAGGGCAATCACTACTTTCCGCCCGCGAGCCTGCGCGCCGAGTGCTTCGAAGACAGCGCCACCCACACGACGTGTTCGTGGAAGGGTGTCGCGAGCTACAAGACCGTCGTGGCGGGCGGCCAGCGCAACGCCGACGCGGCGTGGTACTACCCGGATCCGAAGCCCGCTGCCGACGAGATTCGCGGCTGGTTCGCGTTCTGGCGCGGCGTCGTCGTGGAGCCGTAGCGCGGTGCGAATCACGCGAATCGTCCTGGGCATCGTGGCCGCGCTGCTGCTGATCCCGCATTGGCTCGGCTGACGCACTGTGTGGCCATGCTCGCGCTGGTCGTCGCGTGTGCAGCAGGAACGACTGGGAAGGAGCAATCGATGGCGGGACGCTCGCTCGCGCCGTGTCCGAATCGTCCGAATTGTGTGTCGAGCCTGGCCGACGACGCCAGCCACCTCGTCGAACCGCTCGCACTGCGCGTGCCCGTGGAGCGCGCCTGGCCGCAGCTCCGCGACGCAGTGGCATTGCTGCCCCGCACGCGCATCGTCGAAAGCGGCGATGGCTATCTGCGCGCCGAAGCGACGAGTCGGCTGTTTCGCTTCGTCGACGATCTCGAAGTGCTGCACGTTCCCGGCACCGCGCGGATCGACGTGCGCTCCGCGTCGCGCGTCGGCTACTCGGACCTCGGCGTGAATCGCGCGCGCGTGGAATCGCTGCGCGACGCGTTGCGCCGCGCCGACCTGGTCGAGTGAGCGGGCGCCGTCAATCGACCTCCAGCTCCAGCACGATCGGTGCGAAGCGGCGCGGCGGTAACACGCCGCTCGTTTCGAAGCGCCGTTCGCCGTGCAGAGCGCGCACCGCGAACGGTGCACCAACGCCCGCGCCGCACGGCTGGGCGTGCTCGACGCCGATGCGATAGCGACCCGGCGGCGGCCGCTCGAATACGATCGCCTCGACGCGCGGCGCCGCATCCTTGCAGGTGCGATCGCGATCGAGGAAGCCGCCGCTGCGCGAGGGCGTGTTCGCGAAGTACACGGTCTCTTGCAACGGATCAGTGACGTAGAGATCGAGGTCGGCGCTCGCGTCGAAGGCGAGTTGCACGACGAGAGCGCCCTCGGGAGCGTCGATTGCCGCCGCGTGCAGATCGGCCGCCAGCGGCTGCGACGAAACGACGCGGGAACTCGCACATCCGATCGCAACGGCGGACAGAAGCACCGCGACGCGCACGGGGCGTACGGCGACTCGAGCGATAGACTCGCGGCTTTGCGGATTTCCCATCGTAGGAGAGCAGCATGAAGGACCGACGTCTCGGCCGCACCGGCCTGCGAGTTCCCGAGATCGGACTCGGCACGATGACCTTCGGAACGATGGCCGACGAAGGCCAGAGCCTCGCGATCCTCGACAGGGCCTTCGATGCCGGCCTCTATTTCATGGATCTCGCCGAGGTGTACCCGGTACCGCCCGATCCGCAGTGGGCGACGCGCACCGAGCAGATCGTCGGCAAGTGGATGCAGGGCCGCCAGCGCGACTCGCTGCTGCTCGCGACCAAGGTCGCTGGGCCGAGCGGCGGCTGGTTCCAGGCGCCCGTTCGCAACGGTCACACCGCGCTCGATCGCCACTCGATCGAGCGCGCCTGCGAAGACAGCCTGCGCCGCCTCGGCACCGACTACATCGATCTCTATCAGACGCATTGGCCGGATCCCGGACTTCCCTACGAGGAGACGATGGAAGCGCTGACGCGGCTCGTCGACGACGGCAAGGTTCGCGCCGTCGGTTGCAGCAACGAGAGCGCCTACGGCCTCACGAAGAGCTTGTGGAGTTCGGACAAGCACGGCTTCGCGCGCCACGAGACCATCCAGAACAACTTCTCGCTGCTGAACCGCCGCTTCGAGGACGAACTCGCCGAAGTGTGTCGCCGCGAGCAGGTGAGTCTGCTCGCCTACAGCCCGCTCGCAGGGGGTGTGCTCTCCGGCAAGTACCAGGGCGGCGCGCGGCCGAAGCCGTCGCGCTTCGCCTGGTACGAGGAACATTCGCCGCGCACCAAGATGATGACCGCGCGCTTCTTGAACGAGCGCACGCTCGCGGCGACCGAGCGCTTCCGGCAAGTGGCAGCGGAGTGTGGCATGTCGCTCGTCACCTTTTCGATCGCCTGGACTCTCACGCGCGACTTCCTCGGCTCGACACTGATCGGCGCCACGCATCCCGATCAGCTCGACGATCTGCTCGCCGCCACCGATGTGAAAGTGCCGCCCGAGGCGCTCGTCGCGGTCGACAAGATCTCGCGGGAGATTCGCTATCCGATGGGCTAGCGAGCAATGGCTGGTCGGCGCGTTCGTCGCGCTGCTTGCGGCCGGATGCGGTGAGCGCTCGCGCCATTACCACGCGCGTGGCGTCGTCGAGGACGTGCAGCCCGAGATCGGGCAGGTGCTGATCGCACACGAAGACATCGAAGGGCTGATGCCCGCGATGACGATGAACTTCGATGTACCCGACAAGGCGCTGCTCGCGCGACTCGAGCACGGCCAGGCGATCGACTTCGAGGTGGAGTTCACTGGCAAGGCGTATCGCGTGACCGACGCGACGGTGCGGGAGAGCGGCGTTGCGACTTCGGGCGGCGGTCAGCTCGGCGCCATCAAGCCGGTCGACGATCCCGCGCCCGCCTTCCGCCTGACCGATCAGGATGGCAACGCGCGCGCACTCGAGGATTTTCGCGGGCAGGTGGTGCTGCTCGACTTCATCTTCACGCGTTGCCCGGGCCCGTGTCCGATCCTGACCGGACTGCACGTGAAGCTGCAGCGCGAACTGTCGCCGGAGTTGCGCGCGCGCACGCGGCTGGTCTCGATCTCGCTCGACCCGCTGCGCGACACGCCGGCCGTACTGCGCGAGTACGCGCAGAAGCGTGGCGCCGATCTGACGAACTGGTCGTTCCTGACGGGCGCGCCGGACGAAGTCGACGCCGTGCTCAAGAGTTACGGCGTCGGCTCCGTGCGCACCGCAGACGGCCAGATCGAGCATCTCGTCGTCACGTTCCTGATCGACGGCAACGGCCAGATCGCGCGCCGCTACCTCGGTCTCGACGGCCACGACCCGAAGGAGCTGCTGCGCGACATCGCGCGTCTGGCGGCGCCTTGAGCGCCATGCCGACCGAGCCGAGCCACGTGACGCGGATGGAACCCAAGCTCGTCACCGTGCTGCGCGAGGGCTACTCGCTGCAGCTCTTCGGGCGCGACGTCGTCGCCGGCCTCGTGGTCGGCGTGGTGGCGCTGCCGCTCGCGATCGCGCTGGCGATCGCGTCGGGCGTGAAGCCCGAACAGGGGCTCTACACCGCGATCATCGCTGGGTTCCTGATCTCGGCGCTCGGCGGCTCACGGGTGCAGATCGGCGGCCCGACGGGGGCCTTCATCGTAATCGTGTACGGCATCGTGCAGAGCCACGGCGTCGGTGGTCTCGCGATCGCCACGATGATGGCTGGCGGCATGCTGATCGTGATGGGCTTCGCGCGACTCGGTTCGGTGATCCAGTTCGTGCCGTACCCGGTGACGGTGGGATTCACGTCGGGGATCGCACTGCTGATCGCTGCGTCGCAGGGCCGCGACTTCTTCGGCCTGCAGATGGATGCGGTGCCGGCCGAGTTCGTCGCGAAGATCGCCGCGTACGCGCAGCATTTCGACAGCTGGAACCCCGCTGCCGTCGCGGTCGCGGTAGGATCGATCGCCGTCGTGCAGCTCTGGCCGCGCGTCACGCATCGGATTCCCGGCATGCTGGTGGCGTTGATTGCCGCCACGTTGTTGGTGAAGCTGGGACACGTTCCCGTCGATACGATCGCGACGCGCTTCGGCGGCGTGCCGACGGGGCTGCCGTCGCCGAGCATCCCGATCTTCGACTGGTCCGACATCCGCGAGCTGTCGTCGTCCGCGCTGGCGATCGCGCTGCTCGCGGCGATCGAATCGTTGCTGTCGGCGGTCGTCGCGGACGGCATGCTCGGGACGCGTCACCGCCCGAACATGGAGTTGGTCGCGCAGGGCATCGCGAATCTGGTGTCGCCGATCTTCGGCGGACTGCCGGCCACCGGCGCGATCGCTCGCACCGCGACCAACATCAAGAGCGGTGGGCGCACGCCGGTGGCGGGGATCGTCCACGCGCTGACGCTGCTCGCGATCCTGCTCTTCTTCGGCGACTGGGCCGCGCTGATCCCGATTCCCGCGCTGGCCGGCATCCTGCTGGTCGTCGCGTTCAACATGAGCGAGTGGCGCCACTTCGTTCGGCTCTTCAGCATGCCGCGCAGCGACGTGCTGGTGCTGCTGACGACGTTCTTGCTGACCGTGGTGGTCGACCTGGTCGTTGCGCTGCAGGCTGGCATCGTGCTCGCGGCGCTGCTCTTCATGCGCCGGATGGCGACGCTCTCGCAGGCTGGCTACGTGACGCGGATGCTGTCGGAGGACGAGGACAGCGATGATCCGCTCTCGATCGAAAAGCGCACCGTGCCAGCCGGCGTCGAGGTCTTCGAGGTACAGGGCGCGTTCTTCTTTGGCGCGGCCTCGAAGTTCCGCGAGTCGATCAACCAGGTGGAGACGCCGCCGCGCGTGTTGATCGTCCGGCTGCGCAACGTGCCCGCGATCGACGCGAGCGGGTTGCACGAACTGGAACTGCTGCACGTCGACGGCGCGCGCCGCGGTACCACGCTCGTGCTGTCGGGCGTGCACGCACAGCCGTTGATCGCGCTCGAGCGCAGCGGGCTGCTCGATCGCTTCGGCGAAGACAACGTCTGCCCCGACATCGACACCGCACTCGACCGTGCAAAAGCGCTGCTCGTCAGCGCGCCTCGGTCGGCTGGCGACTAGAAGCCGCTAGCGGGTGTCGGGATGCGGCGCTTCCCTGAGACCGGGGCGCCCGTGCCGGCCCGTCGCGAGAGCTGCACCAACTCACGAAATCGGAGGGCGATCGGAAGGCGCTGCCAGCCGCGCGCGCCGTCGAGACGCGGAAGAAAAGGTTCGGACGCCGATACCGGTCGCGACACGGATTCGACGGGCCTCGCCGGGCGATCCGAGAAGCAGAGCGGACACAGCCCCGACGGCCCCTTCACGAACATGCGGTGACCGCAGCGGTCGCAGTGCTGCGCTTCGTGTCGCGCCAGCGCTCGGATCAGGAACGCGCTCGGGATCTCGTTGTGCGGCATCGCAGTCGCCTCCGCGGCAGATTCGAAGCTCGACCGTTCGTGGCCCGAGTGCACGGCAGGGTGACGATCTGCGCACCGGCCGCGCAGGCAAACACCGTCGCAATGTCGCGAGAGTGCGCGTTGCTTCAGACGGCCGAGCGACGCGGCATCGTGACGAGCGCGCGCAGCCGCTCCAGCAAGCTCGCACGCTCTGCGACGCGAGCGGCGTATTCGAGCCGGAGCCGCTCGCGCGCAAGGCCACGCTGTTCTGCCCGACGCAGTGCTTCGGCGATGTCGAACGAAGCGATCACTCCGCAGCGATCGGTCTTGTAGCGACGCACGGAAAACCTCCTTTACTCCTTGAAACCCACCCATAGGATGCCCTCGATCTCAACGGATTACATCCCTTCATCTCAGCTGC
>CAYGWM010000088.1:15337-16814 GCA_964353555.1 uncultured Spirochaetales bacterium
ATTGCGCTCGTCAGGTTTTCAGGCGCCTCTACCTGGCCCGCGCGCGTCGGCGCTCACTGAGACTCCCGGATTCGCCGAAGAGGGCGGCGATGAGCGCTCTCGTCGTCGACGTCGTGTTTCGCGATCGGGTCCTCGAGACGGTTCCGTTCGACCGCCCGACGCTACGAGTCGGCCGCATGCCAGAAAACGATCTCGTGATCGACAACCTCGGCGTGAGTCGCTTCCACGCGCGGCTCCACCTCGACGAGCGGCGCGTGTTCCTCGAAGACGCCGGCTCCGAGAACGGCTGCCTGGTGAACGGCGAGCGCCTTGCGGGCCGCCGCGAGATCGCCCCCGGCGATCGCATCGCGATTGGCAAGCACGAGCTTCGGGTGCGGAGCGCGTCGGAAGACGACGCCTCCGGACGGAAACACGGACGGCGCAACAGCGACGGCTTCGATGGCGCGCGCACGTATCTGGTCGGCATGGGCGGCGGCGCACCGCCGGATCCGGTCGCTCTGGCAGCGCCGCCAGCTTCGATTCCCTCCGCAGCACTAGAAGAGGAAATCATCCCGATGAGTGAGAAGCGCTCGGCATCCACTTCGGCTCCCGTCGCGCCCGCTGCTTCGCCGCAGCGTTCGTCTTCGGGCGACTTCGACTTCGACTTCGTCGGCACGCTCGCCGACGAACCCATGCTCGCAACCGAGCTTCCCGAGGAAGCCGCGCCGGAGAGCCCCGTGTACGCCGGCTTCATCGTGCAACACCAGGGAAAGCTCGAACGCATCGTCGCATGGAAGGGCGAGCAGGTCGTCGCAGGTCGCGCCGCGGACTGTGACGTCGTGCTCGGGATCGACGAGGTCTCGCGACGGCACGCCCGCTTCGAGCGCGCTGGCGATCGCTTCGAGGTCTGCGACCTGGGCTCCGTGAACGGCACCTTCGTGAACGGACGCCGCGTAGAACGGCAGGCGTTGTGCGCGGACGACGTGGTGCAGATCGAGGACTTCAAGCTCACCTTCGTGCTCGACCGCCAGCCGATCGAAGAGATGTGCGCGCCGCCGCTGGCCGCGCCCGCTCCGCAAGACGCGGGCAGATTCGGGATGACGATGCTCCAGGAGCAGATGCCGCATCGGCCGGGTTTCACCGAGATTCTCGCCCGGCCGGGTCCTGGCGAGGCGCGGGCAAAGCTGGCGAGCCACGCCCCGGTCGAAGCGGTCGCATTGCCCGAGGGCGATCTGTTTCCCGAGGATCTCGACGAGGTCGTCGCGCTCGCGGAGGAAGGCGAAGCCGAGAAACCCGAAGCACCGGTCGCCGAACCGCTGCGCGCCTCCTCGCGCGCCACCTCGGTGCAGGAACTCGGACGCGTCTCGCAACCGAACCTGCGCGAGCTGGTCTTCGAGCTGCGCGTGCGCGTCGAACTGCTACCGCCCGCGCTGCGCGAGGCGTTCGAAGCCGCTGGCACGAGCGAGCTGGTGCTGCCCGCAGAGCTGCGCATCAAGCC
>CAYGWM010000089.1:0-5002 GCA_964353555.1 uncultured Spirochaetales bacterium
CGCCGTATTCGAGCAGCGACGGATCGTGTTGCAGCGCGTCGTGGAAGAAGGTCTCGCCGGGCAGGAACAGCACGACAAACTCGGGCGTCGGCGCGAAGTTCGCCCAGTATTGTTTCGCGCCGAGTTTGGTGATGTGATCGCGCACCTGGCGGGCGTGATCCTTCAGCTTTGCTTCGCGGGTGGCGTCGTCGGTTGCCTCGACGGCTTCGAGGTACGCGGCGAGCGGCGCCTTCGCATCGATCACGACGTGCTTGCCGCCGGGCAGATGCAGCAGCAGGTCCGGGCGCTGGCGCCCTTCTTCGGTGTCGATGTTCACCTGCTCGGTGAAGTCGCAGTGATCGAGCATGCCGGCCATTTCGACGACGCGGCGCAGCTGGATCTCGCCCCACTGGCCGCGCACGCTCGGCGAGCGCAGCGCACGCACCAGGTTGCCGGTCTCGCTCCGGAGCTGCGCGCTCGATTCCGCCCACAGCACGAGGTGCTTGGTGATCGAGTCGTAGTGGCCGCGGCGTTCCTTCTCGACTTCGCGCAGCTGCACATCGACTTTGCCGAGCGTGTCCGTCACCGGTTTCACCAGCGCGTCGATCGCTTGCGTGCGCTTGTCGAGTTCCGAGGTGTTGAGTTCGCGCTCGGCGCCGAGACGCTCCTTTGCGAGCGCCAGAAAGGACTCGTTGCTGTCGCGCAGCGCGTCGACCGAGAGCGCCTTGAATGCGTCGCGGAGCGTCGTCTCGTTCTGCGCGGTGCGCGCGAGCGCAGCGCCGAGCGATGCGCGCGTCGTGGCAGTGCCGATCGCGAAGCCGAGCGCGACCAGCACCAGCGCCGCGCCCGCCAGCATCGCGGCGAGCAGCAGCGGATCGGGCGCCGACGCAGCCCACGCGGCGAAGGGGGTGAGCTCGGACACGGTGGTGTGACTCGGGGCATCGGCGGAACCTCTTGGTCTGGTCTTCTACCGCGCGGCGAGGCTCGGGTCGAGCGCCACGCCGTTGCGGGAGCCGCATCGCGGCGTCGACTGGGGTGATATCCTGCGCCGTCCGCGAGCCGTCCTGCGCTCGCAGAGGAGGAACCGTGCCCTACCGCGTCATCCAATGGAGCACCGGCAACGTCGGTCGCTATGCGCTTCGCCAGATTCTCGATCATCCGGAGCTCACGCTCGCGGGGGTCTTCGTCTCTTCGGAAGCGAAGGACGGCAAGGACGCCGGCGATCTGTGCGGGCGACCCGCGACCGGCGTGCGCGCCACGCGCGACGCCGAAGCGCTGCTGGCGCTCGACGCGGACTGCGTCGTCTACACCGCGACGGCCGATCGCCGTCCGTTCGACGCCGTGAAGGACATCGCGCGCATTCTCGCGTCGGGCAAGAACGTCGTATCGAGTTCGGTCGTGGGGCTCGTGTACCCGCGCGCGCTCGGCGAGCGCGTGACGGCGCAGCTCGAAGAGGCGTGCGCGAAGGGCGACTCGTCGTTCTTCACGAGCGGTATCGACCCCGGCTTCGCGAACGACATGCTGCCGCTCGTGCTGTCGGGCCTGTGCGGCACCTGGGAAGAGATTCGCATCCAGGAGATCATCAACTACGCCACCTACGCGCAGCCCGAAGTGCTGTTCGACACGATGGGCTTCGGCAAGCCGCTCGACGCAAAGCCGATTCTGTTGATGCCCGGAGCGCTCGGTTTCGCGTGGGGCGGCACGATCAAGCTGCTCGCCGAGGGTCTCGGTCTGACGCTCGATCGCATCGAGGAGTGGAGCGAGCGACTGCCCGCGACGAAGCGACTCGACATCCAGGGCCACACGATCGAACCCGGCACGACCGCGGCGCTGCGCTTCGAAGTGCGCGGCATCGTCGGCGGCAAGTCGGTGCTGGTGGTCGAACACGTGACACGCATGGACGACGACCTCGCGCCCGATTGGCCGAAGGGCAACGGCTCGTACCGCGTGCTGGTGAAGGGCGTACCCGGGATGCGCTGCGAGTACGAGTTCTGGGACGAGCACGGCGATCACGCGGTCGGCGGCGTGGTGCTGACGGCGACGCGCCTGGTGAATGCGATCCCCGCGGTCTGCGACGCGCCGCCGGGGCTGCTTTCTGCACTCGACTTGCCGCTGATCACCGGCAGGGGGCTGCTGCGCGCGTAGGCGGCGCGCTCCGCAGCTGAGCGTCTGAGCGGGGACGTTGGTTGCGTGAGTTGCGTCGCGAAGTGAGTTGATCGACGATGCGGAGGCCATCCGCGACGCAACTCACGCAACCAACGTCCCCTTCTGCTAACTCCGTATCCTACTGCCAACTCGGCTCGCCGCTGAACCTGGAGCCACCCTTGCCGCCGCTGCGTCCGCCGATCCTCGCTGCTTGCCTCGCCGCTCTACTAGCGCCGAACCTCGCATCCGCCCTCGCGATCGTCGACCCGGGCCAGGGGCCGGTCGCGCTCGCGGACGACGCCGGCGTTTCGCCGCGTGAGCTGAGCGGTGTCACGTGGGTGCCGGGCACGTCGGAATTCCTCGCGGTGTCCGACGACCAGCCGCGTGTCTATCGACTGTCGGTCGGGATCGACGCCGTCACCGGCGAGATCACGACCGCCACGACGGTGTCGTCGCTCGCGCTGACGCAGAGCAACGGCACGCCGTTCCCGGTGACGCGCGACATCGAGGGCGTCGCGCTCGGCGCCGGCGGAACCTCCGTCTTCGTCTCGGATGAACGCGGTCCGACGCTGCGCGAGCACTCGCTCACCACGGGTCGCACGCTCGCCGAGGTGGGACCGACGAGCGCGCCGGCTCTCGCGGTATTCGCCAATCAGCGCACGAACCTCGGCTGGGAAGCGCTCACGCGCGCGCCCGACACCGGCATGCTGTGGACCGCGAACGAGGAAGCGCTGACGGTGGACGGTCCGAGCGGCGCGGGCATCTCGAACACTCGCATCCGGCTCCAACAGCTCGCACCGGATCTCACGCCCACCGCGCAGTGGGCGTATCGCGTGAGCGGAGACACCGTTCCCGGTACGGCAGGAAACACCAACGGCGGCGTCTCCGATCTGGTCGCGCTGCCCGGCGGTCAGTTGCTCGTGCTCGAGCGCAGCGCGGGGCTCGTCAGCTATCCGGACATCGACATCCGCAACCGCATCTACCTGGTGGACTTCAGCGGTGCGAGCGATGTCACGGCGGTCGCGTCGCTGACTAGCGTCGGCGTGAACTTCGTCTCGAAGACACTGCTCTGGGAGGGGCTCTTCCCGGATGACAACTTCGAGGGCATCGCGCTCGGACCGAGCCTCGCGAACGGCGATCGCAGCCTGCTGCTGGTGTCCGACGATGGCGCGGGGCTGAACCAGAGTCTCTACGCGCTGCGTCTGGTCGGCGTGCCGGAGCCCGCGAGCCTGTTGATGTTGGGAGCTGGCCTGGCGGCGCTCTGCGCAAACGCGCGCCGTACCGTGGTCAGGGCAACCGCCCAATAACCTGACACGACAATAACCTGACGCCCGGCACCGGTCGTTCCGGTCGCTCAAAGCTCGTCGAACGCGTCCGCGATGCCCAGCGCCAGATCGTGTAGGTCCGGCACGCGGTCCCAGTCCGACGTCAGGCCCCAGAACAGCTGTCCGGCGTAGCTCAACAGCGCGATCCCGAAGGCCTGGTTCTCGTAGAGCGGCACGAGCGGGTAGGTCGCGAGCACGGGAGCGTTGAGCAGATAGAGCGGGACGGGAGGTCCCGGGACGTTCGTCACGATCAGGTTGAAGACGCGCAGCCGCGTGGCGAGGCGGATCGTCTCCGTAACCACCGACGTCGTCGTCCAGTCGGCGATCTCCTCGATCAGTTCGGAGCCCTGCGCCACGCGTGACGCCTTCATCTCGCGCGTCGTCGCGATCACACGTTCGAGTCGCCGGCGCGGGCTGCGCTCGCCGACGGGAAGCGGCGCGACCAACATGACGACGCGGTTGCCGCCCGCGTCCTTGGCGTTGGACGGGCGCACGCTGACGGGGCACATCACGCGGAGCTCCAAGTCACCGAGCGCGACGCGATGCGCGCGCAGGTACCTTCGCACGGCGCCGGCGACGGTCGCCAGCACGATGTCGTTCACGGTGCCGCCGCAGCGGCTCTTCACGTCCCGGACGGCGTCGAGGTCGAAGCGCAACCAGTCGATGCGGCGGTGCGGACCGATGTGCGTCGGATTGAAGAGCGTCGGCGAGGCGGGACGCAGCGCGGTCAACGACTCGCCCAGGCCGAGCGTCGCTTCCCATGCCGCGCGCAGCGCCCGCGAAGGACTTTCGAGTGCCCGGCGAGCGGCGCCGGCCAGCGCGAGGGGTTCGCGCGCGCGCCTTGCGAATGCCTCGCTCGCGAGGCGCGTGGGACCGGGCGCGGGGCGCGCGCGCCAGCGCCTGGCCGTACGGAACGACGCGACGGGCTCCGGCCGCAGCAGTTCGCGCAGCATGCCCACGCCGGCGATCCCGTCGACCATGCAGTGATGGCAACGGGCGAGGATCGCGAAGCGCCCGCCGTCGAGCCCCTCGATCACCCACATCTCCCACAGCGGCTTCCCGTGGTCGAGCTTCTGCGACATCAGCAGGCCGACCAGCCGCTTGAGCTGCCGCTCGTCACCGGGCCGCGGCAGGCCCACGTGGCGCACGTGGTACTGGATGTTGAAGCTCGGATCGTCGACCCAGATCGGGTGCCGCTCGACCGGGATGTGCGCGAGGCGCTGGCGATAGCGGGGGATCGCGGAGAGCCGCGACTCGATGAAGCCCCGGATGCTCTCCACGTCGAGCCGCCCGTCCTCGAGCGTGAGCGGCTTCGCGTCGCAGAGCAGGACCACCGCGACGTGCATGTGTACGCCCTCGTCCTCGAGGTCGAGGAAGTGCGCGTCGAGAGCGGATAGGCGCTCGTAGTGGGTCTTCGTCATCCCGTAATCCCCGCACCACCAAGCGCCCCCCGTCGCCGACGCACGATTCGCACGCAAGCCCCATGCCTCACTGCGGGGCGGCGGCGTGCGCGCTGCGGGTCACCACCGCGACACGTTGCCTCACGGGGCGCT
>CAYGWM010000089.1:5102-6662 GCA_964353555.1 uncultured Spirochaetales bacterium
GCGGCGGCGTGCGCGCTGCGGGTCACCACCGCGACACGTTGCCTCACGGGGCGCTGCGGCCGTGCGCCGTGCGCTCATCCGGATTCGGTACGCGCGTTGCAGTTGGGAAAAACGGAAGTTCCGGGGCGCTCGCGAGCGAGCCGGCTCCCTCGAGGAATGAACGATGCGGGCAACGCGGATTCTCTACGTGCTGCTGTTTCTCGGCCTGGCGGTCTTCTACTACGAATTCCTGGGCGCGGGCGCGACGCCGTCGGAGCGGGCCCAGCAGGTGATGTGGTGGAAGCCCGCGGGGTGGGCGCGCAGCCTCGATTGGGAAATCCTGGTGCCGCTCCAGCAGATCGGTGGCGACACCGTGCAGGCGCGCCACGAAGGTCGCTTCGAGCCGCGCAGCCTGATCCCGCTCGCCCTGTTCGCCGCACCGGTCGTTTTGGTCACCGCCGTGGGCTTCGCGCTCTTTCGAGGCGCCTTGATCCGGGCGGCGCTGCTCGCACTCGGCCTCACGCTGATCGCGTTCAGCTACTACGGCTGGCTCGACGTGGAGACGTGGCAGGACTACGGCTGGCGCTGGCCGGCCGTGTTGCTCGCGACGGCCGGCTACGTGGCGGTGTTCGTGCTCGCGCCGGGGATCGTGGCGGCCGCGCGGCGCCGCGCGCGAGTCTTCCAGATGGCAGCGCTGCTGACCTTCGTGTTGCCGATCTACGCGCTCTCGATCGAAGTCACGGGCACCAACCCGACGCTGCAGTGGAACCTGAGCCCGTGGCCCACGGTCACGCTCTACGGGTTCGTCCTGGTCGGCCTCATGCTCGCGGTGATCCATCTGAGTGCCGGCGCCGGCATCCTGGCCGGCGCGCGACGGAACGGGATAGGCGGCCTCGTGCTCGGCGTGCTCACCGCGGCTGCGTTGGCCGTGGTGCTGCACGGCATCCCGTTCGAGCGAACGACGGCGCTCCGGCTCGTCGTGCTCGCGCTGCCCGCCGCGCTCGTCGTCGCGCTCGTGCAGCGGATCGGCGCCACGCGCACGCCCGACGCCATTGCGTTCCTCGCCGCGGGACTCCTGATCCTCGGCTGTGTCAAGGCCGGCCAATGGCACGCGGAGTGGTTCCTCGGCCAGGCGCGCGAAGTGATCGCGCCGCAGCTGATCGATGCCATCGAGCGCTACCACTCCGAGCAGTCCGTCTACCCGAGCGATCTCGCCGCCCTCGTTCCGAAACAGATCCCGGCGATCGAGCAGCCCCACATCGGCTTGCTCGACTGGGACGAGGAAGTCTTCACCTACACCGACCTCGGCGACTCGTTCCTGCTGGAGTTCGCGGGGCCCCTCTGGGTCCAGTGCGCCTACAGCCCGCCGTACGAGGAGGCGGTCGACGGGACAGAGCCGGGCGCCGAACCCGAGCGGCTCGAAGCCGCTTGGAGCTGCCAGCGCAAGCCACCGCGACTGTGGTGAGAGCGATGGCTAGCGTCCACGCGCACGACTCGGCGCGACGTGGCGCGCTTCGTCGTCGGCGCTCAGCTACAGGCCGGCGGTCCGGGTTCGTGCCAGCCGGTCGTAGCCAGCGCGTC
>CAYGWM010000089.1:6762-16804 GCA_964353555.1 uncultured Spirochaetales bacterium
CTCAGCTACAGGCCGGCGGTCCGGGTTCGTGCCAGCCGGTCGTAGCCAGCGCGTCCGCTTCGCGCGGTCCCCAGCTCTTCGGTTCGTAGAGATGCACCGGCGAAGCCTGGGTCAGCAGCGGATCGACGATACGCCAGCCCTCTTCCACCTCGTCCTGTCGTGCGAACAACGTCGGATCGCCTTCCATCGCGTCGCCGAGCAGGCGCTCGTACGGCTCGAGCCCTTCGCCGCGATTCGCGCAGACGAAGAGCTCGACGGTTTCGCCGGCGATGCCGTCGCGCGGGTCGTCGCCCGGCTTTCGCGTGCGCGCGCCGATGGCGATCTCGGCGTCGGTGCCGAGCCGGAAGCGCAGATAGTTGGGCGTGCCCTGCTCCATCTCGATACCGGCGAAGACGTGTTGCGGTGGACGTCGCAACGTGACACGGACTTCGGTCGCGGTGACCGGCAACGACTTCCCGGTGCGAATCAAGAACGGCACGCCGGCCCAACGCCAAGAGTCGATCTCGAGCGCGAGCGCGGCGTAGGTTTCCACCTGCGAGTCGGGCGCGACACCCGGCTCTTCGCGATAGCCGCGGAGCTGGCCGCGCACGAGCTGCTGCGGCGAGAGCGGGTGAATCGCCTTCAGCACCTTCACCTTCTCGTCGCGGATCGCATCGGCGAAGCCGCTGGTCGGCGGCTCCATCGCCAACAGCGCGACGACTTGCAGCAGATGGTTCTGCACCACGTCGCGAATCGCGCCGACTTCCTCGTAGAACTTCCCCCGCCCCTGCACACCGAAGCTCTCCGCCATCGTGATCTGCACCTGCTCGATGTGCTGGCGATTCCAGATCGGCTCGAGGAACGAGTTCGCGAAGCGGAAGTAGAGCAGGTTCAGCACCGGCTCCTTGCCGAGGAAGTGGTCGACTCGGAAGATCGCCGACTCGGGAAAGAGTCGGTGCAGCGTCTGGTTGAGTTCGACCGCGGACGCGAAGTCGCGACCGAACGGCTTCTCGACGACGATGCGCGCGCCTTCCGTCGCGCAGCCGGCGCGACCGAGACCATCGACCACGGTTGGGAACGCGCTCGGCGGGATCGCGAGGTAGTAGAGCGGGCGCTCGGCGCCATCGAGTGCGCTGCGCAGCAACTCGAAGAAGCGGTCGCTCCCGTAGTCGCCACCGACGTAACGCAGCGCGTTGCTGAGCCTCGTGAACGCGGCCTCATTGACGCCGCCGCCATAGGTCTCGACGCTCTCCCGCGCGCGCGCAACCAGACCCCGAAGCGGCACGTCCTCGCGACCGACCAGCACGACCGGCACGCCGAGTAGCCCCCGTCGCGCCATCGCATGCAGCGACGGAAAAATCTTCTTGAACGCAAGATCTCCAGTCGCGCCAAACACGACGAGCGCGTCGGAGCGCTGCCCGAGGAGAAAGGGGACGGTCCTCGTCATGGACGGACCGAGGAGAAAGGGGACACACCTGGGTCCAAGCCTGTCCCTGGAGTCCACAGCCAGTCCATTTCGAGGACCGTCCCCTTTCTCCTCATCGCAACGTCCTTTCGACGGATTGAGAGCTGAGCCTACCCGACCGTGCCGCGCTTCGCGCCGGCTGTAAGCGCGTGCTGTGCTACTCGGACGGAGCGAGGTCCCGCCGTGAAGTTGATGGCGCAAGCGTCCTGGAGAAAGGGTGAGCCGCTCACGCTGATCGAGGTTCCGACTCCCGAGCCACGTACGAATCAGGTGCGCGTCGGCGTAAAGGCGATCGGAGTGAATCCGGTCGATTGGAAGATGCGAGCGAGTGGTCCGTTGCGACTCGCTGCACGACTACTCGGCCCGCCTCCGCCGGTCGTCATCGGCGTCGACTTTGCCGGCGTCGTCGACGCGGTGGGATCGAAGGTGACGGACGTGCGTGTGGGAGCGCGGGTCGTCGGCGGTACCAACTTCTCACGCGGGCAGCGCGGCTCGTATGCAGACACCGTCTTCGTGCGCACCGATCAGCTGTGTGAGCTGCCGGCCGATTTCGATTTCGAGATCGCCGGCGCGTTGCCAGTAGCGGGCGTCACGGCCTGGATGTCGGTGGTGGAAATCGGTCATCTGGTGTCCGGTCAGAAGGCGCTGATCCTCGGCGCCTCCGGCGGCGTCGGACAACTCGCGCTGCAGATCGCGAAGCACGTGCGCGGCGGCTTCGTCGCCGCGGTGTGTTCCGGGAAGAACGAAGCGCTCGTGCGCGGGCTCGGCGCTGACGTCGTGCTCGACTACGAAAAGGGCGATGCGCTCGAGCAGGCGAAGCAACACGGTCCGTATCAGGTGGTCGTCGATTGTGTCGGCAGCTATGCCGGCGCGGGTTGTCGTGCGCTGCTCGCCGAGGGCGGACGCCACGTCATCGTCAGCGGGGAATCCGTCAGCGCGGTCGCACAGCTCTTCATGCCGCCGTTCTCTTCGAAGGCCGTGCTCGGCCGGCCCAACCGCGAGCGCCTCGCGCATGTCGTCGGCGCCGTCGCCGCCGGCAACGTGAAGCTGAACATCGCGCAGCGCTTCCGGCTGGCCGACGCCGAGCAAGCCCACGCGCTCAGCCAGACCGGGCGCGTCACCGGGAAGATCGTGCTGCTTCCGTAGCGACTCAGTGCACGCCGACGATCTCGCCGTCGCGCACGTCCATCGATTCGGCTAGCGGTCGCCGCGGAAGCCCGGGCATCCGCAGGATCTCGCCCGTCAGCGCCACCAGGAAACCCGCGCCGGCGTTGATCTGGATGCTGCGCACGGTGACGTCGAAATCGCGCGGACGGCCGCGCAGCTGGGGATCGTCGGACAGAGACGCGGGCGTCTTCGCGATACAGACTGGCAGTTGCTCGTATCCGAGGCGACGCACTTCGCGGAGGTCGCGCTGCGCCTCCTTCGTGAGCACGACGCCGCGGGCGCCGTACATCCGACTCGCCACTGCGAGCACCTTGTCCGGGAACGAGTCCTCGAGCCGGTAGAGCGGCCGGAATGGACTGCGGGCGCCGGTCGCCTGCTCACGCACCAGGCGCGCCAGCTCGACGGCGGCCTCCCCGCCGTGGGCGAAGTGGTCCGACACCGCGAACGGAACAGCGAGTTCGGCGCAGCGCGCGCGCACCACCTCGATCTCGTCGTCGCGGTCGGCGCTGAAGCGGTTCAGCGCCACTACCGGCCGCTCACCGAAACAGTGGATGTTCTCGATGTGTTTGTCGAGATTCGGGAGTCCGCGCGCCACCGCGCCCGGTTCGGGCTTATCGAGCGCAGCGGCCGCCACACCGCCGTGGAGCTTCAGCGCGCGCACCGTCGCGACGAGCACCACCGCGTCCGCCTCGATCCCGGCGCTGCGACATTTGATGTCGAAGAACTTCTCGGCGCCGAGATCGAAGCCGAAGCCGGCTTCGGTGATCGCCCAGTCGGCGCAGTGCAGCGCCATGCGCGTGGCGATCGCGCTGTTGCAGCCGTGCGCGATGTTCGCGAACGGTCCGCCGTGCACGAGCGCCGGCACGCCTTCTGCCGTCTGGACCAGATTCGGCCACAGCGCATCGCGGAGCAGCGCCCCCATCGCGCCTGCTGCGGCGAGATCCTTCGCGGTCACCGGCGCGCCGTCTTCGGTGAACGCGACGAGGAGCCGCTCGATGCGCGCGCGCAGATCCTCCTCGTTGCGCGCGAGGCAGAGCATCGCCATCACCTCGGAGGCCGCGGTGATGTCGAAGCCGGTTTCGCGCGGCACACCCTGTCCGGGTCCACCGAGCCCGACGATCACGTTGCGCAGCGCGCGGTCGTTCATGTCGATGACGCGCTTCCAGAGCACGCGGCGCGGATCGATGCGCAGCGCGTTGCCCCAGTACAGGTGATTGTCGAGCAGCGCGGCGAGCAGGTTGTGCGCCGACGTGATCGCGTGGAAGTCGCCCGTGAAGTGCAGATTGATGCGCTCGGACGGGACGAGCTGGCTCTGCCCGCCTCCGGTGCCGCCACCCTTCATTCCGAACACCGGCCCGAGCGACGGCTCGCGCAGCGCCAGACACACCGATTCGCCGAGACGCGCGAGACCCTGCGCGAGCCCGATGCTGGTGGTGGTCTTGCCCTCGCCCGCGGCAGTGGGCGTGATCGCCGAGACCAGCACCAGGCGCGGCGTATCACTGCGACGCCGAGGTGCGTCGAGCAACGCGGGATCGATCTTCGCGATGTCGTCGCCGTACGGCCGCCATTCGCCCGCGCGAAGCCCGAGCGCTGCGGCGACCTCCGAGATCGGCCGAGGGGCGAGAGCGCGTGCGTCGGTCTGGGGCGACATCGCGCCAGACGGTATCGCGCTCCACGCATGCGCGGAGTGCGGTTACATCGATCCCGATGCGCCGAGTTCGAAGAGGTCGCGCAGGCGACATCCCAGTCTGCCGCGCGAGTTCGATGCAATGGTGGCCGGCGCGGCGATCGTTACGTTGAGGCTACAAGGAGGAGGGAATGCCATGAAGAGAAGGATGCTGCTGATCGCGACGATGGTGCTGGTGTCGTTTCAAGCGAGCGCACAGCCCTTGGTGAGCGAGGTGTCGGTCGTTGCCGTCAGGGATGCGAACGGGTGGCGCATCGACGGCGAGGTCGAAGGCAGTGGAGTCACCTCCGCCGTGCTCACGCCGCCCGGCCGCGCTGCCTTTGCGCTGCCCTGTGAGAGCGACCCGGGCGTCGTGCTGTGCGAGCGGGTCGAGCCGGCGCCGCCCGCACCGGGCTTCGCGAGCCTCGCGGCGTTGCTCGCGGAGTATCCGGCCGGCAGCTGGTCGCTGTCGGTGAACGACGGCGTTCTCACGGCCACGCTGCCGTTCGATCCGCAGCAGCCCGACGGCGTCGTCACCGTCACCAATCCGGCGAACGGTGCGACGCACGTCACCTCGACGCCGGGCGTCGCCTACGAAAACGCCTGCACGAGTTGCGGCTTCCTGCTCTTCATGATCGAGGACGCGGCGACACTCGGTCTTGTAACCGAGATCGAGGGGATGGTCATCGGTCAGCCCCCGCTCCCGTCGGGCCAGATCGACTTCGCCGAGTTCTTCGACGCCGCGCCGACCCCGCTCGCGAACGGAACCTATCGGCTGATCGCCGGCGCCGCACTCGGTGCGCTCGAGGTGCTCTCCTTCGATCAGGGCGGAGGGTTCCAGTACGGCAGTGGCGCGAACCTCGAGACCGCCACGTTCTTCAGCGTTCCCGAGCCAGGCGGCGGCGCGTTCGCAGCGACCGTCGCGCTGCTCGGGCTCGCACGAAGAAGTCGAGGCGCTGCGAGGGGCGCGAGCGGCTGAGCCGGAGCTCAGAACCGCGCGATCTCATAGTCGCTGGGATCGAAGCGGCGGGCGCGCAGCGCGTACTCGGCCGCAAAGCCCGGGTACAGCGAGTGGTTGCTCCCGTCGCTCGAGAGATACCAGCTGTGGCAGCCGGTGGACCAGACCATGTGCTTCATGCGGCCCTGGATGCCGGCGTTGTAGTGGTCCTGCACGGACTGCCGGACGTCCACCCACTTGTGTCCTTCGCGGCGAAGCTTCTGGATCGCGCTGAGCGCGTGGGCGATCTGGGCTTCCGTATAGACGAGCACCGAGGTGTGTCCCGGACCGGTGTTGGGGCCCATCAGGATGAACCAGTTCGGGAAGCCCGAGACGGTCATGCCCTTGTAGGCGACCGCGCCGTCCGCCCAGACTTGGTCGAGCGTGCGCCCGCCGCGGCCGGTGATCGGGAAGGGCGCCGAGGCGAGCCCCAGCGCAAATCCGGTGGCGAGCACGAGCACATCCAGCTCGCGGAGCTTGCCATCCGCGGTCCGGATGCCTTCCGGCACGATCTCCTCGATCGGCTCCGTCACCAGATCGACGTTCTCGCGCTCGAAGCTCGCCCAGTAATCGTCCGACACCAGGATGCGCTTGCAGCCGAACTGGAAATGCGGCGTCAGCTTCTCGCGCAGCACCGGGTCCTTCACCTGCGCGCGTAGGTGCGCCATCGACAGCCGCTCCCCGACTGCCGAGAGGCGCGGCGCATCGAGGAAGATCATCGGTCCCCAGATCTCGCTCGACAGATACTGGAGGAAGCGGCTCGCGTGCAGCAGAACCGGGAGGCGCGCGTAGAGCCGGCGCGCGTGCTCCGAATAGCGCTTGTCGCGCTTCGGCACGACCCACGCGGGCGTGCGCTGGAAGACGGCGAGCCGCTCGACTTGTGGTGCAATCGACGGCACCACCTGCACCGCGCTCGCGCCCGTGCCGATCACGCCGACGCGCTTACCGGTGAGTTCATAGTCGTGGTTCCAGCGCGCGGTGTGGAAGAGTTCGCCGCCGAAGCTCTGGAGCCCCTTGATGTCGGGCAGCGCCGGATCGACGAGTCCCCCGACGCCCGACACCACGACGCGTGCGGTCACGGTGTCGCCCTTGTCCGTGGTGAGCGTCCAAGCCCCCTGTGTCTCGTCGAAGCGCGCTTCGACGATCTCGGTGCCGAGCCGCAGATGCGAGCGCAGCCGCCACTTGTCGACGATGCCGAGCAGATAGTTCTGGATCTCCTCCGATGGCGAGTAGCGATGCGTCCAGCCGGGGTTCTGCTCGAACGAGAGCGAGTATGCGTGCGACGGTACGTCGCACGCTGCGCCGGGATAGGTGTTGTCGCGCCAGGTGCCGCCGATCTCGCCGGCGCGCTCGAAGATCGTGAAGGAATGGATCCCGGCCTTCTTCAGCTGGATCGCAGTTCCGATCCCGGCGAAGCCGGCGCCGATGATCGCGATGGGAAAGTCGGAACGGGAATCGGGCATGGGGACTCCTGGCAGAGGACGGCGCACCGACTCGATACCGAATCGCATCGCTGCGCGCCGCCACCTCGATTCGCGATACCCAGCGGAGGTCGCCCCGCCGACGATCAGGCGCCGGCATTCGGTATAAATGTCCGTCCGAGGGTTCCGCATGTCTCCGTTCCGGTCCCGTGCCCGCTTCCTGCTGTCCGCGCTGCTCACAGCAATCGCGCTGCCGGCCGGCGTCGCGATCGCAGGAGTCGACTCAACCGGCAGCGTGCGTGGCAGCGTGCAGCTGCTGCGCCGCTCCTTCATCGGCGGGCTGCGCGAGAGCGACGACAAGAGCGGTGTGGTGGTCTACGTGACGGGATTCACGCGCGTCGCGCCAAAGCCGGACGCGCTGCTGCAGCAGCGGAAGGAACGCTTCGACCCGCGCATCCTGCCGGTCGTGCAGGGGCAGACCGTTTCGTTCCCGAACCACGACCGCATTTATCACAACGTGTTCTCGGTGTCACCGCTCGCGACCTTCGACCTCGGCCAGTACAAGTCGACTGACTCGCCGCGCACGGTCACCTTCGAGAGAGCCGGTCTCGTTCCGGTCTACTGCAACATCCATCCGCAGATGCTCTCGTACGTGGTCGTGCTCGAGAACGACGCCTATGCCGTCACGGAGGCCGACGGCCGCTTCGCGATCGACGGCATTCCGTTGGGCACCGATCTGAGTCTCAACGCCTGGGCGCCGGGCGCGAAACGCGTCTCACAGCCATTGCGTGTGGACTCGCAGCCGGGAGCCGAGGTGCGGCTCCGAATCGAGCAGACCGAGGGCATCGCGCCGCACAAGCGCAAGGACGGCAGCGACTACCCGCCGCCGCCCAGCTACGACGACTAGTGATGGACGCGCGCCCGCGCTTGCATTTCCGCACCAAGCTCTTCCTCGTATTCGGCCTGCTGGTGGCGACGGCGCTCGGCGCGGCGTTGGTGGTGGTGCGCGTGGAGACTGAACGCCGCGTGCGCGACGACTTCGACCTGCGATTCGCACGCACGCTCGCGGCGTTTCGGCAGCTCCAGGATCTGCGCCGCCGCACGGTGGCGGACGAAGTGGACGTGCTCGCGCGCAGCAATCCGGTCTTCCGTACCGTGCTCTCGACGGTGTCGGTGGCGGAGGACGATCTCGGTTTCGGCGGCGCGCCGTCGCGCCAGGACCAGCTGCGCGATGGTAACCTCCGGCTGCGCTCGCTTCTCCCGTCGCTCGCGGTGGCGTCGCGCCACGACGTCTTCATCGTCGCTAGCGCGGCGGGCGAACTGGTCTACACGCGCGCGGATCCGGGGCGCTTTGGCGACTCGCTGCTCGGCGTGCCGCCGCTCGCACGCGCCGCGCGCGGCGAGGAGGCGGTGGCGCTATGGGGCCAGGCGTCCGATCTGCCGGCCGATCTTCCTTTGTCGTCCGAACCGCCACCGCGTGCGGTGTACGAAATCGTCGCGGAGCCGGTCGTGTTCGGCACGGAGCTGCACGGGCTGGTGCTGGTCGGCACGCGCGTCGATCGTGCCACGCTCGGCGCGATGCGCGCGATCTCCGGTCTGCACGTGGCGCTGCTCGGCGAGAACGGGCTGCTGCTCGCGACACTCGACGCGCAGCGGGAGCAGGGACTCGCAGCGCTGCTGCGCGCCGGCAGCGAGCCGTTCGCTGCTGGCGGCGCGACATCGGCTGCGGAATGGCGTTTCGCGGGCGAGCGCTGGCTCGTGGCGCGCGCCGAGATCGTGCCCGGCGAAGAGCGCGCGGGCTTCCTGCTGCTGGCGTCGATCGACCAGGAACTCGGCTTCCTGCGCGCGCTCGAGTGGACCTTCCTCGGACTCGGCGCAGCGATCCTCGGGGTCGCGTTGGGCTTCGCGTTCCTGCTGGCGCGCGGCGTCGCCGACCCGGTCGCGAAGCTCGCGCGCGCCGCTGCGGGTGTCGGCGCGGGCGACCTCGACACACGCGTCGAGATCTCGACCGGTGACGAGCTCGAGCAGCTGGGCGGCGCCTTCAACCGGATGGTCGAGGGCCTACGTGAGCGCGACCGGCTGCGCCGCACCTTCGAGCGCCACGTCTCGAAGGAAGTGGCCGCCGAGCTACTTCGTCACCCCGAGGCGCTGGCGCCGCGCGGGGAACGCCGTGAAGTGACGGTGCTCTTCTCCGATCTCGCCGGCTTCACGACCTTCTCGGAGCAGCGTCCGCCCGAGGAGATCCTCGCCTGTCTGAACGAGTACTTCGCCGTGCTCTGCGACGTCGTGCTCGGCGCCGGCGGCACCGTGAACGAACTGCTCGGCGACGGCGTGCTCGCGTCGTGGGGCGCGCCGATCGCGCACCCGGATCACGCGGCACGCGCCTGCCGCGCGGCGCTGCTGGCGTCCGAGCGGCTCGCCGCGCTCGCGCTGCGCTGGCAGGCGAGCGGGCGACCCGCGCTGCGCTGGCGCATCGGCATCCATACCGGCGTCGTGGTGGTGGGCGAGATGGGCACCGAAGAGCGCACCAAGTACAGCATGATCGGCGACGCGGTGAACCTCGCGAGCCGGCTCGAAGCCGTGAACAAGCACTTCGACACCACGACGCTGGTGTCGCAGCAAACACGCGATCAGGCCGGCGATGCGTTCGTGTTCCGCGAGATCGATGCGATCCGCGTGGTCGGCCGTGCTGCGCCGCTTCGCATTTTCGAGCCGCTCGGGACGACAGCTGCCGTCGCGCCCGAACGCATCGCCGCGCGCGATCACTACCAGGCGGCGCTCGTCGCGTATCGCGCCCGCGATTTCGCGCACGCGGTAGCGCTGCTCGCCGCGCCGGGCCCCGCTGACGGCGCGACCCGGTCGCTGCTCGAACGCGCGCGGCGCTTCTGCGATGCGCCACCGCCGCCGGACTGGGATGGCGTGCTCACGCTCGACGCGAAGTAGCGTCGTTCCAGCACCGAATGCGCGCAGTTGCTGCAAACCTGCTGATCCAGGGCAAGGTCGTGATCCGGGAGTACCCGAAGCTGTTACTGCAGAGCATTTGGCGCCACGTGCGACTCAAGGGCCTCCGAGGGCGAGCCGATTCACGAAAGGGCGCTTCCGCCCCCAGTGCTGAGGACCGCCGGCATGCGCCCCAACTCCACGAAGAGAGGTTTCCCGCTCGGCATCGCGCTCGCACTCGCGAGCTGCGCCGGTCAAGGGTGGGACCAGGTGCGAGCCCAGGACGCGACGCAGACCTATCGCCGCTTCCTTGCCGACCACCCCAACTCTCCCCACGCCCCCGAAGCGAAGGAACGCCTCGCGGTGCTGCAGCTGGAACGCGACCCCACGGCCGAAGCGCTCGCGCG
>CAYGWM010000090.1:0-4269 GCA_964353555.1 uncultured Spirochaetales bacterium
GATGCCCAGTGCACGATCGAGCTGACCGGGGGCGCCCCCTACCACCTCGAAGTCGGCGGCTCTTCTTGGACCGACCCGTCGTCGGGACAGCCGTGGAGCTCCGAGGAGCCCTACGCGACGGGCGGTGTGATCACGAGCACGTCGGGAGTCTCCATCAGCAGGACCAGGCTCGATCCGCTCTACCGGACGCGCCGGGTCGGCGACGGCTCGGGCGGCATCCGCTTCCGGCTTCCGGTCTCGGGTCTCGGCCCCTACCGCGTTCGCCTGCACTTCGCGGAGTTGGGGCGTGAGGTGAACGCGCGCGGCGAGCGAGTCTTCGACGTACTGCTCGAGCGCGGCGTGGTTGGCCTCAGGGACTTCGACGTCTTCAGCGAGGCGGGAGGCAACGGCGTCGCGGTCGTCAAGGATGTCTACGTCCTCGTCGACGACGGCGTGCTCGATATCGACCTCGTCCCGGTGGCGGGCCTGCCGCCGATGATCGCCGCGATCGAAGTCATCGAGGGCAGCGCACCGCCCACGTCGCCGAGACTCAAGAACCGCGCACCCCCGACGTCGCCGAGATTCAGGCGCCGCTGAGGAGCCACGCCAATCCGAACGCCGCGGGAGCGCGAGCTCGGTGAGGGAGTCGAGTGCGGTGCATGCGCGGGAGCGAGGACCAGACTCAGCGAGAGCGAAGTCCAGGTATCGAGGCGTTCACGCTCCCCTGCGGCTGATGCAGTCGCGCGGCGACTCGCGATGTCGGGTCCGCAGGGAACTCCTGCCCCAGGTCCGACGTCTTCCGGTGCGAGGCACTCGGGGGCGGATGGAAGAAGCAGGCGACCCACGACCAGGCGATTGCCTCGGTGAGTACGTCCTTCGTGCCGGCGCTGCTTCTCCACCACTCGGTGGGTGGGTAGAGGTCGGACGCGACGCTGCGGATCCCGATCGCGACGCCGTCACCGAAGGCCATTCGATAGAGGTGCCACGTGCGCCGCGCGTGCGGCCCTTCGGAGACGATGTCGAGCGCCGGCGCGTCGACTCCGCTGCTGGAGATCCACTCGCGTAGCGCGACCGCCGACGAGAAGGTGCGATCGCGCGCTGAGGCGGGCGCCGGAACGACCGCGATGTCGCGATCGGGAACGCCTAGAGTCCGCAGCATCGCTGCCGCCTGTTCGGCGTAAGTCGCGAAGGGCAATAGGGACGCGTGGCGCTCGACCGGGCCGCCCGTGGTGACGAGCCTCGTGTAGCCGCCCGCTCGCCACAGTCGGGCGGACTCCTCGAGCGCAGCGTCGTTCACCCAGCCCTCGACGACGAGGAGGCCGCGCCCGACGGGTTCGTTCGGCGCGAGGAAATCGTAGACCGTGTGCAGGCCGAGCCAGCTCCCGCCCGCGGTCAGCGCAAGCAGCAGCGCCCAGCCCCAAGCCGTCGGGAGCCAGAGCTCGCGGCGCCGCAGTAGCCTCGGGACACGCATCGCCCGCAGCATATCGTGGGCGCTCGCCGGCAACGAAGTCACAGCCGGACCTTGTTCACCGGCCCATCCAGTTCTCGGACCCGCGGCCGCCTTCATCGTTGGAGCCCCGCAAGCGCCGGGGAGCTAGCGCCACCCGACCGCTCCCAGGCGCTGGGCTACGTTCGCATTCAACCATCACCGCCGCTTTGCCGAGCGGGAAGGCGGTATGTACGAGTCGTTCTTTGGGCTCCGCGAACTCCCCTTCTCGCTGTCGCCGGACCCCCGCTTTCTGTGGCCTTCGGAGACCCATGAGGAGGGTCTCGCGGCGCTGTATTACGGCATCACGCGCCGGAAGGGCTTCGTGCTGTTGACTGGCGAGGTAGGCACGGGGAAGACCACGCTGCTGCGAGCTGTGCTCGATCGCATTCCGGAGGAGACCGAGACCGCCCTGGTGCTGAACACCGCGGATCTCTCGGCGCTCGATCTACTCAAACTGATCGCGACCGATTTCGGTCTGTCGTACGGCGTCGGCACCAAGGCGGACTATCTGATCGCGTTGAATCGGTATCTGTTGGGCAGGCTCGAGAAGGGATTCAACACGGTGCTGGTGATCGACGAGGCCCAGAACCTCAGCCTCCAGGCTCTCGAGGAAGTGCGTCTGCTGTCGAATCTCGAGACCGACACCGAGAAGCTGCTGCAGATCGTGCTCACCGGGCAGCCGGAGTTGCTAACGCGGTTGACCGACCCGGCCCTACGGCAGCTGCGCCAGCGCATCGCCATCGAGCATCACCTGGAGGCGCTGCATCCCGAGCAGATCGAACCCTATCTGCGCCACCGGATCGAGGTGGCGGGCGGAGACTACGAGGCGATTCTCGAGCCCGGTCTCGAACCGATCTTCTACGCGGCGTCACTTGGTTGCCCGCGGCTCGTGAGCCTGCTCGCAGACCGTTCGCTCCTCGCGTCCTACGCGAAGCAGATTCGGCCGGTGTCTCGGGAGATCGTCGAGGCGAAGGGGCGCAAGCTCATCGAGAGTCGTCCGGTCGAGTCAGCCAGGTCCGCGGAGACCTAGGAGTCTGGACGCGCATCCATCCTCGCCGCCTGCGCGCCTACTCCGATCGGCGCGACGATCTGACCAGGCGTCGCTTGGGGCGCCGGGGCGCTCCATGCCGGCTTCCGCTGCTGCCGGAGCACTGGACTGCTCAGCAGGTGCGTGGGATCGGACGCTCGATCCGGTTCATCGACCACGGTGCCGAAAATCATACAGGGGTTGACCCGGTTGCTGCAACGCAGACCGCCTCTAACGGGCGGGGGTGGGGGAAATTGCGAGCTGTGAGGGGTGTTACTGCTACACTGCCTCGGCAACTTGGCTGGTGGTGGCTGGACGAGCGGGAACAGGAAGGCTGTCGATGTTGCGGGATCGAGCGGGACGTCTATTCCAAACCAACATCGCGCTGGACGGGGCGCTGGCGGCTGCGGCCTTCGTCG
Source organism: uncultured Spirochaetales bacterium (assembly GCA_964353555.1). GTDB lineage: Bacteria > Myxococcota_A > UBA9160 > UBA9160 > PR03 > PR03. Next base: position 2,915 of record CAYGWM010000090.1, read on the forward strand.
CTGCCATTTCGTTGCCCGTATCGGGCCTCGAAATCGAGAGCCGCGCCAGCGCGGTGAGGCTGGTGGTCCTCGCGTTCGTCGGCAGCCTGGCTTGGCCGATCGCGCTCAATCGGCTCGGCGCGTACCAGTCGCAGCGCCGGAGTTCGATCTCCCACCTGCTCTCGCGCGTCTGCCTGGCGGGAACGTTCGCGGGCGCTTTGATCGCTGCGAGCGAAGTCGTGCTTCGGGTACCCGTCGCGGGGCACTTCGCGCTGATCTGCAGCGCCACCCAGGTGCTCGCAATCGGTGCCTCCCGCATCGTACTCTTCGCCGCGCTGCACACGCTGCGCCGCAGCGGCCGCAACACCCGAAACGTGCTGATAGTGGGGAGCGGTCCGCGTGCGCGCCACGTGAACAACGTGATCGACGAGCACGCCGAGTGGGGACTGCGCGTGGTCGGCTTCGTCGACGAAGGCGACTTTCCCTTCGATCCGCGGCTGCTGCAGGCGCCCTTCGCCAGGCCGAGCAACCCGCGCGTCCACAAGATCCATGAGGTGGCCGCGCTCTTCCGGGAGAGGGTCATCGATGAAGTCGTCGTGGCGTGCCCGCGCTCGATGCTCGCGGCGATTGCGCCCGTCATTGCGATCAGCGCGGCGGTGGGCGTCCCGGTGACGCTGCTCTCGGATCTGTTCGGCGATACCCTCCCGCCGCCGCGCCTGGTGCAATTCGGGCCGCACCCGGCACTCAGCTTCTCCGTGGTGCACCACAGCCGTGCGCAGGCGCGCATCAAGCGCGCGATCGACGCCGTCGGAGCGGCGCTGCTCCTTGCGCTCTCAGCACCGGTGCTGGCCGCGGCGGCGATCGCGATCCGGATGACGTCGCCTGGGCCCATCCTGTTTCGCCAGCAGCGATGCGGTCTCTATGGGCGCCGCTTCACGATGCTCAAACTGCGCACCATGTATGCTGACTCGGAGGAGTGTCGCTCGGGGCTCGAGCAACTCAACGAGATGGATGGTCCCGTTTTCAAGATCCGCAATGACCCGCGCATAACGCCCGTCGGACGTTTCCTGCGCCGCTACAGCCTCGACGAGATTCCCCAGCTCTGGAACGTCTGGCGGGGCGCCATGAGCCTGGTCGGCCCGCGGCCTCCCATCCCGGGCGAGGTCGATCAGTACCAAATCCTGCAGCGCCGCCGTCTCTCGATGCGCCCCGGTCTCACCTGCCTATGGCAGGTGGCGGGCCGCAACCAGATCGGTTTCGACGACTGGGTGCGTTTGGACCTCGAGTACATCGACAACTGGTCGCTCGCGCTCGACTGCCAGATCCTGCTGCGCACGCTACCGGCCGTGCTGCGGGGGACCGGCGCGAGCTGAGCC
>CAYGWM010000090.1:4369-16557 GCA_964353555.1 uncultured Spirochaetales bacterium
GATCCTGCTGCGCACGCTACCGGCCGTGCTGCGGGGGACCGGCGCGAGCTGAGCCACGCTCGCGGCGCAACGCGCACCAGCCACGTGACGAGTGGAGGAACGTCGATGTCTCATCACCGCTTCGCACGCGTGCTACTGGCCACCGCCGCGCTGCTGTCACTCTCGGCTGTCGCCAGCGCCGATCCGGCCAAAGGCACCGTCGTGTACCACGGCAACACGGCGAAACTCGAGTACGTCTATCTGGTGAAGGGGCCCGACGCGGTCGACACGGCAACGACCATCCGGGAGCTCGTCTTCTCCAGCACCGATCTCGGCCCGAAGATCCAGGCCTGCAAGACCATGAGCTGCGTGAGCGGAGAGGTGACCGATGGCATCACGGTGGATCTCGATGCGGGCCCGCGGCTCAACTACTGGGTGGCGTTGAACGACCAGCGGGTGCAGTACTCGGGCACGGCCAACCCCTCCGTGCTCCAGACGACCGCGGACGAAGCCACGAAACTCGCCGGAACCCTCCGGATCGACGACACGGACGCGGGAGGACCGAAGCTGGAGGTCCAGTTCGACACGAAGCTGCTGAAGGAGTTCCAGAGCGCCCGCTGATTGGTGCGACATGGTGTCGACCCAAAGTCGAAATGTCGGTGCCCGCTGCCATCGCGCGCCCAGCACCGTAAGCTCGGTGGACGCCAGCGACAGGCGAGGACACCGGCCGCCACGCGGCGACGACCCAACCCGATGAAGCGCCTTCGCCCGGTCGTCCTTCCGTTGGGCCTGCTGCTGGCCGCGGCCGTATTGTTCGGCGCGTTGCGACCGCGAGCGCAGGCCGCGTGGTTGCGCGTCGAGGCGCAGCCGCACGCGCTCGTCGGGCAGATGCTCTCCGTCCGCGTGACGCTGTCCGAGCCTGCACCGGACGTCTGGCTGGTCGTCGATCTGCACGCGATGAGCACGCGTCGCGAGCCCCGCGGCTTTCTCAGCAGCAGCTCCCCGCAACGCGTAGCGCCGACGACTCGTGCCTACACTTTCGAGGTGCCGGTCGTCGCCGCAGACGATCTGGGCCACGTGCAGGCGATCGTCTTCCTGTCCCGGTCCGGTCGTTGGGAGGACCGTTCGCGCGTCGCCGTGACCGTGGCGATCCCGGTGGTGCCGAAGGGGACGACGGGACGACTCGAGCCGATCCCCGCCTACGACCAAGCGGAACAAGCCGCCTCGTTGCCAGCCGCATCGCCCGCGTTGCGAGCCTCGATCGCAGCGCTGTGGCTGCTCGGAGGGCTCGCGCTGTGCTGGACGCGGAGCCGACCGCCTGCGGGTGAGGGCGGCTTCGCCGATCCGGCGCGACGCCGGTCCGGATGGCTGGCTCTCGCGTGCGCGGCGGCAGCGGTCTGGGAGCTGTCGAACGCCGAGACGTCGCTCGCCAGCCACGCCCGCGCCGTCGCGTTCGAGCACCGACTTTACTACGAGAGGCACTCAGTGCAGCAGTGGATCACCATCGCAGTCGTGATGGGGACGGCCGTCTTGGCCGCCATCCGGCTGCGGCCATCGCGCGCCGGGCGCGGACCCCTGCCGGCCGCCTTGTGGCTTTATGCCGGCATCTCGCTGACGAATCTGCTCTCGTTGCACGAGCTCGACCGGCTGCTGGTTGCGTCGGTCCTGTCTGTTCCGCTCGTTCAGGTGGCAAAGCTCTCGGCCGCTCTCGCGGGATTCGTCATGGCGGTTCGCGAAACGGATCGCTGCCGCCGGCCGCTGCGAGGGCGGCTCGATCCCGGAAGCTGACGTCGGATGACGGCCATGGCCTGGGGTTAGCGCCGCCGCACACCCCGCTGGGCCCGCGTCTCACGGGAAGACGATGCGGCGGTTGCTCGCGTCGATCTCGACCGTGCGCTCGAGCACCCGGCCGTCGGACATGCGGGCGACGACGCGGTGCGAGCCCGGCGCGAGCATCAGGGCGGCGATTGGCGTCTCGCCGACGGCCGCGCCGTCGACCTCGATGTGCGCCCAGGGATCCGCGTTGAAGCTGATGCCGACGGGCGGCGCCGCGACCACGCGCCCCGCCGCGGCGAGTGCCGGCGGCGGGGCGGCGACCGCAGCGGGTTCGCGCACCGGCATCGGCAATGTGGTGTTGCCCGAGGGCTCGGTGCTGCGCCAGAAGCGCGCGCCGAGCTGTGCAGTGCCGATGCCCACCGCCACTCCGAGTGCGATCCCGAGTGCGAAAACGGGCATCCCCCGCGGCCGCGGCCGCGTGCGCGGCACGACGGCTGCCTCGAGCGCAAGCGGCTCCGCGGTGGAGTGCACTTCACGCGCGGCAGCCACCTGCGGGGGCGCCTCGTCGAGGGCGGGCGGGTGCCGCGGAAGTCTCCGCGCGCGCTGCGCCCCGTAGAGCAGCGCCGCCGAGAGGTTCTGCACGGCAGCCGGCACGCCCTCGGAGCGCGCGAACAGCTCCGCCAGCGCGGTGTCGTCGAAGTGCGCGCGTAGCGCGGGCTCGAGCTTCATGCGCTCGAGTTCGGCCCGCACGCGGGCCTCTACCTCGCCGCGGCTCATCGTGCCCTCGATGCACACCGTCGCGCATTCGGCCTCGCCGATCATCGCGGGCGTCGCGTTCTGCTCGTCGCGCGTCACCGCCAGCAGCACCCGCAATGCGCCCGCCGAGCGACCCGCCAGCTCGCGAACCCAGCGTGCCGTCGGCGTCGGCAGCAGCTGGCCCTCGTCGATCAGCAACAGCACGTCGCGCGCACCCGGCTCCCGCAGCACGTCCGCCAGCGCCGCCCGGGGGTCGTCACCGCCGACGCCGCCGAGCTCGTGCACCACGGCGCGGCACAGATCGTCCGGATCGCAGTCGGGATACGAGACGAAGGCGGTGCGGAAGCGGAGGCGGGCGCGGGCCGCGAAGAGCTTCAGCAGAAGCGTCTTGCCCATCCCCGCTCGGCCGGTGAGCGCGCAGGTCGCGTTCTTGGTGTCGAAGGCCCAGCGCTCGAGGCCGGCGAGCGCGCGCTCCGATCCGCGCCACGGCACGTACGCGCCGGGGTTCGCGGTCGGGGCAAACGCGGTCGGCTCGCTCAATCGTCAGCCTCCGCGCCGTGTGTCCGCATCCACGACAGCCGCTGCCGCTTCTCCAGCGCGAGCGTCGTGAAGCGGTCGTTGCGCAGCTCTGGATCCACCTCGCGGTGCGTGAAGAGCAGCGTCGTCTCCGTGCCCTGCTCGCGATCGATGAAGTCGATGCGGCTCGGGAGCACGTGCCCCGCGTAGTGCTGCATCGTCTCGCGACGCATCTCGGTGACTTTGAACGGCTCGAGCGCTCCGGATCGGTAGAAGCGCACCTCGAGCATCGCGTAGTCGCTGCTCGCGATGAAGAAGTCCGCGCGGTCGTACGCGCCGCCGAACAGCCGCCGCAGCGTCACGATGTGCGCCGGCTCGCCCGCGACGTTCGAGAACGAGCTGCCCAGGATCTCGGACTTCTCGAGGCGCTGGATCTCGAGGTCCTCGAGCGTCACCTCCATGCCCATCAGCTTGTCCGCGCGCTGCGCCATCACGTTGCGCCGGATGCGGCGCAGCTGCGGCAGATACACGAAGGCGTCGTCGGCGCGGTCGGTGCGCTCGATGCGCAGCACGCGGCGACCGCGCATGTCACCGTCGCCCTCGAAGTAGAACAGCTGGTGTGCGCGTCCGTCGATGAACTTGCGCATCATCTCGGTCTCGTAGTGCAGCACTGCCCGGCCACTGCTGCGCACGTCGAACTCGATCTGCGAGTGCTCGTCGAAGTAGTAGAAGTTCTGGAAGGCCCGCTCGATCACCTGGCGCGCCGATGGCTGGACCGGCAGCGCATCCTCGGACCACGCGCCGCTCCGCGCAATCGCATCCTCGGCTGCGTGTGCGGGAGGGCCGGTCAGTAGCAGCATCAGCATCAACAGCGGCGCGCGACGCATCATGGGTTCCTCGCTGTGGGAAGCTTCTCCGGCGGCGGGAAGGCGCGGCCGACGGCCTCGTTGCCGCGCTCGATCCGCCACGTCCGCTCCGGTGACGCCGTTCCCGGCGCGTCGAGCACGCGCACGCGTGCGTCGCCGCCCGGCGCGAGCCGGAACGGGCCGATCGTCTCGGGCGGATCGAGCTGCACGATCAGTGTCACCAGACCCGGCGGAACCGGGATCGCCTCGCCCCCGGCGCGGCCGACCGCGACGACGTGCGCGGGCAGCGAAGGATCCGGCTGCGCGATGACGAGGAACGGCGGCGCGGGCGCTTCCGATGGGTGGTCGGGCGGGGGAACAATCGAGCGCGTGGGATCGACGACGAGATCAACTCTTTTAAGTGTCGGATCGCGCACGCCAGGTTCGAGCCCTCCATACACCTCCACCGCGAGCTGGGCAGGCGTGTCCGCGCGCTCCGCGGGAGCGGTATCCGGCGGAGCGGCCGGGCGCGCGCAGTCGCACGCGCAGGTGGCGGCGATCGCCAGCCAGAACCGCGCGGAGGGCTTCATTGCGGCTCCGCTTCCGCGCGCGCTGCCTCGAAGGCTCGCATCAGCTTCGGCGGCGTCGAGTGCGCGTCGAGCACCAGCGCGGGATCGCTGCGCAGCGCGCGTTCGCAGCTCGCGCGCGCGGCGGCTTCGTCCCCGAACGCGACGTGTGCCGTCGCGGCCAGCAGCTCGAGGCGCGTTCGCTCGCTCGTTCGCGCGCCCGGTTCCGCTTCGATGCGCGGCCGCAGCTCCTCGATCTTCGCGAGTGCCTCGTCGAAGCGCGCCGAGCGGATCAGCTGTTCGGCACGGCGCAGCGGCTGGTCGAAGCGCACCGGCTTGGGTTTGCGCTTCGGCGGCGGCCCAGGCGCCGCACGCGCGGCGACCGGAGCCGGGGTGCGCGGATCGACCTGGCGCAGCGGCTCGGATGCTTGCAACACCGCCGAGGCCCGGGTGCGCAGCACGCCCTCCCGCGCTGCCGCGGCCTCCGGCTGGAAGCAGAGCACGCGTTGCCAGATGCGGTTCGCCTCGCTGCGGTCGCGCTCCTCGAGTCGCGCGGCGCGCTGCGTGAGCTGCTCCGCGCGGAGCGTTGCCCAGCGCGCGCGCAGCGGATCGGGATCGCTCACCGTCGGAAGCGGTGAGAACTCGCCCGGCCAGGGCGCGCAGGACTCCTGCGCAGGTGCGCGAGCCGACCACGACAAGAGCCCCAGTAGCAGCAGTCGCGCAGCCGCATAGCGAGATTGCACCCCGACGACTCCCCGCGCAGCCAACCTCTCGCAGACGCCCCGAAGGCGCATTCTATCAAATGCACCGGGTCGTTGTGCGGCAGCGGATTGTGCCGCCGGAGCGCGGCGCAGATGGCATCTTCGTGCGAGAGCTTGCGGCGGAAGTTGCGAGCGCGTTGCGTATCGACACCGCGCCGCGTCAACTCGGACTCCGCGTCGTGAGGTCGTGTGCGTGGAGCCAGTCTCACGACTGGCTCCACTTCTCTGCCGCGCTCAGTTGCCGAGCAACAAGCCGAGGATCGGACCCGCAATCGTCTGCATCATGATCTCGAGCGGGTAGATCGCGCGGCGAAGCGAGTAACCCACCACCACGGGCGTCGCCGGAGGCACGAAGATCAGATCGCCTCGCTCGAGGTGCAGGTCGGTCGTCCCATCGCCTGCTTGGATCTCGTCGAGATTGGCAACATACGCCACCGTCTGGCCACCCGTGTTGCGAATGACGCGGACGCGTGAGGCCGCCGCCAGTTGGGTCGCGCCGCCGGCGTTCGCGATCGCCTCCGAGAGGCGGATGTCGCGCTCGAGCGAGAACACCAGCGGTCTGTTCACCTCTCCGAGTACGCTCACCGCCGTGCTCAACGGGTTATCGAGCGCGATGCTGACGCTCGGGCTCTGGCGGTACTCGCCGATGCGCTGCGTGATGTCGGCCGCGATCTCGTCGGTCGTGTGGCCGCTCGCGTCCACGTCACCGATCAGATCGAAGGAGAAACGCCCGTCGGGCCGCACCTTCACGACGCGCTCGATGGCCGGATCCGGTAGCACGCGCACCGTCAGCTGGTCCGAGGCGCCCACCCGATAGGGCTCCGCGGCGGTCCTGGCCGGAGGCAGATTCGGCGGGCTGGTCGATGCACAGCCGAGCGCCAGCAGCGCGCCGAGCGCACTCGCGACGGTCATTGTCCACGCAATCCCGTGTCGATCGGCCTCGGGCCGGTCCTGTCGCTCCATGATTTCCCCCCCCGGTGCGACTAACCGCACCGCAATTGCCTATACCCCAGAGCGGCCGGCCGTACCACGTTCTAAAGCTCGAACAGATGCAGCGACTGGCTCCATCTGGTGCATCGCGCGGAGACCGTCGGAGATCGGCTGGAGGGCTGCGATGATCCCCGGTGATCGCTCACGAATCGGTGGCGATGCGCGGCAGCGACCCCAGCACGGGGACTCCTGCCAACGTCTTGAGCGCCTCGGCCGTCATGATGAGCGGATCGAGCAACTCGAGGAGCAGCCCCAGCGCGAGCGCGAGGCCAATCGACGCCGCTACCCCGCCGAGCGCGATCTGCCAGCGCGGCCGCTTCGGTTCCGTCGGCAGAGACGCGGGATCGAGAATCGAAACCCGACCGCCCTGCTGCGCCAGCTCCAGGCTCTGGGCCAGCTCTGCATCCTGCACCTTGTGCATGAAGTCGAGATAATTCTCGCGCAGCACGGTTTCGCGCTGTGCCAGCGCACCGAGCTCTTGCCCGACCGCCGGAATGCGCGCGACGTGGCGGTCCAGTTCCACCAGCTCGCGATCGGTGGCGGTGAGCTGCTCGCGCAGCTGGGCCAGTTCGCGCCGGGCCGCTTCGGTCACGCCGCGGCGGCCGGCACTAGCCACGCCGGCGCCACCCGTGCTGCTGCCGGGTTCTTTCTGGAGCAGCTCGATCTGGCGGCGCAACGAGATGACGTTCGGATGCGTCTCTTTGTTGACCGACAGCTCGCGCGCGAGTGAGGCCCTGACCTCGGACAACCGGGTGTTCGGTGAGCCGGACGTCCGCTCCTGCGTGGAGAGCATCGCGACGCGCGTCTCGCCCTCGGCGATCTGAAGCGCGAGCGAGTTGCGTTGCTGTTGCAATCGCTCGAGCCGCCGCAGGTTCGACTCGAGTTCCGACGGCAGCTCGCCGCGGTGCTGCCCCTCGAACTCGCTGACCTTCTTCGACTGCTCACGCAGGGCGACCTCGGCGGTGGCGAGCTCGCCGCGCAGGAACTCGGTCGTCACGCGCGCCTGTTCGCTGCGCAGACGAATGCCGGCGAGCGTGAGCCGGTGAGCGAGATCGTTCGTCACCTCCTCGGCGCGCGTTGCCTGCTGATCCGAGAAGTACACGAGAACGACGCGAGCACGCTCTCCGGGAGACTGGATGCCCGGGTCGAGCTCGATGGTGATCCGCTGGGCGAGTGCGGCGACGGCCTCGTCCATCCCCCCGCTCTCGCGCAATTGGGGATAGAGATCGAATTGCTCGACGACTTCGCTGAGGCTCTGGCGGGAGAGCACCTGGCTCGTGAGCGCGTTGATGCGCTCGGTCGCATCCTCCTGGATCGTCGGCCGGACGAAGCTCTCGGAGAGCTTCTGGGTCGCGATCAGAACGCTGGCGCGCGCCATGTAGACGGGGGGCATCAGCCACACAGCCAGCGGCGTCAGGGCGAGGCCGGCGAGCATCACGAGCAGCATCGGGCGCCAGCGGCGGCGTAGGATGCCCAAAGGGTCGCGCAGCGAATCGAACGGGTTCGACTGCCCCGTCTCGTCGTCGAACGTCTCGTCGTCGAACCGATCCATCGCACTCCTCTGCGAAGCCAGCCGACCGGGAAACCCGGAGCGTCGTCAGAATCCGCCAGTCCCGGATTCGTCCGGATCCGTCTCGTACCTGAGGGCGCCCGATCCGGCCGAGGTCGGCGATACCCATCCCGGGCTGATACCGCACCGGGCGCTGCAGGGCCACGGATCGGGCGTTCAGCTCGCGCCCGTCCCCTTCAAGACCGCCGGGAGCGTGCGCAGCAGGATCTTGATGTCGAGCAGTAGCGACCAGCGATCGATGTAGTTGAGATCGAGTTGCACCCACTCCGTGAATCCGATGGTGTTGCGGCCTTCGACCTGCCAGAGGCAGGTGATGCCCGGCCGCATCGAGAGGCGGCGACGCTGTGCCACGTCGTACTCGTCCACCTCGCCGGGAATCGGCGGCCGCGGGCCAACGAGGCTCATCTCCCCGCGCACCACGTTCCAGAGCTGCGGCAGCTCGTCGATACTGAGGCGGCGCAGCAAGCGTCCGGCGCGCGTGATCCGTGGGTCGTTGCGGATCTTGAAGACCGGCCCGTCCATCTCGTTCTGCGCAACCAGCTCGGCACGGCGCGTCTCGGCATCGACGTGCATCGAGCGCAGCTTGAGGACATCGAAGAGGCGCCCGTTCAGGCCGCAGCGCTTCTGGCGAAACAAGACCGGCCCCTTCGAATCCAGCTTGGTCGCGATCGCCGCGATCGCGAGCACGGGCGACAGCAGCAGCAGCAGCGCGGTGGCGCAGATGACGTCCATGACACGCTTGAACAACAGCGCCGAGCGGCTGTGGTGCACGACGCCGAAGCTCAACGCCGGCTGCATGCCGAACTCCGCGACGCGGGGCCGCGGCATCAGGTCGCCGAAGACGTCGGAGAGCATGGTCACGGGGATGCCGACCGCCGCGCACGTCGCGATCGCCGGCGCGATCGCCGACAGCATCGAGCGCGGGCACGCCACGATGACCTCGTCGATGACCACGCGCCGCATCAGATCCGGCAGGTCTTGCAGCTTGTGGGTGGGAACCCCGATCAGAGACGGGTCGGCCGGCGTGTCGCAATCGTCGAGCAGCCCGACCAGGCGCTGGCCCCAGGCCGGATGCTCCTCGATCAGGTCCGCCGCCAGCCGAGCGCGCGGGCCGCTTCCGACGATCAAGACGTGCCGATAGTTCCGGCCGCGCATGCGCGCCACGCGCAGTCCCGCGTGGATCGCGATCCTGGAGGACGCAATCAGCGCGAACTGCAGCGCCACGGCGACGGCGGCGAAGGCGGGCCCAACGGTGGGCAGGGTCACGGCCACCGCGAGCTTCAGGACGACCCCGGCAAGCGCCAGCGCAACCCCGATCCGCCAGGTCACTTGAAGCATGGTTCGTCGGCGCTGGGACTCGTAGAGCCCGAGCGCGTCGAGCGAGAGCGGCCAGATCGCGACGCCCAGAACCGCAACGAGCAACAGCGATTCGACGTGATCGACCAATGCCCTGGGCGGGACGCCCGTCAGCCTGAGAGCAGCGGCGAGACCTGCCGCCGCCAATGCAACGTCCAACGCAAGGAGCAGCTTCTGAAACCGTTTGGCTCTAGAGCGCAGCATGAGATCAACAGCCCCCAATTCTTCGGCGGTCAATATGCCCGCCTTGGAACCCCTCCTTCCTCCTGCCCATGAGTGTCCCCGAGGCGTGCAAAGGTCACGCGTGTCGGTGCAACTCGTTCTCCACGGGGGTGCGATGAGTTGGCAGAAGTAGCTGTCTTCAATACGGAAATTGGCGATGCCGACGGCTCCGGTAGGACCCCCGTCCCGTTCATTCCGGGCCTCGCCGTCGATCTACATGCCGCCCCGTGCCTCGAACCCGAGGAGCCAGATCCCAGCGGGGGAGACCTGCCTTTCCGAGCTGTCACCCGATCCTCAAGTCGGGGGTCTGCCGCGGCGATGACTGGGCTCGAAGCTCCCAGCCGTGGGGGAAGGGACACATTTGGGCGTCGATACGGACTTCCTACGCCGCGTTGCGCTCTTCCGCGAGCTGCCTCCGGAGGCGCTCGAGGCGGTCTCGCGCGCCTGCATCGAGCGGAGCTATGACCGGGGCCAGGTCATCTTCAACGAAGAGGAGACCGGCCAGACGATGTACATCGTCCAGTCGGGGCGCGTGAAGGTTTCCCGCTGGCTGCCCAGCGGCCGGGAGGTGATTCTCGCGTTCCACCCGGCCGGCGACTACTTCGGCGAGATGGCGCTGATCGATGGTCAGACCGAGCCCGCCACCGTCACCGCCGTGTCTTCCGCGGTGATCCTCTCGCTCGATCGCTCGCGCTTCCTCGCACTGCTGCAGCAGCAGCCCTTCGCGATCGCGCTGCTGCGCGAGCTGTGCAATCGCTGTCGCGAGGCGTGGAAACAGATCGCGCTGCTGACCCACGAGGCGGCCGAGGCGCGCGTGCGGATGGTGCTCCACCAGCTCTGCGACAGCTCGGGGGTCGATACGCCCGAAGGCACGCGCATCGACCAGCCACTGACCCACCGCGAGCTCGCGAGCATTGCAGGCGTGTCACGTGAGACAGTCACCCGGGTGCTGGGCCACCTGATCGAGCAGGGCCTGGTGAGCGTCGGCGAGGGCCGGTTCCTCGTGGTGCTCGAGCCCAAGCGACTTCTCGACGGAGCCTGCTTCGACTAACGCCCGCTCGCGCGCCGCGGCCGCGCCGTCAGCGCGCCCGGCTCACGAGGTCCTCGTCACCATCTTGGTTTGCCGGGGCCTCGCGCGGCCAATGGGCAGCCAGCAGCGCGTCGAACGACGTGTCGAAGGCCAGCAGACGGCTGCGCGCGCTGTCCCGGTCGCCGTCCTCGATGCGGGTCGAGACGCGCACCAGGGATCCGTCGGCACGATCGTCGAGCAGGCGGCCCACCAGATGGTCGAGCAGCTGGTCGAAGCCGCCGCGAAGACCGGTCTTCCGGAACGAGCGGAACCAGTAGTGAACGAGCTGCCTTTCGTCGCCGAGAGACACCACGAGCTCGTTCACCCGTAGCTCGCCGGCCACCTCGACGATCTCGTGATCCTCGATCTGCCAGCCTTGAGCCTCGAAGCAGACCCGGGGCGTGTGCTCGGTCGTGCCGCCCCGCTCGGTTCCGTAGTAACCGAAATACACCCAGACGACGTCACCGACGGCGTTCCGATAGAGACGCTGAACATTGTAGTCCGCCTGCAGAATCGACTCGACGGTAGCCTCGAGTGGCACGTCCTCTGATGTCCACGATCCGAGACGGGTCGGCAGTGCGGCGAGGGCAGTCGCATCGACGCTCAAGCGCGGGCGCAGCGCGAGGCCCCAGGCGACCGCTCCCACGACCAGCAGCGCGATCGCGAGAAGGACCGTGGTGGTGGTCTCGTGCTTCACTTGGCGTTCTCCCCCGCCCGCGAAGGAACCATCGGTCGAGCCATCAGCAGCGCGAGCCCGAGGACAGGCCATGGCCAGATGTCGAGGGCCGCTCGGGCTGCGTTCGGCGCGCCGCCCGCCAGCAGCGCGAATGCCACGACGAGCGCGATGACTTGCGCAACGAGCCCCAGCGGTGCCATCCGGATCGCCGCGCGGGCGGCCGCGCGCAGGTTGCCGCCTCTCCAAACCGCGGTCCACCAGCCGATGCCCGCGAGATAGACACACAGAGGAAGGCCCCCATCTGTCGCTCGGAGCTTCAGCTGCATGCCCGCGATCTCGAGCAACCGATCAACGAGAGACGCATCCAGGCCCCAGGTCCTGGCAGCTTGGATCGACAGCTCGGCGAGCCACCGTTCGAGTCCCGGCGAGAGTGCAGTCGAGAGCGCAAAGGGAGGAGGGATCACCCAGAGAGCGAGCAGCGCCACTCCGGCCGATGGCCGCCCCAGCGCACGGGCCATTCCGAATATCGCGAGCGCGAGCCCAGGTCTCCCCAGCCGAGCCTCGCCGCCTCCAACCGCAAGCACGGTCATGCCGAGGCCTGCTGCAAGGAGCAGATATCCGTCGCCGCGCGGCCGCGATCGTGTGTCTTCCCGCGCCGCCGCGGCAACGCCCAGCGCCAGGAAGAGCGCCGAGGGGCGCGCCCACGGCTCGTCGGCCCAGTGTCTTGCGAGATCGACCCAGCAGAGCGACAAGGCGATGGCCAGCGCTCCCCAAAGCACGAGCTCGCGCGGCGTCCACGGGGACTCCGCACCGTAGTGGCCGTTGCTCTCGGCCGCGCCCCGCGAATTCCCCTCAGCCAAGATCGAACCGATCAGGCCGCCGGCGGGAACGAGCGCGCACACCGACTCGAAGGCGCGCTTGCGCGATGCGGAAGGACTCGTCCATACCGCCTTCCATCGTCCGTTCGGAGCTTCGAAACGACCAGTACGCGACCAAGCGGTTCAGGTGACCCCGAGACTCTCGGGTCGCGCAACGTACTTGCTGTAAGAGGCGACGCATTTCCGCGTGGTGTTGAGATGGCGGGCCAGCCCGATCTCCTTGGAAGC
>CAYGWM010000091.1:0-16533 GCA_964353555.1 uncultured Spirochaetales bacterium
AGACCGGTTGGCGGATCTGCGGGGCGATCTCGAAGAGCGTGCGCTCGACCTGGTCTGCCGCCAGCGACCTCGATGCCCACACCGTGCGTTCGTGCTCCGATACCGAGTTCTCGGTCAGCCGGGCCGGTCCGCTGCCCCGCCCATTCCGCCCATGCGCCTTCGTGCTCCTCCTTGCCGGACTGGTGGGAGCCGCGATTGCCCGCGGGAGGGCGGCGCGGACCTGACCACGCTGTTGCTGCCTCGGCCGCCGCGGCCTGGGCGCGGCCGCTCCGAGCGAGCTGATCCGAGCACACGACCCGACGCTCGCGCCCATCTGTTGAGCTTCCCGCTGCCACCGACGTGGGCACGTTGCGCGCGAAGCGGCGCGCCGCGCGCGGAGCGTGCGCGCGATGCGGCACGCAGATTGCTCCCTGCAGCGGTGGGAGCGAACCCCGATGGCGAGTCCGAGCATGCTGCGCACCAGCTTTGGTGAAGCGGCGTATCACGAGTTCTATCGCGACGACTTCGAGCCGCGGTCGCACTATGCGCCGCTCTGGGAGCACATCCGTCGCGCCGGTCAGAGCTTGCTGTCGGAGAAAGCGCGCGAGGCGCATTGGACGCTGCAGACCGATGGCGTCACGTTCACCGTCTACGGCGACGAGGAAGAAGGCATCGAGCGCGTCTGGCCGCTCGATCTGCTGCCGCGCATCATCCCGGCCGCCGAGTGGTTGCCGATCGAGGCAGGGCTGAAGCAGCGCGTGCGCGCGCTCAACGCGTTCCTGCTCGATCTCTACGGCAAGCAACAGGTACTGCGCGACGGTGTCGTGCCCGCCGAGCTGATCTACCGCGGCAAGGACTTCCGCCGCGAGATCCACGGCATCCGCCCCCCGCACGACCTCTACGTCCACATCTCCGGCATCGATCTGGTGCGCGACGCCGACGGCAAGTACCTGGTTCTCGAAGACAATCTGCGCACGCCGTCCGGTGTCTCGTACATGATCGAGAACCGCATCGTCGTCCGGCGCACGCTGCCCGAGTTCTTCTCGCGCTATCACGTACGGCGCGTCGAACACTATCCGGCGCTGCTCGCGCAGGCGCTGCGCGGCCTGTCGCCGCGCGGCAATGGCGAAGCCGTCGTCGTGCTGCTGACGCCGGGCATCTACAACGCGGCGTACTTCGAGCACACCTTTCTGGCGCGCGAGATGGGGATCGAACTCGCCGAAGGCCGCGATCTCGTCACGCGCGACGACATCGTTTATCTCAAGACGACGCACGGCTTGCAGCGCGTCGACGTGCTCTACCGCCGCATCGACGACGACTACCTCGACCCGCTCTGCTTCCGGCCCGATTCGACGCTCGGCGTAGCCGGTGTGATCAACGCGTGGCGCGCCGGCAACGTCGCGATCGTGAACGCGCCCGGCACCGGCATCGCGGACGACAAGGCCGTCTATCCGTACGTTCCCGATCTGATCCGCTACTACCTCGGCGAAGCGCCGATCCTCGCGAACGTGACGACGTATCGGATGACGATCGCCGAGGAGCGCGCGTACGTGCTCGATCACCTCGATTCAGTGGTGGTGAAGGCGGTCTCCGAGTCGGGCGGCTATGGGATGCTGATGGGGCCGGCGTCCACCAAGGCGCTGCGCGCCGAGTTCGCGCAGCGCATCGAGGACAACCCGCGCGGTTACATCGCGCAGCCGGTGATCCCGCTGTCGCGGCATCTGTGTCATCTCGATGGTGAGCTGGAATCGCGACACCTGGATCTGCGCCCGTTCGTGATCCACGGCGGCGCGGAGATCCATGTCGTGCCGGGCGGGCTCACGCGCGTAGCGCTCACCAAGGGCTCACTGGTGGTGAACTCGTCGCAAGGTGGTGGCTCCAAAGACACCTGGGTGCTGGCGGATGCTGAGTCGGATCGCTGAATCGCTGTACTGGATGTCGCGCTATCTCGAGCGCGTGGACTCCACCGCGCGGCTGGTGGAGATCAACTTGCTGCACCTGGTCGAGACCGAGTCCGCGATCGCGGAAGCAGCCGAGTGGCGGCCGCTGCTGGTGATCTGCGGCCACGAGGCGGCCTTCGCGGAAGTGGCGGGATCGCGCGAGATGACCAGCTCGCGGGTGATCGAGTTCATCACGCGCGAGCGCCGCAACCCGGGCTCGGTGCGTCACAGCCTGCGGCTCGCGCGCGAGAACGCGCGCGTGGTGCGCGACCGCATCTCGAAGGAAATGTGGGAGAGCGTGAACGAGTTGTGGCTGCGCTCGGAAGAGCGCCTCGAGAAACCGCCCGCCGCCGACTACTACCGCTTCCTGCGCTCCGAAGTGGCGCGTTTCCACGGGCTCACGACTTCGTCGATGGTGCGCGGCGAGGCGTTCGGTTTCTACCTGCTCGGCTTCTTCCTCGAGCGCGCCGACATGACGAGCCGGATTCTCGACGTGAAGTACCACCTGCTGCTGCCGGACGCTTCGATGGTCGGCTCGCCGCTCGACTACTACCAATGGGCCGCGCTGCTGAAGTCGATGTCGGGCTTCGAAGCGTATCGGCGCAAGTATCACCAGCTGCGGCCGCTCGATGTCGCGGAGTTCGTGATCCTCGATCCAGAGTTCCCACGCTCGCTGCGCTTCGCGGTCGATCGGATGCAGCAGGCACTGGTGGGTGTCGGCGCCGAGCCGAGTTCGCCGTCGATGGGGGCCGTGATGGAGCTGTCGCGGCTGCTCGAGAAGACCGACGCGGCCGGCCTTTTCGAGCAGGGGTTGCACGAGTTCCTGGGCAAATTCCTCGCGCGTGTCTCCACGCTGCACGACGCGTTGCAGGATGAGTACTTCGAAGCGCATCTGGGAGAGCGTTCATGCGCTACGTGATCGAACACGAGACATTGCTCTCGTTTCCCAAGTCGGTGCGTGAGCACCAGTGCGAGCTGCGCCTCGCACCGCGCGAGAGCGAGTCGCAGCGACGCGTCGCGTGCGAGATCGAAGTCGAACCCGATGCGACGCTGCGCACGCACCTCGACGCCTTCGGCAACCTGGTGCACCGCCTCTCGCTACTCGCGCCGCACGAAGGGCTGCGGGCACGCGTGTCCGCCGAAGTCGAGACCACGCTCGACAATCCCTTCGACTACAACGAGCTCTCGCCGGCCGACGAGCGCTGCTGGCAAGAGCGCCAGCTGCGCGACGCCCCGTCGCTCTACGACTTCGTGCTGCATCGCAGCCTTGCGGTCCCCGATCTCGCTGCCGAGATTGCTGGCTGCGCCGTGCCGCGCTACGCGACCGATCGGACGTTGCTCGCGAATACACAGGCGGCAATGGCGTGGGCGGGCGATACGTTCGTCTACGAGTCCGGCGCGACCGAAGTGCACGGCGCGCTATCCGAATTCTTCGAGCGGCGCGCCGGCGTCTGTCAGGACTTCGCGCACCTGACGGTTGCGCTCGTTCGTTCGTGGGGCTTCGCGGCGCGCTACGCGATGGGTTACGTCGATCCCGGCGTCACCGAGACGCACGAGCCGGTGCAGGCGACACACGCATGGGCTGAAGTGATGATCCCAGGCGCCGGCTGGCGCGGCTTCGACGCGACTTCGGGACTGGTCACGAACGGCGCGTACATCCCGGTCGCAGTCGGACGCGAGTCGCGCGACGCAGCGCCGGTGCGCGGCACCTTCAAAGGCGACGACGGCGGCACCGCGCCCCGCGTTTCAGTTCGCGTCTCGCGAAAGGAAGCGCAGGAGCAACAAGTCCAGTGAGGATCCGGCAGGAAGTCTTCTTCGCACTCGAGCTTCCGTACCGCGAGCGACTGGTGCTGGAACGAACCGTTTACGAGGGCGGCGCGGGCCCCCGCGTTGCGATCACGTCCGGCATCCACGGCGATGAACTCGAAGGACTCTACGTCTGTCATCGGCTGGCCGCATCGCTCGAACGACTCGCCAAAGAACGGCCCGACGCGCTACTCGGACAGGTTGAGCTGTACCCGGCGCTGAACCCGCTCGGTCTCGACACGCTTCAGCGTGCGGTGCCGATCTACGGCGTCGACCTCAATCGCAACTTTCCCGGTCACCGGGAAGGGTTGCTGCCGCACCGCGTGGCAGACGCAGCGATGCGGGCGCTCGCAGGCGCATCGCTGGTGGTGGACATCCACGCCTCCAACATCTACTTGCGCGAGATTCCGCAGGTGCGCATTGCGCAATGCTTCGAGTCGACGCTGTTGCCGTTCGCGCGCGACATGAACCTCGACCTGATCTGGGTGCACGGCGCCGCAACGGTGCTGGAGAACACGATCGCGCACAGCCTCAATACGATCGGCACGCCGTGTCTGGTCGTCGAGATGGGAGTCGGCATGCGCGTCACGCCGGTCTTCGTCGAGCAGGTGGTGATCGGCATCCTGCACGCGTGGCAGGCGCTCGGTGTGCTGGCAGAGGACCTCGAGATCGAGCCCAACACGCATGCCCCGCTGATCGCACACGACGGTAACGTCCACTATCTGAATGCGGAGGTGTCGGGACTTTTCGTCCCGAGCGCTGCGCACTGGATGGCATTGGGGAAGGGGCAGGTGCTCGGTCGCATCGTCTCGCCGCTGCGCGGCGAAGTGCTCGCCGAGGTCCGGTCTCCGGTCGAGGGCGTGCTGTTCACGTTGCGCGAATACCCGCTCGTCTACGAAGGCTCACTGCTCGCTCGCATCATGGAGACACAGCGATGAATGAAGCAGAGCGCAGCGCATACGACGGCGGTGAACGCGTGCTGTTGCACATGACCGCGCCGTCGCGCGAGGACTTCGACGTTCCGTACCACGATCTGGGTCCGCAGCACGAAGCGCCGATGCTCGCGCTGGTGGCGGGTGTGCACGGCGACGAGTTGAATGGCGTCTTCGTGCTGTCGCGACTAGCGTCCTTCCTGCGCAAAGTGGTTGCCGGCGAACGAGCTGGCGCGACGCTGCTCCGGCGCGTGCTGGTGATCCCGGCGGTGAACGTGCTCGGCGTCAACACGCGCTCGCGGAACTGGCCCTTCGACGGCACCGACGTCAATCGGATGTTTCCCGGCTACGACGGCGGCGAAACCACGCAGCGCATCGCCGCCGCACTGCTCGAGTTGACCACCCCGGCGCGCTGGCGCATCGACATCCATTCCTCGAACGTGGATTTCGAGGAGCTGCCCCAGGTGCGGCTCTACGCACCGTCCGGCGAGGAACGCGAAGCGGCGCGCTGGCTCGGCCTGCCCGCGGTCGTCGAACGTCCCGCCACGCCGCCGTTCCACGCGACGCTCGCAAGCGCGTGGCGCGAACGGGGTGGCGGGGCGCTTGTGATCCAGGCGGGCTACGCGGGTTCGATGCAGCCGCTGCACTGCGAGCGGCTGTTCCGCGCTCTCGTCGATTTCCTCGAACGCGCGGGTCTGCTGATCGGCGTGCGTCTTGCCGAACCCGAAGAAGACGTGCACCACTTCGGCCCGCGTCATTCGTTCCCGATCATCTCGGAACACGCGGGCTGGTTCGTGTCGCGTCTCGAAGTGGGCCAGTGGCTGCAAGCCGGCGAGATGGTCGGCACCATCTACGACGGCTTCAGCGGCGAGCTTCGCAGCGACGTGCACACGCCGATCTCCGGCCTGGTCTCCGGAATCCGCCGCCAGCCGTTGCTGTGCGAAGGCGACCTGGTCGCGCGCATCTTGTCACGGCAGGAAGTCGGCGACGTTGCGGACACCTATCTGATGGGGCATGGGCAGTAGCAACCGCACATCCGCGCTCCGAGACCGCCGGTGGGCCCGCTCACTGCGGCTCGGTCGGTGCCCGGTCGCGTTCCGCGCTGATCGACTCGAGGCGTCCGCAGAGTCGCTGCAAACTTTCGGAGTCCAACTCGTCTTCGCGGAGCAACGCTGCGATCTCGACGCCGGCCGGATCGAGGATGTCGCCGCGTATCACCGCCGCCGGTACGGCCGCCTTGGCTTGCCGGAGCAACACGCGGATCTGTCGGGCCTCGGCTCCGCGCGCGGGAGTCTGCACGCCTGCTTCCGCGAGCCGCGCCGTTCGCTGCGAGGCAGCACACACTGCGTCGCGCGCGAGCAGGTCGAGACGGATCGGGCGATAGCGCTGGATGCCCCCCATCAGCGGCGGCAGCGCGTCGCCGAGTAGCGCGCGGGCAACGGTACGCCGCAGCGGCGAGCCCGCGATGTAGAAGCCGCCGTCGGGACCGACCGCGGACACCGCGATCGACTCCTCGCGGCCCTCGGCGAATGAACGCAGCCGGCCGGTCTCGCGATCGAGTAGCCCCATCCCGAACTTCGTGATCAGTTGCTGCGATCCGAGTCTGCGCCCGCCACCGACGCTCACCACGACACCATTCGCGGTGACGGTCGGCGTGAGCGCATTGAAGTTCTCGAAGCCCGGGAACGCGTCGAGCGTGGCACGCCAGACGATCTCGGCCGCGTCGCCGCGGTCGATCAGCTTGATCACGTCGAAGCGCGTCACCGCGTAGAGTTCGCGATTCTCGGCCGAGACGGCGATCGAGGCGGCGACCTGCGAGCCCACATCGACGCGCCAGCGCTCGCGCAGGTCGCGGTCGAGTGCGATCACGAAGCCGTTGTCGTCCGACACGATGACCGAGTCGCCGGCAGCGCTGAGCGTCGGCGTCGAGCCGGTGCCGCCGTCGAATTCGAAACTCTGCAAGATCTCGAGTTCGTAGCCGCCCGGGCGCTCGCCGCGCACTTCGAGCGCGTAGAGTGCGCCGTTGTGCGAGACGCCGTCGGTGGCACCGTCCTGCGCGTCGGGCGCCGTCGCTGCGATGAAGATCCGCCCGCTCCCCGGGTCGATCGCGTAGAAGTTGGCGACCCGGACGGCGCGTCCGAAGACCGTATCGAGGATCGACGTGAAGAGACCGACACCATCGGCGGTCGCGCCGAACGCGGCGTCCGTCTCGCGATTGGCGCGCCGCGCGAGCCAGGCGGGGACTTCCCCACTCGCCGCGGCGGGAGCGCCAGGCAAGCGGAACGGTGCGCGCAGCAGCGGCGCACCGCTGTTGCGGTCGTGCGCAAAGACGAAGCCGTCCATCGTGACGCCAAAGACCGCGTCGGCCTGCGGGTGGTAGCTCATGCCCCAGACGTGGGTCTGGTCGCGCTCGCCGGGCTTCCGCGGCGGCAGCGTGAGACCAGTCGGCGCGCTCCAGATCACGCTTCCGTCGCTGCGCAGCGCCATCGCGGTCGTGTAGGTCGAGTGATAGATGCGCTGGTGCGGAAGATCGTCTGGATCGTTCAGCACCAGCGGCGCGCCGCAGCCGGCGCCGCGGCCCGGAATCGACCAGCGGCGGCGACCGGTCTCGCGGTCGAGCGAAACGAGTGACACGTCCTCGCGCGCGCTCACTGGGGCGAAATAGAGGTTGCCTTCGCTGTCGAAGGTGGGGCCTTCGGCGACGTAGAGTTCCGGCTCTGCCGTCCACTCGTAGTGCACCA
The DNA here is from genome assembly GCA_964353555.1 of uncultured Spirochaetales bacterium. Taxonomy (GTDB): domain Bacteria; phylum Myxococcota_A; class UBA9160; order UBA9160; family PR03; genus PR03. Next base: position 7,399 of record CAYGWM010000091.1, read on the forward strand.
CCGGCGCGGCGACCGACCAGATCTCGTCGCTGTTGCGGGTATCGACGTGCATGGCGTGGAAGGTGTCGGGCTCGGGGAGCACCGGCGAGTCGAGCGTCTCGACCTGCCGGGTCCCGGCCGGCGTCCAGCGCGTGCGATCGGGCGACGCGAAGACGCGCGCCTCGGGCGTCGCGGCGATCCAGCGGTAGCCGGCGACCCCGCTCGCGACGGCCATCCCGATTCCAAGCGCAATGACGACACGAACTAACGTCACAAGTCTCCCGTGTTTCCCGACGGCGGCGCGGTGCGGATGCCGCCCCGAGGCTGCCATGCTCGCCCACGGGATCGCGGAGCGCCTGCTAGGGGCGGAGGGGATCGCGCGACGGTTCTCCGCCTGTCGCTGCGCGTCTTGGTCGCACGAGCACGCCGCATCGAAGTGAGCGAACCTCGCGCCCCGATGACCAGGGGACTGCACGAAGTCTCGTCCGCAGACGTCGCGATCGTGGGCGGGGGACCGACCGGTCTCGCGCTCGCGATGCTGCTCGCGCAGCGCGGGCGCAGTGTCATCGTGCTCGAGCGCTTTCCGGTGCCGTATCCGCTGCCGCGCGCCGTGCACTTCGATCACGAGGTCGCGCGCGTGCTGCAGGCCGCCGGCATCGCCGGCGACCTCGCGGGTTTCACCGAGTTCGCGCCGATCTACGAGTGGCGCAACGCGGCGGGCGAGATCCTGCTGCGCTTCGGGCGCGAGAAAGACGCCGGCCTCTCGGGCTGGCCCGACTCGAACATGAGTCACCAGCCGCGCCTCGAAGCGGCCCTCGAAGCGCGCGCACGCTCGTTCGCGAACGTGCGCTTGCTGCGCGGCTACGACGCGCACGTGCTGCACGACACGGGCGACGCCGTGCTGCTCGGCGCGCGGAGCGAGAGCGGCGAGGCGTTCGAGGTGCGCGCCAGCTTCGTCGTTGGCTGCGACGGAGCGAACAGCTTCGTGCGCGGCGCGATCGGCGCCGCCTTCCACGATCTCGGCTTCGCGTTCGACTGGCTCGTGGTCGACGTGATCCCGCACGAAGCGCGCGTCTGGTCGCCGCTCAACTGGCAGCTCTGCGATCCCGCACGCCCGACGACGCTCGTCTCGGGCGGTCCCGGACGGCGGCGCTGGGAGTTCATGCGCCTGCCTGAAGAGTCGCTTGCGGAGCTGAATGACGAAGCCACCGCGTGGAGGCTGCTCGCCGCGTGGGACATCCGCCCGGACAACGCGACGCTCGAGCGCCACGCCGTCTACACTTTTCGGGCTCGTTGGGCGGAAGCCTGGCGCCGCGGCCGCGTGTTGATTGCCGGCGACGCCGCGCATTTGATGCCGCCCTTCGCGGGCCAGGGCATGTGCTCGGGCCTGCGCGACGCGATCAACCTCGCGTGGAAGCTCGACCTCGTGCTCGGCGGTCGCGCCGCCGACGCGCTGCTCGACAGCTATGGCAGCGAGCGAGCGCCGCACGCGCGGGCGACGATCGAGTTCTCGGTCGCGCTCGGGCGCGTGATCTGCGTCGCCGATCCGCGCGAGGCTGCGGAGCGCGATGCGCGGATGATTCCCGCGGCGCGCGCGACGGGGCTACAGACACCGGGCCCGATGCCGAAGATCGGTCCCGGCTGTTACGACGCCGCGAGCCCCGCCGGCGGCGAACTGTTCGTGCAGGGTCGGGTCGAGCGCGGCGAGACGCGCGGCCTCTTCGACGACGTCGTGGGCGGGGGCTTCGCGCTCGTTTCGACACGGGGCGACCCGGCGGAAGTACTCACGCCCGAGCAGCGCGCGTTCTTTGCGTCGCTCGGGGGCGTCACCGCGCACGTTTCCCGCGACGGCGCGCTGCGCGACCTGGATGGCGCCTACGCGAACTGGTTCGGCACGCATGGGGCTACAGTTGCGTTGCAACGCCCGGACTTCGCAGTCTTCGGGACGGCGCAGCACCTCGAAGGCGCGGGTGCGCTCGTGGACGCGTTGCGCGAGAGACTCGGGTCCGGCTGACGCAGCGCAGTGCGAGACGGGTCAGCTTCCGCGGAAGACCCACTGCGCGGCGCTGCCCGCGCGCTGGCGTGCTTCGGCGATCGCGTCGCGCTGCGGCGCCAGCGCGCACGCCGGATCGGTGTTCGCGGCGTCGCCCGTCAAGCGATACGCCTGACAGCGACAGCCGCCGAAGTCGCGCGTGCGCTCGGGACACGAACTACACGGCTCGCGCATCCAGTTCTCGCCGCGGTATGCGTTCAGGCCCGGCGCATCTTCCCAGCATTCTCGCAGCGCGTGTTCGCGCGTGTTCCAGAACTCGAGGCCCGGTAGATCGCGCGCGGCGTGGCAGGGCAGCACGAGCCCGTCCGGCGCGACGACGAGCAGGCTGCGTCCCCAGCCGCCCATGCACGGCTTCGGGCGCCCCGAGAAGTAGTCGGGCAAGACCCATTGCAGCTCCGGTCGCTTTGCACGCTGGCGCTCTGCGGTGACGACTTGCGCCGCCGCTTCGAGCTGCTCGCGCGACGGCAACAGTGCGTCGCGATTGCACAGCGCAAAGCCGTCGTACTGGGCGTTCGCGAGTTCCAGTCGATCGGCATCGAGCGTGCGCGCGAGTTCGATCAGCGCGCCGACGTTCGCAAGATTGTGGCGGTGAAGTACGACGTTCAGCGTCAGCGCGAGTCCGAGGCGTCGCGCTTCGCGTGCGACTTCGAGCTTGCGGTCGAAGCACGCCGTGCCGGCGATCGCATCGGACGCTGTTGGCGTCGCATCCTGGATCGAGAGCTGCACGCTGCGCAGGCCCGCGTCGCAAAGGGGCGCAAGTCCTTCGGCGCCGAGCGGCACGCCGGCCGTGACGAGGTGCGGATAGAGATTCGCGCTGGCTGCGTGGCGCACGATCGCGGCGAGATCGCGTCGCGTCGATGGCTCGCCGCCGGTGAGGCCGACGTGCACCGCGCCGAGCGCGGACGCTTCGCGGAACACGCGGCCCCATTCGGCGGCCGTGAGGGCGTCGCGAATCGACGCGAAACCCTGCGGATTCGAGCAATAGGGGCAGCGCAGCGGACAGCGATAGGTGAGCTCGGCGATCAGGTTCCAGACGCGCGGCGGCGCCGCTGCAGCGTGTTGCTCATGTGTCACGGAGGATCACACCGAGCTGCTCCATCTGGTCGAGGAACTCGTGGACGTCGCTGGTGATGTGCTCGACCTGGGGATGGCGCTCGCGCAGCGCGGTGGCGACCGCATCCGAGCTGCGCGTGCCGTCGCAGAGTTCGAGAATCTCGCGCCCTGATTCGCTGACACGCACGCCGCGTTCGGGTAGCACCGCGAGCAGATGCCCCGGGCGTTCCTGGTCGTCCCGCAGCATCGCCTGCGGCGCGAGACGCGGGTGGCGGTGCGCCGCCTCGACGGCATCGAGCAGGCCCCACAGGATCTCGCACTTGCGCGTGATCGCTGCGACGCAGCGCTGCTGCGCCGCGAGCGTCGTAGCGTGATCGACGACGAACGCGAGACCGAAGGCGGCGTCGCGGGGCGCCATCGTGGTGCGCGACCGGAAATAGCCGAGGCCCTCGGCTTCGACCCACGGGTAGTGGCGCTCGAAGGCTGCGATGCGCGCCGCCATGATGTCGCCCGCGAACAGTTCGGTGAGGGAAGCGGCGACTGCGGTCAGCAGATCGGCGCGCTCGACGAGATCGACGTACGCGTCGCAGGCGCGCCGCACACCGGGCAACACGAACTCGAGACTCGCGACCTCGTCGCGCGCGAGGCCCACGGCTTGCGCCAGTCGCAGCCAAAGCTCGAGGCCGCCTTCGCCGGGCGCGCGACCGTCGTGGTCGTGCAGCCTTTGCACCCATTCGCGCCGGAACGCCGAGTCACCCGACTTGCCGAGGATCGCCGCGTCTTTGACCGGAATGCGCGTCTGGTAGTAATAGCGATTGCGAACCCAGGTGCGGAGTTCGTCGGGCGTGAGCGTGCCCGCGTGCATGCGCAGGTTGAAGGGATGCTTGTCGTGATAGCGCTCGGTGCCGACGCGTCGCAGGCGCGCTTCGAAGTCGACCGCGGTCCAGGGCGTCGCGTCGCCCTTCAAAGCTCCAGCTCCATCCCGTCCATCGCGATTTCGATGCCCGCGCGCTGCACCAGCGACGCCTCGGGCGACGCCGCGTCGAGGATCGGATTCGTGTTGTTCATGTGGATGTAGACGACGCGCCCCCGCACTTCGGCGAGTACCGGAAGCGAGCCGCCCGGCCCCGAGATCGGCACGTGGCCCATCGCCGTCGCATCGGGCGCGCCGGGCCGCGTCTGCGAGAGTTCGTCGCCGCGGAAGAAGGTGCCGTCGACGAACGAGAGGCTCGCGGCTTCGAGTTCGGCCAGCGTGCCGGCGTCGAGCCTGGCGATGCCCGGCGCGTAGACCAGTCGCCGTCCGCTGCGCAGATCGGTGATGCGCACGCCGACCGTCGTCTCGGCGTGATTCGACGCGAGCTTCGCAAGCCACGTCGGCACCTTGCCAGGCACCGGGAAAAAGCGCGCTTCCAGGTGGCCGTCGCGGTCGAGCATCACGGCCTGGTCGAGCTTCGCGATGCCCCACGCGGGTTCGAGGATGCGGAACGCGGCGTTGTGATCGAGCAGCGCGTTGCGCACGAAGGGCGTCGACACGATCCGGTGCGGCAGCGACTCGCGCAGCACCAGCAGGCCGAGCACGTGATCGACGTCCGCGTTGGTGACGACGACGGTGTCGAGCGGAATGTCGCGCGTGCCCGGCCGCGGGTGCAGACCCGAGAAGCGCGCGAGCTGATCGCGCACGTCGGGGCTCGCGTTCACGATCGACCAGCGCACGCCGTCCGCGGAGACCGCGATCGACGGCTGCGTGCGCGGCGGCACCTGCGGATCGCCGGCGCGCGCGCGCACACAGCGCTCGCAGCCGCAGTTCCACTGCGGGAGACCGCCACCGGCAGCGGAGCCGAGCACCCGGACGCGCAGGCTCATCGCGGCAGACCCGCGATCGCCTCCCGGATCTCGCCGGCGCTCTCGAAGAAGAGCGGGAAGTCCGTCTTGCGCCAGCGCACGCGCCCGTCGCGACCGACGAGGATCAGCGCGCGTTTGGTCATCCCGAACAGGCCCGCCGCGCCGTACGCCTTGCAGACGGCGCCGCCCTCGTCCGCCGCCACCGGGAACGGCAGCGCGTGCTTCTTCGCAAACTTCTCGTGCGACGCCAGCGACTGCGGATTCAACGCAATCACCTGCACGCCGAGCTCGGCGAAGACGGCGAGGTTGTCGCGATAGTCGCAGAGCTGCTTGGTGCAGACGGGCGTATCGTCGCCGGGATAGAACGCGAGCAGCACGGCGCCGTTCGCGAGCCGCTTCGAAAGCGCGACGTCACCCTGTGTCGAAGCGAGCGTGAAGTCCGGAGCGGGGTCGCCGACGTCGGGGAGTTTGGCCATGCGCGAGAGGCTACCGGACGCAGCTCGCGCCGCACGCGCGCTCCGCGATCATCAGGCGCCGTCGCGAGGCTGATCTCGTCGCACGCGTGCTACTGAGTCCAGAACAACGGTGGGAAGTTCGCCCGGGGAGATATTTGCTGCAGTCGCGGGCCCTGCAAGGGTCCCCTCCGCGCATCGATCCTGTCCGCGTTCTGTTGGACATCGATCGCGAGCCGCCCGAGATCGTCAGGGCGTATCGGACCCGCAAGGTCAGGGAGTATTGGAGGCGCGACGGCTGAAGGTCACCTACGATCAGTGAACCGACACCGTGACGGTCGTCTTCAGCGAAGGCGCCGCAATCGCCGAGAGCGATTAGGAGCGTCCTGGTGTGGTCCCCGACTACGACGAGTGATGCGAACTGGTGTCACTCGAGCTCGTCGATGCATCGAATCGGATCACCGAGCCGCGGAAGGTCGCGTTCCAGGCGATGACCTGCCCCGCGCTCGCGCGCTGCCGGATCGCCTACTCGCGGAACGGCGCGAGCTTCACGAAGAGTCCGAACGCCGCCCAGCGCGCGATGAACGCCGCGCGACCGTCTGGCACCGCGCGCGCCTCGGCGCTCCAGCACGCCGTCAGATGGCGCTTCATCGCAAGGCGCGGGTGACGCTCCTCCGTGTCACGCGCGAAGGCCGGATCGAGATCCCAGAGCCGCACGCCGGCGAGATCGAGCAGCGCACCGGCCGAGAGCATCGGCCCGATCCGCCCGCGCTCGAAACCAACGCCCGGTGTGATGTGCATGCAGATGCCTTCGGCGATCGCGCGGGCCGTCGCGTCCTCGGCCCCCGCGCGCTGCGCAATCGCGAGCGCGCGCTCGGCGCCCACCACGGCGAAGCAGCGCTGCGGCGTCGGTGTCTCGAGCGCGAGTCCGAATGCGAAGGTCCGCAGCGAGTGATTCTGCATCGACGGCGTCAGCGTCTCGCGGCACGCCGCCATGGCTTCGGCGACGAGCTTCGTGTCGGGGAGTACGAGTCGATCGAGGTCGAGCGTGCCGACGCGGGCCGGGCGCAGCCCGAGGAGCATGCGCAGACGCCCCACCGTGTAGGTTGCGGTGGTGCGCAGGATCGACGCGACGAAGCGCAGTCGCTCGGCGTTGCCGAGGTTACCGGAGGTCGCGGTGGCCCATTCGAGGGTGCCGATGGTCATGTTGCTCGTGATCCCCTTGTTGCTGGGACTCCGGCACCGGCGGCCGATCCCGCTCGGCAGACTGCCTCGAAAATCCGAACTCCGCCTTCGGATTTTCGAGGTTGGAGGGAGGTGGGGCTGAGGCGCGCGGCGATGACGATCCCGCGTTGGACATTCGCCGGGAACCATGCCGAGCAGGCGGCCGTTTTGTTTCTGGCGGCCCTGTTTGAGAACTTCATAGCCGCGATGGCGTGGAGCAGGGTGCCTGCATCTGCTGGAGTGGTGAACCCTGTAGCAGGCGGAACGATGCGAGCTGGGCGGCGCCGCGTGAATTCGGGATGACGCCCGCAACGTGCACCGGCGACCGCGTCCCGCGTGCCGGCGAGCAGGTGGAGTGCGAAGAGGTCCTCTTTCGCACGGGATGAAGCTGGCAGCTCCGCACGGGTGTGCGCCCCGGCGTCTGTGCCGCGCCGCTCCGCAGCGCCGCCGACCGCTTCTTTCCCCAGCCGGCTCTCCCGCTCAGCCAGGAGTTGTCATAGAACCCGTTCTCGGACAAGAAGCCCGCTTGGACTGACTCTGCTCAGCCGTGATCAGCCATTCAGCTCGGCAGCAGCAGTTCGGCGTTGCCGACGAAGAACGCCTCGACCGCGTCGGCGCCGAGCGGCTCGATGTCGGTGGCCATGCGTCCGATCGGATCGGTGCCTCCCTCGGCGTGCGGGAAGTCGGTCGAGAACGCGTAGACCTCCGGCATCCCGTAGCGCTCGATCTGGCGTGCCGTTCGCTCCCAGAAGAACGGGGTCACGCGGATCTGGTCGACGAACACTTCGGTGGGTCGCCGCTGCAGCGCCCCGCGCAGACGACGGGAGAGCGCAACGCGGTGGGGCGGAGGCGACCGCTTCCTGCCTGGGTCCACCGGAGCACGGCGTCGTTGTACTCGCGGAGCACTGCGCCGGCGCTCGGATGGCCGGACCACGCCGGTGCCGCCAGCACCACCTGGGGGAAGATGAGCTGACGTTCGATGCCCATCAGATCCATCGTCGCGAGCCGGCCTTCCGGGGTGGACGCGCCGGGTGCGGCGGTGCCCTTCGTCTTCCACACCGACTCCACCGTGCGCTCGGGCTCGTTGGTGTCGTCGAAGAACCGGTTGCCGAGGAATTGCTCGGCCAGACGCGCAGTCGCTTCGCCGAAGACCTCGCCCCATTGGGACGCCGGCACCTGGAGATGGCTGTCGAGGTCGTTGATGCGGCCGTGGACTGCGGGAAGAACGGTGCTCATGCCAGCAGCATGTTGTGGACTTCGAAGAGGGTCAAGAAGGTCTCGGAAGCACTCCGCCTGGGATGTCCGTGGGGTGTCGATCCGAGTGGGCCGTGAATCCGTCGCAGAACGAGCGCCGATCGCTCCTTTCCCCTCAAGTCGGGGGACTGCGGGCCGATGGCGGAGAAGAGTCGGCATGTCGGCTCGTTACCGCTCTCGTTGCAGGAGGATTGCTGCCCCATGCGCTGCCCCGCTACCGCCCGGATTGCATTCGTCGTCGCTCTCACCGGCGGCTGCGCGTTGCACTCGCCCATCACCCAGGCGCCCTCGTCCGCCACCCAGGCGTCCTCGTCCACCAGTCAGGCGCGCTCGTCCGCCAGGCAGGCGGCGGTGCCGATCGAAGCAACGCCGCTCGTGCGCGAGCAACGCATCGAAGTGATCGTGCGGAGCTACGTGAACGACGTCCGCTTCCGCCTCTTCGATGCGGCGGTGGGCTTCGTCGAGCCGGACCTCCGGTCGGAGTTTCGTGTCGCGACCGAGTATCTGCGGACGATCCGCTTCACCGGCGTGACGATCGAGCAGGTCGAAATCGACGAACCCGGGACGACCGCCATCGCGACCGTGCGCTGGCGCGGCCACTGGCTCTCGTCGCCCTTCGAGCGCGAGCTGCGCACCACCCAGCGCTGGCGCCGCGACGAGCCGAGCCAGAAGTGGTACGTCACGCCGGAGCTCGAGGCGCTCGGCGCGAACCTCGAGCAGATCCGCCGGGCACCCGCGGCGTCGATGCCTCCGCGCTGATCGCGAAGGCGTCGGTCGCCTCGAGGTCGGCGGGCGAGTCACACGGTGCGCGCGCTCGCCGCGGGACCGAGCCGCGCTGCGCCGATGTCATTCGCGTCCCCGCTCGCGTTCCTAGTCGGCGTCCTTTCGGCGGAGCGACGGAGCTGATGGGGCCGCGACGCTCTCCCTGATCGGAACTGCGCCGTGCGAGCGTCGGTGGCGAACCTCGACGTGCCCCTGGGCCTCGCCGAAAACGGCGCGCACCCGAGCCGGGCTCGGCGCCCCTCACCGGCGCAGCGATCGCAACGATGCTCTCGCTGCGGCGACCGAACGCGGCCGCGCGGTCGATCGCAGGACGACGCAGTACACCTACGAAGCGTCGGCCTGTGCCCGGTCGGCAAGGCCGGTGATCTCGTCTACTCGTCTGCGACCACCTGCGGCGGCCGCTGGGCCGCGAATCCAGCACAACCTCGGCACGCGCGCGCCCACGCCCGCTGCCGTCACGGCGTGACGATCGGGAACTGTCCGTCGCTGCGATCG
>CAYGWM010000092.1:0-16499 GCA_964353555.1 uncultured Spirochaetales bacterium
CGGAAAACCGTTCCGCCAGCGACCTGCAGCTCGCGTAGCTGCCTGTCGTCGCGACTGTCGAGTTCTGCCGCAACGCGGTGGAGATCGGCGCCGAGTTCACGATCGAGCACCTCGATGGCATCGTGTGTCGCAACAAAAAAGAGCGTCGTCACGACGCCGATCAGCAGCAGCGCGATCGCCGCGGCGATGATGATCCCCGTCTGGACCTCGACGCGGCGGAAGAACGCGCGGACATCACGAATCGATCGAATATCCCGCTCCGCGCACGGTGCGGATGCAGTCGGTGGCTCCCGCCGACTCGAGCTTTCGGCGCAAGCGGTTGACGTGGACCTCGACCACGTTCGTCCCCGGGTCGAAGCGGTAGCCCCAGACCTGCTCGAGCAGTTCCTTGCGGGTGAGCACTTCGCCCGCGCGTGCGAGCAGGAAGTGCAGCAGCTCCAGCTCCTTGGGGGTCAGATTCAGCGCGGATTCGCCGTGGCGCGCGCTGCGGTGCAGCAGGTCGACTTCGAGCGCGCCGACCCGTGCGACTTCGACGCGCGTCGGCGGGCGCCGCAGCAGCGCGCGCAATCGCGCAGCGAGTTCGACCACTGCGAAGGGTTTGACGAGATAATCGTCGCCGCCGCGGTCGAGGCCTTCGACGCGATCGCCAACGCCGTCGCGCGCGGTCAGGATCAGCACCGGAACGCCGGCGCTGCGTGCGCGCAGCGCGTCCAGCACGTCGTAGCCGCTGCCTCCCGGCACCATCACGTCGAGGATCGCCGCGTCGAAGGCGAGGCGGTCGATTGCGGCGCAGGCGGACGCGACGTCGCCCACCGCTTCGACTTCGTAGCCGCGATGGGCGAGCCCGACGGCAACGGCCTGCGCCGTCACTGCGTCGTCCTCCAGCAGCAGGATGCGCGCCATCGTGCCTCACCGTAGTGCTCGCGAAGGGTCGGTGCATGCGCTGCGGCCCGGATGCACCCGAGCGGGTGATGAAGTTCCGTTCATGGATCTCGAGCGTGCGGGCGTGCTACCTACGTTGCCGCCGTGTCGAACCGGACGAATGCCTTTGGCGTCACCGCAATGCCTGTGGAGTTTTCGCACGTGGTGGCCGCCGGGGTCGTCGCGGCCGTGGCGCTGTTCGTCGTGTCGCTCGGCGGCGCGCACGACTTCTCCCACATCGACGAGCATCGCTACGCAGAACTCAGTCGGATCATCGCGGGTCGGGGCGGTGACTGGTTGGTGCCGCACCTGAACGGCGCAGTCTACTACGACAAGCCTCCGCTCTTCTTCTGGATCGCCGCAGCGGCGCAGCGGATCGGAATCGGGCTCCCGGCCGCGGCGATCGTTCCCTCGCAGCTCGGCGCAGCGGCGGCGCTGCTCGCCACCTTCGGAATCGCGCGGCGTCTCGCCGGTCTGCGTGCCGCGCTTGCGAGCGCCGTGTTGCTCGCGACCGGCGTGCGCTTCGCGAGCTTCGCCGGTCGGGCGAATCTCGACGCGCTGCTGACGGGATTCGTCGCGCTGTCGCTCTATGCGTTCGTGCGTGGCGAGACGGCCGAAGAACCGAACGCGAAGCGCGGCTGGTACGCGATCGGCTGCGTTGCGGCAGGGCTCGGCGTGCTGGTGAAGGGACCGATCGCGATCGCGATTCCCGCCGTGACGATCGTCGCTGCGCGGCTGCTCGAAGGGCGCGGAAAGAGCCTGCTCTCGGCGTGGATGCCGGCCGCCATCGCGCTCGCGCTGCTACCGGTTGCGGTGTGGCTCGCAGCGGCAGGCCAGCACGTAGGCTGGGACTACGTCTCGCGCATCGTGATGCGCCACGGGGTCGAGCACGCGCTCGGTCGGGTGGCGCATGCGGGCGCGCCGTGGGACTACCTGCGCATCTTCCCCGTCGCATTCCTGCCTGGCGCGCTGTTGCTGCCCGCGGCGTTCGCCACGTTGCCGAGACGCTGGCCGCTCACAAGGTCCGATGCGTTCCCGCTGGCGTGGTTCTGCGGCGGTTTTCTGTTGCTCTCGCTGTTCCCGGTGAAGCGCCATCACTACCTGATGCCGCTCTACCCTGGCGCCGCGTTGTTCGTCGCGCGCATCGCGACCCGCGAGGGCGAGCGACTGCTGCGCGAGCGTCGCGTGGCGTTGGGCCTCGCCGCAGCGGGGCAATTTGCGATCGCGGGGCTCGGCGCTCTATTTGGCGCGGCGTTGCTGTTGGCGGCGCTGCTGGTGTGGCTGGGCGTCGATCCGCGCGCGCTCTTCGGCGCGAAGAAGGTGGCGATGATCTGGCCGCTCGTCGTCGCCGTGTCGCCTCTGACGATCGCGCTCGGCGCCACGCTCGGGGTGGCTGCGCTCGCGGGCGCGGCGCTCGCGCTACGCGCGGCTTCGAATCCGCGGCGCGCGATGGGTCTCGCGCTGGCTGTGCTCGCGGCGACGGTCGCGCAGGCGCGGGTGATCGAAGCCGTCCTCGCGCCGGGTCGCGAGAAGCGCGCGTTTCTCGAGTCGGTGGCGTCCGTCGTTGGTGGCGACCCGATCGCCGACTATGGAGGCATGCACCACGCCGCCAACTGGGTGCTGCGCCGCGACATCGTCCCGCTGCTCGGCGACGCGGCGGCGGCCACGGCCTTTCTCGCCGCGAGCGAGCCGCGCCCGGGCTTCCTGCTCGCCGATCGCGACAATCTCGATCGCAAGGGAATCCCGGCTGGCATGCAGTTGCTGATCGAGTGGCCGCGTCCGCTCGCGACCGATCTCGTCGTGCTCGGGCCGACCGGACACTGAGCGAAGCTGCATCCCGCGTAGCGAGGCAACGCCGAGCGCCGAGGATCATGCGTTGGCGGTGCTGCCGCTCTGGATTCCCACCAGCTCGCGATACAGCCCGGGCTTTTCCATCAGCTCGTCATGCGTGCCGATCTGCGACACGGCGCCGTCTTCCAGCACGACGATCTGGTCCGCGTGGCGGATTGTCGAAAGTCGGTGCGCGATCACGATGACGGTGCGGTCTCGCATCAGCGCGTCGATGGCGCGCTGCACGAGTTGCTCGCTCTTTGCATCGAGGGAGCTGGTGGCCTCGTCGAAGATCAGCAGCGACGGGTTCTTCAGCAGTGCGCGCGCGATCGTGATGCGCTGGCGTTGTCCGCCCGAGAGCTTGGTGCCGGCGTCGCCAACCGGTGTGTCATAGCCCTGCGGCAGCGTCGCCGCGAACTCGTCGACATAACCGGCGCGCGCGGCCGCGAGGATCTCGGCATCGCTCGCGTCCGGACGGCCGTAGCGGATGTTGTCGCGGATCGTGCCACCAAATAGAAACGGTTCCTGCGACACCACCGCGACCTGCGCGAGCAGCGCGTCGCGCGAGATCTGGCGCAGGTCGACGCCGTCGATTTCGATCGTGCCAGAGGTCGGCTCGTAGAATCGCAGCAGCAGGTCGGCGAGAGTCGTCTTGCCGCTGCCGGTGCGGCCTACCAGCGCGACGACTTCGCCGGCGCGTACGTCGATGGAAACGTCGCGCAGCACCGGCTCGCGGCCGTACGAAAACGAAACTTTGGCGATCCGGATGCCCTCGTGGATGCCGTCGATGCGCATGGCGTCGGAGGCGTCGGCCGCTTCGGATGGCGTGTCGAGCAGTTCGAAGAAGCGCTCGGCCGACGGCAGCGCGTCCTGCAGCTGCGTCCAACTCTTGGTGAGATCCTTCGAGGTGCGCTGCGTGGTCAACATTACCGTGATGAAGGCGGCGAGTGAACCGGGTGAGAGGCCCCAGCTCCCGTCGAGTGCGAGCAGGGTGCCGGCGGCGAGCACCACGAGGCCCGCGATGTTGCTGAGTCCCTCGACCGCGCTGCGCGACGACACGCGACTCGACACCACGCGCATGCTGCGACGGAACAGGCGCATGTTGTCGCGCGCGAAGGCAGTCTCCTCGTAGGGCTCGGCGCGAAATGCCTTGATCACCTTGATCCCCGACAGGATGCCGACGAGGCGCTGTGTCACCTCGCCGACGGTCTCCTGACGGCGCCGCGCGCGGGTGCGGATGCTGCGTCCGAAGACCGCAACGACGCCGGCCAGCGCCGGCGCGATCACCAGCGTCACGCAGGTGAGTTGCCAGGAGAGCACCAGCAGTGTTCCAACGCCCACCGCGATCGAGATCACGCCTTCGATGATGTCGCCGGCCAGCATGCGCAACAGCGAGTGGGCGATCATGCTGTCGTTCAGCGTGCGCGTGAGCGCGTCGCCGCGCTGCATGTTCTGGTGGTGCGCGAGTGGCAGGCCGAGCAGCTTGGTCGCCATCTGCTGCTGGATGTCGATCAGCACGCGGCCCATTGCGTACTCGGAGAGATAGCTCTGCCCGAAGTGAGCGATCGGGAGGATCAGCACCACCAACAGCCCAGCGAGCATCAAGCCCCAAAAACGATCGGCGGGCGTGAGGCCGTCGCTCGGCGGCGGTGGCGGCGCGGCTTCGGTCGCGGCTGCGTGGGGCAGGCCCGGGAGTTTTGGCAGCGACAGGGTCGCCCGGCTGGGATGCAGCACGTGGGGCAGCGCGAAGGTCGCGACGTGTGCGATACCGGGCCACGCGAGGCTGGGTCGCTCGCCGCCGGCCTGCGCGGCAGCGGCTGGGAGCACGTCGTCGATCAGTGGCTTCAGCAGATACGTGCGCGCCATCCGCGCGCCCGAGTAGGCGACCGTGCAGAGCAGCCCGAGCAGCAGGACCCCGACGTAGGGCCGCACGTACATGACGAGCCGAGGCAGGGGAGATCGCTTCATCCGGGCGGAGGGGACCGAACCGGGCGGGCGGCGTCAACCCGCGGGCCGATCCGCGGCCTCGCTGGCGAGTTGGGGGACTGGGGCTGGCGAGGTGTGTCCCTCGAGTCCACAGCCAGTCCACTTCGAGGACCGTCCCCTTTCTCCTCAGGTCAGGTCGGAGAGGATGGCGTCGCCGGCGCGCCAGCCTAGGAGGTAGTCGCCCTCGACGCCGAGTACGCCGACTTCCTCGCGGGGCAGGCGGTAGACCGGCGGTTTCGAGAGCAGGCGCAGTTCGATTTCGCTCGGCCAGCCGGCCCCCGGGACCGGGTCTTCGAGCGCGAGGTCGTCGTCCCAGCGCGGTCGCGCGGCCTGGGCGGCGCGGCGCGCGCGCTCGCGTGCGAACGGCATCAGTTCGAGTAGCGACTCGGTGACTTCCGCCTCGGCCTGCGCCGCCGCGGCCTCTCCGGGCGGCATCACGTAACTCGCGACCACCTGCACCTCGCGTCCCGCTTTTTCCGGGAACGTGCCGATGCGCACCAGATTGGCGCCCTCGAGCGGCGCCCGGGGATCGCGCACGCGGATCACGCGGCGCGCCATGCCTTCGGGCAGCGCATCGCGTGCGACCTTTAGCGCGGTCCAGCCGCGATGGCGCAACACGGGGGGCGTCGGCAAGAAGTCGGGGGCGCCGCCCGATGCTTCGAGCCACGCCGCGAGCGGTCCGAGCGGCGCGTTCAGCACCAGCGCGCGGCCAAACCAGACTTCATCGCTCATCGCGGGGGCGACGCCCGCCATCTCTCCGACCGACACCAGCTCGAAGCGGCCCGGCAGCAGCCGGATCTCGCCGTGCAGTGCGTGGAAGCGTCGGCGGAGCAGGCCGATCAACGTCTCCTCGGCCGACTCGAAACTGGCGCCGCCTTCGAGCGCGCCGCCGAGCAGACGGGCGCGCGCCTCGGGCGGCGCGATCGGCGTCGCGACGTTCACCAGCGCACGCACCTGCGCTTCGAGCCACGGCACGAGCGAGTCGGGCGGCTGACTCACTTCGCCCGGCAGGCCGCGTGCGTGGCGCGGTGCTGCGGCGCGACCGAGCCCAGCAGCGGCGCGCGACGCCCGCACGACCGGCGAATCGAGCAGCGCCTCGCGCTCGCCCGCCGCGGCTTCCGTGAGACCCCGCACGAGACCGTGCGCGACGTCGGGTTTCGCGAGTCCCCACGCGACCAGCTCCTCCGCGGTGCGCGCCGGCGATGCGACATCGACGCGCGCGTCGGGCATCACGACCTGGTATGCGATCGACTCCGAAGCGAGGCGGCGCCGGTCGATCAGCGGCAGCGCGAGCGCGCGCAGACACGCGTCGAGCACGCCGCCCGAACCGCTGCCCGCGAGGAAGAACGGTTCGCGCACCGTCGCGGGCTGGCGCGCGGCGGCTTCTTCCTCGACGACGAGCACGCGCAAGCGACCCATCGCCAGTCGCACGGCGGCGATCAGTCCCGGCAACGACGAGCCGAGCACCACCACGTCCCATCGGCGCGCACGCGTCCGCGATCGCGTGCCGGAGAGCGCAACGCTGCGCATCGTTATTGGGAGCGCCGCACGCGGACGTAGCGGACCGGCGCGTCGTCCGGCTGGCGGCGCTCGATCGCACCGATGCGATACGCGCGCTCGCCGAGGCCCTGCAGGCGCTCGATCACGTCGCCCGACTGATCGGGCTGGACGACCAGGATCATTCCGATGCCGCAGTTGAAGACGCGCAACATCTCGGTGTCTGCGATCTCGCCGTGGCTCTGCAGCCAGTCGAAGATCGGCGGGCGCGGCCAGCTGCCGAGGTCGATGCGGGCGCGCACGGTCTGCGGCAGCACGCGCGGCACGTTGCCGTCGAAGCCGCCGCCGGTGATGTGCACGATGCCCTTGATCAGGAAGTCGCGAATCAGGTTCAGGACGGGCTTCACATAGATCTTGGTCGGCGCGAGCAGCACGCTCGCGAGCGAACCGTTCAGCTCGTCGACTTCCGCCCACAGGTCGACGGAGCCGGCGCGCAGGCCCTGGTCCAGCACGCGCCGGACCAGCGAGAAGCCGTTGCTGTGGACGCCGCCACTGCCGATGCCGATCAGCACGTCACCGTCGCTGATCGTCGAACCGTCGATGACCTTGTCCCGTTCGACCACGCCGACGCCGAAGCCGACCAGTTCGATGTCGCCCTCGGCGTACATGTCCGGCATCGTCGCGGTCTCGCCGCCGAGCAGCGCGCAGCCGGCGCGGCGGCAGCCTTCGGCGATGCCGCGCAGCGCATCCGCCGCGATCTTCGTGTCGAGGCGTCCCATCGCGACGTAGTCGAGGAAGACCAGCGGCTCGGCGCCCTGCACGACGAGGTCGTTTACGACCATCGCGACGCAGTCGATGCCGACCGTGTCGTAGCGACCGAGCTGCGAAGCCAGCTTCAGTTTGGTGCCGACGCCGTCATTGCTGGCGACGAGGATCGGGTCGCGGTAGCGGTCGGGCGTCTTGAAGAGGCCTGCGAAGCCGCCGACGCCCGACAATACTTCGGGCCGGAACGTGGTCCGCGCGATGCGCGCGATCTCGGCGACGAAACCCTCGTCGTGATCGAGATCGACACCGGCCCGCGCGTAGCTCGGCGCGCTCGGGGCGGCGATGCGATCGGAGGGATCGGCGGGCGTGCCAGGATCGTCGGGGCGATCGGGGTCGTCGGGGGTCTTCACGCGAAACAGGTAGAGAAGCGGGGGGTCCCGAGTCAAGCGCGCGTGCAGCCTGCTAAGGTCGGCGGGTGCGGATCGCAGTGGTGATCCCGGCGCTCGACGAGGCGGAGACGGTCGAGGCGGCCATTGCGAGCGCACGATCCGCCGACGAGATCGTCGTCGTCGACGGTGGCAGTCTCGATCGGACCGCCGATCGCGCTCGGGCTGTCGGTGCCAAACTGATCTCATCGCCCCGCGGTCGAGCTCGACAGCTCGAGGCGGGCTGGCGCGCGACCGGAGCCGAGGTGGTGCTCTTCCTGCACGCAGACACGCGTCTCCCGCTCGGCTGGGCCGAAGCGGTGCGGGCGGCGCTCTCGGAACCGGACGTCGCGGGCGGCGCGTTCCGGTTGCGCTTCGCCGAGCGCTCGCTCGCGCTGCGCATCATCGAGTTTGGCGCGCATCGCCGCGCCGCGTGGGCCGGACTGCCGTACGGCGATCAGGCGATCTTCGCGCGGCGCAGCGTGCTCGAGGCGATCGGCGGCATCGCACAGGTGCCGATCGCGGAAGATCTCGACCTCGCGCGCGATCTGCGCGGCCACGGCCGCCTCGCGCTGCTGCCGCTCGCGATCGCGACGTCGGCGCGCCGATATCAGAAACACGGTGCATTGCGCACCTGGGCGCGCCATACGATCGCGCTCGCCGCGTGGCGGCTCGGCATCGACCGCGCGCGCATCGCCCGCTGGGTTCGCGGATGAGCGCGGTGACCGCACCGGCGGACGCGGCAGCCGCCGACGCGCAACAGCGCGCCTGGGCTCGGCTGATGAGCTACGTGCGCCGCAACGCCGTTCGCTACGCGCTCGGCGGCGTCGTGACACTGGGGTATGCCGCCGGCTTCACGGCGGTGCCGATGCTGGTCGGCTGGGCGATGGCGGGCGTCGAGCAGGGACTCGGCCATCGCGAGGTGCTGCGCCGCTGCGGCTGGCTCGCGGTCGCGACGCTCGTGCGCGGCGCGCTCCGCTACGTCTCGCGCACGGCGCTCTTCAACCTCGCCCGCGAGATCGAGTACGAGATCCGCAACGATCTGTTCGCGCACTTGCAGCGGCTGCCGCAATCGTTCTTCCAGCGCTGGCGCACAGGCGATCTGATGAGCCGCTGCGTGAACGACCTCGGCTCGGTGCGGCTGATGCTGGGCCCGGGCGCGCTCTCGCTGCTGCAGACGCCCGTTCTCTTTGCGTTCGTGATCACCGCGATGTTCTCGCTGAATCCGACGCTCGCGCTGCTGGTGCTGGTGCCGTATCCGCTGTTCCTGTTCGTCGCGCGCGGCTTCGGTCGCAACATGCACCGCTCGAACCTGGACGTGCAGGAAGGCCTCGCGGCGCTGTCGAATCAGCTGCAGGAATCGATCGCCGGCGTCTCGGTCGTGAAGACCTACGCGATGGAGCCGGCGATGGCGCAGCGCTTCGACGCTGCCAACGAGGCGCTCTACCGCGCGCAGCTACAACTCGTGCGCGTCAACGCGTCGATGCCCGCGATCACGATGATGCTGCCGGCCTTTGCGATGTGGATCGTGCTGTGGGTGGGCGGCACTTTCATCGAGCAGGGCAAGATGCAGCTCTCGCAGTTCTTCTCGTTCGCGATGTTCATCTACGAGCTGACCTTCCCGACCTTCATCATGGGCTGGGTCTTTGCGCTGCTGCAGCGCGGTCGCGCGTCGATGCAGCGCATCGACGAGGTGCTCTCGACCGCGCCGTCGATCGCCGACCGCCCCGACGCCGCGAAGGTCGACGCGCTGCGCGGCGAGATCGAGTTCCGCAACCTGTCGTTCCGCTACGACACCGGCCGCGAACCGGCGCTGCAAGGGGTCTCGCTGCACGTGCCCGCTGGCTCGGTGCTCGGCGTGGTGGGTCCCATCGGTTCGGGCAAGAGCACGCTCGCGTCGCTGATTCCGCGTCTCTTCGAGGTGCCCGCTGGCCAGCTCTTCCTCGATGGCGTCGACATCAACCGGATTCCGCTGCGCACGCTGCGATCGCACATCGCGATGGTTCCGCAGGACGCGTTCCTGTTCTCGATGTCGCTCGGCGAGAACGTCGCGTATGGACTTCCCGAAGCAGACATCGTGCGGATCCGCGAAGCCGCCGAGCGCGCGCAACTCGCGAAAGACGTGGCCGAACTGCCCGATGGCTACGACACGCTGGTCGGCGAGCGCGGCGTGATGTTGTCCGGCGGCCAGCGCCAGCGCACCGCGCTCGCGCGCGCGCTCGCGCTGCGGCCGAGCATGCTGATCCTCGACGATACGCTGTCGAGCGTCGACACCGAGACCGAGGCCGCGATCCGCCGCAATCTGCGCGACGTGTTCGCAGGCCGCACGGTGATCGTGATCTCGCACCGCGTCGCGAGCGTGCGCGACGCCGATCAGGTGGTCGTGCTCGACGAAGGACGCGTCGTCGAACTCGGAAGCCACGAGGAGTTGATCGGGCGCGGCGGTCTCTACGCACGGCTCGCCCATGAGCAGCAATTGGAAGAAGAGCTGGAACGCGAGGGAGCCGCATGAGCGCGGCGTTCCAGGAAGAAGACGCACTCGGCAAGGCGTACGACGCGCACTTGATGCGCCGCTTGTGGCGCTACGTGTCGCCCTATGGCTGGCAGGTTGCGGCGACCATCGCGATGGTCGTGCCGATGTTCGTGCTGGAGCTGGCGCCGGCATGGATCATCAAGAACGGACTCGACCGCGTGGTGGGTCCGGCGTCCGGCGCCGCCGGCGTTGCGCCGCACAAGCCGATGCTATTCGAGTTCCTGTTCGAGCCGCATCTCGGCATGTCGCCGCTCGCGTGGCTCGCGGCGCTGTATCTGTTCGCGATGCTGACGAGTGCAGCGTTCCAGTTCGCGAACGCAGTGCTGATGTCGCTGACCGGGCAGGCCGCGATGCGCGACCTGCGCCGCGAAGTGTTCGGGCACATCCAGAAACTCCACCTGGGATTCTTCGATCGCTATCCGGTCGGCCGCCTCGTCACGCGCGCCACCAACGACGTCGAGAACATCGCCGAGATGTTCTCATCCGGAATCGTCGCGCTGGTGACCGACGTCGCGAAGATGATCGGCTTCATGGTGGTGCTGTTCCTGCTGTCGCCGCGTCTCGCACTGGTGTCATTCCTGGTGGTGCCGATGCTCGCGGCCTGTGCGGTGGCGTTCCGGCGCGGCATTCGCGACGCGTTCCGCAAGGTGCGCGTCCGGATCGCGCGCATCAACGCGACGCTGCAGGAAACCGTGACGGGCATGAAGGTGGTGCAGCTCTTCACGCGCGAAGCGCGCAACCAGCGCGAGTTCGAGACGATGAACGCCGAGCACCGCGACGCCTGGAACAACTCGATCCGCTACGACGCGGCGCTCTTCGCGGCCGTCGAAATCGCCGGCGGCATCTCGGTCGCGGTGATCGTCGGCTACGGCGCCGGTTTCGCCACGGCCGGCACGCTCTACGTCTTCATCGACTGGATGCGCCGCTTCTTCATGCCGCTGCGCGATCTGTCGGCGAAGTACTCGGTGATGCAATCCGCGATGGCCAGCACCGAGCGCATCTTCCAGCTCTTCGACACTGAGCCTGCAATTCGGGATCAGCAATTGGAACCGGAAGAGACGAAGGCCGCTCCGATCTCGGCGGCGTCGCGCGGCGAAGTCGTCTTCGACCATGTCTGGTTCGCGTACCAGAACGAGGACTGGATCCTCAAGGACGTTTCGTTCCGCGTTGCGCCCGGCGAGAAGGTCGCGCTGGTCGGCTCGACCGGTGCGGGCAAGACGTCGATCATCAAGGTGTTGACACGCCTCTACGAAGTGAATCGCGGCGCGATCCGGCTCGACGGCGTCGATCTGCGCGAACTGCCGCAGCGCGAACTGCGCCAGCGCATCGCGATGGTGCTGCAGGACGTGTTCCTGTTCAGTGGCACGGTCGCGTCGAACATCGGGCTCGAGCGCGGCGACGTGACACCTGCGCAGATCGAGCGCGCCGCGCGCGCGGTCGAGGCGCACCGCTTCATCGAGAAGCTCCCGCAGAGCTACGACACCGTGCTGCGCGAGCGCGGCGGCGACCTCTCGGGCGGCCAGCGCCAGCTGCTGTCGTTCGCGCGCGCGCTCGCCCACGGCGGCGACGTGCTGGTGCTCGACGAGGCCACCAGCTCCGTCGATCCCGAGACCGAAGTGCTGGTGCAGCACGGCATCCACGCGCTGATGGCGGGCCGCACCTCGATCGTGATCGCCCACCGGCTCTCGACGATCCAGGACGTCGACCGCATCCATGTGCTGCACCGCGGCCGCATCGTCGAGACCGGCAGCCACGACCAATTGCTCGCGAAGCGCGGCGCGTACTGGCGGCTCTACCAGTTGCAGTTCGAACGCAGTCCCGAGCCGGTCGCTCGCGCCGCGGGCTGACCCGCGGCTGGCTCGTCCTTCGCATCTTGGCTAAGTTGGTCAAATGAAGGAAGCCAAGATCGGCGAGCTGAGGAACCAACTCAGCCGTTACCTGGCGCTGGTGCGCAAAGGCCAGAGCATTCGCGTGCTCGACCGCGATGTCCCGATCGCACAGATCATCCCCATCTCTCATGCGCACGAAGAGCGGCCGGCCGGCACCGAGTCCCTGATCGCGCTCGAGCGAAAAGGGATTCTTCGGCGCGGTTCCGGAAGGTTTTCGCGCGAGATTCTCGAGAAGGATCCCCCCGGTCGGCCGGCGGGTGTACTCGCTGCCCTCCTCGAGGAGCGCGATCACCGGTGAGGTTCTGGGACTCGTCGGCACTCGTGCCGCTCGTCTGTCGCGAAGCGGAAAGCGCCCGTTGTCGCGGTTGGCTTCGCGAGGATCCCGTTGCGGTGGTGTGGGCACTGGCGGGAACCGAGGTCGTTTCGGCGCTGGCTCGAAAGCGCCGCGATGGAGCGATCACCGCTGCCGTTTTCACTGCGGCCAAACGTCGTCTGGCGAATCTCGAAACCGGCTGGAGCGAAGTGGCAAATCTCGATGCCGTTCGTGCCCGCGCACGCCGGCTGTTGGAAGCCCATGGACTGCGTGCTGCCGATGCACTGCACCTGGGCGCCGCGCTTCTCGCCGCCGAAGAGCGACCCGCTGGCGTTGCTTTCGTGACGTTCGACCGCCGTCTCGCCGACGCCGCCTCGCGCGAAGGTTTCGACCTGATGTCTGCATAGCCGCCGGACCGCCGGCTCGCTGCATGACGAAGCCATCACGAACCCCGCACGGAACCCTTGCCAAGTCTGCGCTCCGGGTGGTAACAAGAGGTCACCGAGCCCCCCTCGGACTTCCGAAAAAGCCGCGACCCCCTTACCCCGACCTGGCCGGCTGGCTCCTTCACCAGTTTGTCCCGGGTCCCGAGGTTCGCTTGCGCATCAAGTCCCTGCAGATCTCGGGCTTCAAGTCGTTCGTCGACCGCGCCGTGCTGGCGTTCAAGCCCGGCATCACCGGCATCGTCGGGCCCAATGGCTGCGGCAAGTCGAATGTCGTCGACGCGATGCGCTGGGCGATGGGCGAGCAGTCGCCGCGCCATCTGCGCGGCAAGTCGATGGACGACATCATCTTCGCGGGCTCCGAGGCGCGGCCCGCCGTGGGCATGGCCGAGGTGGCGATCACCTTCGACAATACCGACGGCCGCGCGCCCGCCGAGTTCGCCGGCTTCACCGAGATCCAGATCTCGCGGCGCCTCTATCGCGACGGCACCTCCGAGTACCTGATCAACAAGACGCCATGCCGGCTGCGCGACGTGCTCGACTTCTTCCGCGATACCGGCATCGGCACGCGCGGCTACACGATCGTCGAGCAGGGCCAGATCGCTGGCATCGTGTCGGCGAAGCCCGAGGATCGCCGCGCGCTGCTCGAAGAAGCCGCCGGAATCGGCAAGTACAAGGCGCGCCGCCGCGAAGCCGAGCTCAAACTAAGCGCCACCGAGCAGAACCTGCTGCGCGTGACCGACGTGCTCGGCGAATTGCGTCGCCAGATCGCGACGCTGGAACGCCAGGCGAAGAAGGCCGCGCGCTTCAAGCGGCTGCAGGAGCGACTGCGGCTACTCGAACTGTCGATCGCGGCCGAGGACCGCCGCACGCTGGAAGCCGAGATCGCCGAGACGCGCCATCGCCTCGACGTGCAGCGCGAAGAACTCGCCGCCGCCGAGACGAATCTCGCCGCGCGCGAAGCCGACCTCGAACGGCTGCGCCTCGAGCTGGCCGAGCGAGAACGCGCGGTCGTCGCGGGCAGCGAGATGCTGTTCGCGCTGCGCTCGGAGATCAAGCAGCTCGAAAGCCGCATCGAGTACGAAGACCGCGAGCGCGCGACGCTCGCCGAGACGCGCGTCGCGCGCGAGGAAGAGCTGGCGCGCTTGCGCGAGCAGGTCGCGGCTGCGCGCGCCGAGGAGCGCAGCGCCGAGGGCGAGCTGGCCCAGGTCGAGGCGGTGGTCGGAGCGGAGCGCGAGGCGGTGGTCGCGCTCGAAGCGCAGGTTGCGGCATCGACGACGGCGCTGCGCCAGCTCGAGGCCGAGCGCGAGGCCGTGAACCCGCGCCTCGTCGACGCGCTGACGGGTATCGCGCGCGCCGAAGACCGCAGCGCCGCCGCCGAGCAGCGCCGCGACGAGATCGCGCGCCGCCTGCGCAACGCCGACGAGGCGATCGAAGTGCAGCAGGGCGAGGCGAGTCGCGCCGACGCCGAACAGCGACGCCTCGAAGAAGGGCTCAACAACCTGCTCGGCGAGCGCGATCGGCTGATGGGTGCGTTGCGCGACGCGGTCGACGGTCACGAACGCGCGGTCGCGCGCGCGAGGGGCCTCGCCGAGCAGCTGCGCAGCGAGCGCGAACACCACGACAAGCGCGCCGCGCGCCTCGCGTCGCTGCGCGAGGTGCTGTCGCGTGCCGAGGACGTGGGCGAGGGCACGCGCCATCTGCTCGAGGAGTCGGAGTCGATGCGCAACGCGCACGGCCTGCGCGCACTGGTGCGCGACGTGCTCGAAGCCGATGCCGACGTCGAGCGCGCGGTCGAAGCGGTGCTGGCGGAACGCGCCGAAGCGCTCGTCGCGACCGGTCTCGACGGTGCGCTGGCGGCCGTCGACCGGCTGCGCAGCGCCGACGCGGGTCGCGCGGTGCTGGTGGTCGAACGGCCCGATGAGCCGCTGCGCAGCGGTTTCGTTCCGCTCGGCGAGCCGCTGCTCTCGCGCGTTCGCGTCAGGCCTGGCTTCGAAGGCGTCGCGCGCGCACTGCTGGGCGACGTGAACCTGGTCGGCGATCTCGCCGAGGTCGCGAAGGTCTACGGCGGCGCACGCACGCCGGCCACGTTCGTGACGCCCGCCGGCGACGTGCTCGGCTCCGACGGCGTGCTGCGCGGCGGTAGCGGCGGCGGCCCTGGCCTGCTCGCCCGCGCGCGCGAAGTGCGCGAGCTGGAGCACGAGGTCGAGACGCTCGGCGTGCATCTCGGGCTCGCGGTGACGGAACACGCGGAGAGCGACACCGCGGCGGCGCGCGCGGCGGACGAGCTCGACAACCTGCGCAATCGCCATCACACCGCGGCGCTCGCGGTCGCGAATCACGAGAAGGATCTCGAACGCGCCCGCGAGCGCGTGAAGTCGACCTTCGAAGCCCACGAAGGGCGCGTGTTCGAGCGCTCGGAACTGGGCGCCGAATCCGAGACGCTCGAAGTCGAGATCGGCACGCTCGTCCAGCGCCTCGAAACGCTGCGTACGGCGCGCGCGAGCTGCCAGCGCGAACTCGACGCGCTCTCGCTGCGCATCGGCGAGGCATCGCGCGAGCTGGCCCGCAACGACGCGACGCTGACCGAACGTCGGGTCGCCCACGCAGCGCGCGCCGAGAAGCGCGACCGCCTTGCGGAGGTGCGCGCGCGCGCGGCCGCGGCGGCCGAGGAGTCGCAGCAGTGGATCGCGCGGCGCGAGCGCGAGATCGAGGAGATCGAAGCGCGGCGCAGCGCACTGGCCGAGTCCAGCTCCGGCGCGCGCGAGCAGTTGACCACGAAGCTGAGCGACGAAGAGCGGGCGCGACAGGCCGCGGACGACGCGCGCGACGCGTACGAGCGCACCGCCGCCGCGGTTCGCGAGCGCGAGGAAGAGGGGCGCCATCTGCGCACCGAGTGCATGGCACGCCGAGAGCGGCTGCAGGCCGGTGAGCTGGAGATCCGCGAGCGCGAACTGCGCGTGCTGCAGCTCGACGACCGCGTGCGCGAGCGCTGGAAGATCGAGATCGCCAGCTGGACGCCGCCGGCGCCGGGTGACGTGGTAGCGGTGTCGCAGTCGTTCGGCGAAGACGCGGAAGAGGGCGGCCAGCTCGGTGAAGCAGCGGGCGAGAGCGAGGACGCCGAAGCGCTCGTGCTGCGCAGCTCCGATACGGAATGGCTGGAGCGCCCGCGCGAAGATCGCGAGCGCCACACTGCCGAACTGCGCCGCCGTGTCGAGGGCTTCGGCGACGTGCACATGGGCGCGATCGAAGAACACGAAGAGATCGGCGAACGGGTGCGTTTCCTCGACGAGCAGAGAGCCGACCTCGAAAGTACCGTCGAGTCGCTGCGCGAGGCGATCACGCGCATCAACCGCGCCAGCCGCAAGCGCTTCAAGGAAACCTTCGACGCGGTGAACGAGCGCTTCCAGGTCAACTTCCCGCGCCTCTTTGGCGGCGGCAAGGCGAGTCTGTCGCTCACCGACACCGACGACGTGCTCGAAGCCGGCGTCGAGATCATGGCGCAGCCGCCCGGCAAGAAACTCCAGAGCGTGATCCTGCTCTCGGGCGGCGAGAAGACGATGACGGCGCTGGCGCTGCTGGTCTCGCTGTTCCAGGTGCACCCGTCGCCGTTCTTCCTGCTCGACGAGGTGGACGCCGCGCTCGACGACGCGAACGTCGGTCGATTCAACGAGATCGTCCGCGAGATGGCGGGCGACTCGCAGTTCCTGGTCATCACGCACAACAAGTCGACGATCGAGATCGCCGACGTCCTCTACGGCGTCACGATGGAAGACCGCGGCGTCTCGAAGATCGTCTCCGTCCAACTCCGCGACGCCTGAACTCTCGTCCCACGCTGTCAGGAGCGGAAGGCGCGGGTATGTTCTGCCCGCCATGACCGACATCGCCAATTTCTTC
>CAYGWM010000093.1:0-15137 GCA_964353555.1 uncultured Spirochaetales bacterium
CCCGCAAGCCGGACCTGATCCCCGGCAATCAACCTGCGCACGAGGCAAGCGGGCCGACAGAATTGACGACGCGGTGCAATCACTGATCCGGTTCGGCAGTCTATTCCGACGATTGGAGCGTTTGGGCGTAAGCGCTTGCTGGGCGGCATAGAGCGCGAAGGAGCGATCCGGAGATTGCGGTTCCTGTAGCGCGCTACAGATCCGTTCTAGCTCGCGGAGGATGAACCCGATCGGCTTCGAGTCGCCGGGGCTCGCTTCCTCGGGAACGCCGACTGTCATTCGATATTCCATGTTGCCTCCGATCGTCATTCCACAAAGTAACATGCGGCCCAAACTGACCTACTGCCGGGTAGACGGGGACAGTGGTCATGATCGAGTACAAGACCGGCAACATCTTGACCGAAGACGCCGAAGCTCTGGTCAACACCGTGAATTGTGCCGGCGTCATGGGCCGGGGCATCGCGCTCCAATTCAAGCAATCCTTCCCGGACAACTTCAAGGCCTACGAGAGCGCCTGCCGCCGCGACGAAGTTCAGCCCGGTCGCATGTGCGTGTTCGAAACGCGGCGAATCACCAACCCGCGCTGGATCATCAACTTCCCGACGAAGCGCCATTGGCGCGGGAAGAGCCGGATCGAGGACATCGATTCGGGGCTCGTGGCTCTGGTCGAAGAGATCACGCTTTGGGGCATCCGGTCGGTAGCGATTCCTCCGCTCGGCAGCGGGCTCGGCGGATTGGAGTGGGCGAAGGTACGACCGCTCATCGAATTCGCCGTGGCTGCAGTTCCGGAGGTACGTGTCGTCGTCTTCGAGCCTCGTGAGGCGCCCGGCGAAACTGCGTCGGCCGAGTCTCGCGGGTTTCCGGATCGCCCTCCGCGCCAACATCCGTGAGACACCCAGGGACTCTGAGTTCTTTGTAGAGGGTGACGACGGAGCGTACGATGGCGTTCGCCATGGAAACCCACGATACGGAAGTGCCGGCGAAGGCTCGCCGGAGGCGGTTCACCGCCGAGTACAAGCAGAAGATCCTTCGCGAAGCCGAGCAGTGTCGGAAGCCGGGTGAGATCGGCGCGTTGCTGCGGCGCGAGGGGCTCTACTCCTCGCACCTGACCGCCTGGCGGGCGGCGCGCGCAAGCGGCGAGCGCGCCGGGCTCGAGGCGAAGCGGCGCGGCAAGAAGCGCACTGCCGATTCGACGGATCCCACGTCGGGCGACGCCTTGAGCTTCAGACCGTTGGACATCAGCAGATCACTTCTGTACAAACTTCAGTACAACGAGGTGCAGAAGCATGGCGAAGACACGACCGAGCGAAGACATTCGTTCCCTCTCCGAGTTTCGCGCCAACGTCGCAGGTGTCGTGCGGCAAGTTCAGCGGCGCAGGCGTCCGGTCTTCCTGACCCAGCACGGCCGGGGTGCAGCCGTTCTGATGGATGTGGCTGCATACGAGGAACTCGTCGAGGAGCTCGAGCTTCTCCGCGATGTTCACCAGGCTGAGAAGGAACTCGCCGCGGGCAAGGGTGTCGCTCACTCCAAGGCTCGAAACCAGGTTCTCGCCCGGCTGCGCCGTTGAGAGCGCGCGTCGTCTGGTCGCCTCGGGCCATTCGCCGCGCTACAGAGGCAGCTCAATTCATTGCCGACGACGATCCGACTGCTGCTGCAGAGTGGGCGCGAGGCCTCTTCGATTCCGCACGTCGACTTGCGAAGTTCCCAGAGATGGGAAGAGTCGTTCCTGAGGTCAGGCGCTCGGATATCCGCGAGATCGTCTTCCGAAACTACCGCCTCGTCTATCGCTCCGCGCCGGGTCTCGTTGAGGTTCTCACAGTCCGCCAAGGCAAACGGAAGTTCTCATTCCGCGAGGTTGGCGTCAGGAAGGCGCGGTAGGGTGTCAGCCAAGCAGGCGGATCCGAAGCACTGCAAGAGCAACAGATTGCCTCTATGGTCCGGCTGGAAGTGACGGATGAACGCATTGGACCTCGACGACACAGCCGCGATCCTCATCGATGATCAGGCCGGTACCGATAGCTGGGCGAGCAGCGCGACACCGGCAGGAGCGGTTGCGTTCCCGCCGCTGGCGTAGCGGACGAGGCGGTCGACCCGCGCATGGAGACGAGCCGACTCGAAGCATTCAGCGACGGCGTGATCGCGATCATCATCACGATCATGGTGCTCGAGATGAAGGCGCCTCACTCGGCTGACATCGCCGCGCTCGGCCCGCTCGTGCCGGTTCTGCTCAGCTACATCCTGAGCTTCGTCTACGTCGGGATCTACTGGAACAACCACCACCACATGCTGAAGGCGACGAGCCGCGTCACCGGTTCGATCATGTGGGCGAACCTGCACCTGCTCTTCTGGCTGTCGCTGATCCCGTTCGTCACCGGCTGGATGGGACAGACGAATTTCGCGCCGCTGCCCGTGGCGCTGTACGGCGTGGTGCTGCTGATGTCGGGGATCGCGTTCCTGATCCTGCAACGCCGGATCGTCTCCAATCAGGGGCCCGAATCGGCCCTCGCGATGGCGCTCGGCAGCGACTTCAAGGGCAAATTCTCGCCCGCGTTGTACGCCGTCGCGATTCCCATCTCATTCTTCGCGACGTGGGCAGCGGGCGCGCTCTACGTAGCGGTCGCACTGATGTGGCTGATTCCCGACCGTCGCTACGAGATCGCACGCGGAAGCCGGCGCGAGATCGGATGACACGAGGAGGGCTGGGCGACGGTCGTGCCGCGCAGCAGTTGAGAACCGCGGCGAGCGGTTCGCCGGTCACTGGGGCGCCGCCCAAGGATCCAAGGGAGCGAGCACTCGCCTGCGGGCCGGCGGCTCATCGCCGATCCGCCGAACCCGAGACCGCGCCGCGGTCCAGATAGGAAAGCGCGCCATTGCCGTTCGCCGTCCTCGCGAGAATCGTCCACGTCCTCGGCGTCGTCGTCTGGATCGGCGGCGTCGCGTTCGTGACGACCGTGCTGATCCCCGCGATCCGCAAGTTGCCGAGCGCCGCCGAGCGGATCCAGCTCTTCGAGCAACTCGAGGGGCGCTTTGCGTCGCAGGCGCGCATCGCGACGCTGCTCACGGGCGGCTCGGGCTTCTACATGCTGCACAGCATGGCAGCCTGGAATCGCTACCTGGATCCCGCGTTCTGGTG
Source organism: uncultured Spirochaetales bacterium (assembly GCA_964353555.1). Classification (GTDB taxonomy): domain Bacteria; phylum Myxococcota_A; class UBA9160; order UBA9160; family PR03; genus PR03. The sequence continues at coordinate 3,135 of CAYGWM010000093.1, forward strand.
GATTCACTTGATGACCTTCGTGTGGCTGGCCTTCACGATCGTGCTCTTCGTGCTGGAGCCCGCTTTCCTGCATCGAAACTTCGTCGCGCTGGCCACGCGTGATTCCGACCGCGCGTTTCGCCTGCTCCACCGGATGCACTGGCTGCTGCTCACGCTGAGCGTTGCGGCGATCATCGGCGCGGTAGCAGGAAGCCGAGGGCTTCTGCGTTTCTGAAGCGGGTGCCGCGCGACCGGCTGGTAGCATGCTAGGCGGTGCGTCGAACCGGAGGGCTGCCGTTGCGCGAGTTGGCCAAGGACATCTGGGTCGTGGACCGCCCCCAGCGCTTCTACGGACTCGAAGTGGGGACGCGGATGACGGTGATTCGCCTCGCGGATGGGAGCCTGCTGCTGCACTCCCCGGTCGCGCTCGACGCCGCTCTGCGTCGAGAGCTCGATGCGATCGGCCGCGTCCGCTTCGCGGTGGCTCCGAATCGCGTCCATCACCTGTACGCCGGCAAGGTGGCCGAGGCGTATCCGGAGTCGCGGCTGTGGATCGGGCCGGGGCTCGAGCGCAAGCGTCCCGATCTGGTGTATGTCGGCGTGCTCGGCGATGAAGCGCCCGTGGAGTGGAGCGGCCAACTGGATCAGACCTTCTTCCGCGGGCGACCCTACGAGAACGAGGTGGTCTTCTTCCACCGCGCCAGCCGCACGCTGATGCTGTGCGATCTCGCCTTCAACTTCGGGCCGCGGGCCGCCGCACCGACGCGGCTGTTGATGAAGCTGATGCGGAGCTATGGCCGCTTCGGTCCGTCGAAGTTGGATCCGTTGCTGATCCGCGATCGCAGCGCAGCGCGACAGAGTCTCGAGCGCATCCTCGGCTGGGACTTCGACCGCGTCGTCGTCGCGCACGGCGACGTGCTGGAGAGCGGCGGCCACGACGCGCTGCGCGAGGGCTACGCGTGGCTGCTGGCGACGTGACGAAGCGGTGCGAGCGCGTGCGTGTCGGCATCGTCGGCGGGGGTCGCATCGCAGACCTCAACATCATCGGCTGGCTCGCGCATCCCGCCGGCGAGGTCACCGCGGTGTGTGACGTCGACGAAGCCACGCGAAGCAGGCGGGCCGAGCAATGGAAGTGCCGGGCCTACGCCAACCTCGACGAGATGCTGGCAGACCCCAACGTCGACGCCGTCGAGATCCTGACGCCGCACCATCTGCACGCGTCGCAGGCCATCGCGGCGCTGCGTGCCGGCAAGCACGTCTCGCTGCAGAAGCCGCCTACGCGATCGCTCGCCGAGTTCGACGCGGTGGCGAGGGCCGCCGCCGAGGCCGGCACCACGTTCAAGGTCTACGAGAACTTCATGTTCTACCCACCGCACGTGCTGGCGCGGTCGCTGATCGACGCCGGCGAGATCGGCGACGTGTTGTCGGTGCGCATCGTCACAGCCGGCGGGCGCCTCGATGCCGGCCAGGGCTGGGTGGTGCCGGCTGCTTCCAACGCCTGGCGCATCGACCCATCGCTGTGTGGCGGCGGCATGATGACCTTCGATCACGGCTTCCACTGTTTCCAGATGGGCCGCTTCTTCGTCGATCACTCGATCGACACGGTGCACGCGTTCATCAACATCATCGAGCTGGGCAACGGCCGACAGATCGATGCGCCGGCGCTGATCTCGTGGCGCTACGTCGGCCAGCCGACCCGCTTCGGGTCGTGGGAACTGATTGCGTCGCTCGGCCTCGACGTGGTCTCCCAGTACTACGTGAGTGACGACCGCATCGAGATCCGCGGCAGTGCCGGCATCCTGTGGATCAACCGCTGCAGCGGCCAACTGCTCGAGGAGCCGCCGGTCGTGCTCTATCGAGCCGGGGAGCTCCGCTCGTTCCACCGCGTCGAGACCGACTGGGCGACGTCGTTTCGCGACGCCACCTTCGACTTCATCGACGCGGTACTCGAAGGCCGACCGCCGCGTCTCGACGCCAGCGAGGCACGCGCCACACTGGCCTTCGCGCTGGCCGCGCAGCGCTCGGCCGCCGAACAGCGCGAGGTTCGCGTCGCCGAGCTCGGCTGAGTCGCTTCGGATCTGCAACACGGAGGCGTCGATGCGCCACAGGGAACTCCATCGCTCCGAGCGAATCGGCTGGCTGCGCGCAGCCGTGCTGGGCGCCAACGACGGCATCGTGTCGACCGCCAGCCTGATCCTCGGTGTCGCGGCGACCGGCGCAACGGGCGCCCAGGTGGCCATCGCAGGAACGGCCGGGCTCGTTGCGGGCGCGATGTCGATGGCCGCCGGCGAATACGTATCGGTGCGATCGCAAGCCGACACCGAAGAGGCGGACCTCGGGCGGGAGCGAATGGAGTTGGCCACCAACGACAGCTCCGAGCGAGCGGAGTTGGCGGCAATCTATGTCGCGAGAGGGCTCGATGCCGATCTCGCACGACAGGTCACGGATCAACTGATGGCACACGACGCGCTCGGCGCGCATGCGCGCGACGAACTCGGCATCTCGGAACTCCAACGCGCGCGCCCGGTGGTGGCGGCCTTTGCGTCGGCGGGCACGTTCGCGGTGGGAGCGGCGCTGCCGCTGTTGATCGTGTTGCTCGCGCCCGCAAGCCTTCTTGCGGCGATCGTCGTGATCACGTCGCTCGCGTGCCTCGCGATGCTCGGGGCGTTGGCGGCCCGTGCCGGCGGCGCGAGGGCGGGCGTCGGCGCGCTGCGGGTCACATTCTGGGGCGCATTCGCGATGGCTCTGACCTATGGCGTGGGAGCCCTCTTCGGCACCGTCGTCTGAACGCGGACTTCGACGACACCGTTTCGCTCTAAACCAACCAGACACCAGGAGCTCGCATGCAACCGCTTCCCCATCACTACGTGGTCATCGCATCCGGAGCCGCCGAGGGCGAAGTCGCGCTCACGAGCGATCGGCTTCCGGCCTTGACGTCTGCCGCACCGGCGGAGTTCGGCGGTCCGGGCGATCGCTGGTCGCCCGAGACGCTGTTGATCGCCGCGATCGCGGATTGCTTCATCCTGACGTTCCGCGCGATCGCACGGGCTTCGAAGCTCTCGTGGGTCTCAGTCCGCTGCGAGGTCGAGGGCACGCTCGACCGGGTCGAGCGCGTCACGCTCTTCACGGGCTTTCTGGTGCGCGCATCGCTTCAGATTCCGGCAGGCGCGAACGAGGAGCAGGCGCATCGGCTGCTCGAACGCGCCGAGCAATCGTGTCTGATCAGCAACTCGCTGAAGGGTGCGTCGCGGCTGGAGGCGACGGTCGAGGTGCAGCCGTAGCAGCGCTGCGACAAGCGATCGCCGCGGAAGCGCCCGGCCGCAGCCGTCCACTCGAGCATCGGATGTCGCAACGCCTCGTCCACCCGAGTGGACGGCCGCCGCGCTGCTGCCGGACATCGCGGGCGCGTAGCGAGCCTCCCAGGCTGGCACGTCGCTTGCTTCATCTGAGCGACATGACCCTGCGCGCCCTACTCGTCCATCCGTTCCACGGTGATCTGCGGCCCGGGCAGACCCACCGTCTCCCGGCCGTCGAGGTCACACTGCTGTTTGCCGACGTCGCCGAATCCACCGAGCTCACCAGCCGGCTCGGCGATCGCGGCGCCTACAGCTTGATCCGGCGCTTCTGCAACGTCGTTCGCGAGGCGATCCTCGAGACCGGCGGCGAGGCGCTCGAACTGCGGGGCGATGGCGCGCTGCTCGCGTTCACTTCCCCGCGCGCAGCGGTCGCGTGTGCGTTGCAGATCCAGCGCGCCTGCGCCGAAACGGGTCCGCTGGCGGTGCGCATGGGGCTCCACACGGGTCACGCGCTGCGGCTCGAGCGCGGCTATTTCGGGCAGGCGTTGATCCTCGCGGCGCGCGTCGCCGATCACGCGCGGCCTGGCGAGATCCTCGTTTCGTCGCAGCTCCGGGCACGACTCGGCGCGCTCGATTCGCTTCGCGTGGGCTCGCAGCGCGCGATCGCGATCAAGGGATTCCCGCAGCCTCTGGATACGTTCTCGATCGAGTGGCGGGAGGACGAGTCGCGGACTCCGCTCCGCGCGGCATATGCTCCCGTCGCTGGTCCGCACGCTGTGTCGGCCTCGTAGCCGCGCCACTTGCGATCGGGCCCGAAAGCGCCGTCACGGCTGCTGGATCACCACGAGAAGCGTTGCACGGTAATCGCAGCAGAGCGCTCGCAGCGAAGCGAACCCGGGTGATTCGAAGGCCACGCGATCAGCGACCCGACGCACGACGAGGATCTCCTGCGCCTCGCTGCGACTGCGCAGCTCTGCGAGCATGGCCCACACATCGTCGGCGTCGATTCGCTCGTACCACAGCACCTGCCAGGTATCGGACTCCATGCCACGGCATACGTCCAGATGCGCGCTGTGATCGAGCACGATCCAGCCGCCGCGACACGCCCACGCTTCGATCCACACGGCTCCCGCAGCCCAGCCGTCGACGGAGATCACGGCGTCGGTCCGTTCGAGGAAGCGGTCGGGCGAGTCCTCGCGTCCGGTCGCTGCGATGCCGAGCCGCCCCCGAACCATGCCCTTTCGAGCTTCGCGTCGATCCTCAAATTCCCCATATAGCCACTACACACAGCAACGCGTGTGCCAACTGACTGTGCGACACTCGGCGCTCGCTCATTCTGCGCGGTGAGGGCGTTGCATGACACAGCCTGAGGATCCCGGTCTTCCCGGAGTCGGTCGCGGAGGCCGCTACGAGCTTTTCGAGCGGATCGGCCAGGGCGCGATGGGCGTCGTATACCGGGCGAATGACCGCGAGGCACACCGCGACGTCGCGCTGAAGACGCTGCGCGTCTGGGATCCCGAAGAGATCTACCGCTTGAAGAAGGAGTTCCGCTCGCTCGCGGACGTCTCCCACCCGAATCTCGCGAAGCTGCACGAACTCGTCGTCCACGAGGATCAGTGCTTCCTGACGATGGAGCTTTTGCACGGCACGGACCTGGTCAGCTGGGCGCGCGCGCGCAAGACCAATCCGGGCGCGCTGCGCGATGCGCTGCGGCAGCTCGCGCTCGGCCTCGAAGCGCTGCACCAGGCCGGCCTGCTGCACCGCGACGTGAAGCCGACGAACGTGTTGGTGGAGCCGAGCGGCCGGGTCGTGATCCTCGACTTCGGGCTCGCGAGCGGCCTCCACTCGGGCATGTCGCAGGCGAGCCGAGTTGGTGTCGTCGCAGGCACCCCGGACTACATGGCGCCCGAGCAGGCCTGGGGAGAGCCGCTCACGCCAGCCGCGGATTGGTACGGCGTCGGTGTGATGCTCTTCGAGTGCCTGACCGGGCAACTGCCGTTCCGCGACGGCGTGCTGAACCTGCTCAAACGACGGCGATCCCCACCGCCCGCCCCGCGCTCGCTGAATCCCGAGACTCCGCTCGATCTCGACGAACTCACCAGCGCACTGCTGCGCTCCGATCCAGCGGAACGCCTGTCCGGCGCGGAGATGCTGGCTCGACTCGGGCCTGCGTCCGTCGAGCCGAAGACAGTTCCTTCGAGGCCGCAAATTCCCAGGCCTGGCAGCCCGTTCGTCGGCCGTGAGGCGGAGCTCGCGCGGCTGCGGGAGGCGTACGCGCAGAGTCGCGACGGCGCTGCCGTGGCGCTGCGTCTCGAGGGTCCGTCGGGAATCGGCAAGACCGCGTTGATCGAGCACTTTCTCGAAGAAGTCCAGCAAGAGGCGGACGTGCTCGTGCTCCGCGCACGCTGCCGTTTCCAGGAGGCCGTGCGCTTCAACGCCGTCGATGGTGTGGTGGACGAGCTGAGCCGTTACCTCGTGCGACTGCCGCCCGACCAGCTCGAAGTATTGAAGCCGCGGAATCTGCGCGCGTTGACCCGCGTGTTCCCGGTGCTGCAGCGCGTTCCGTTCGCGCCTTCAGGAACCGAAGCCGAACTCAGCGGCGCCGAGCCGCACGAGGTGCGGCGACGCGCGTTCGCTGCGCTGCGCGAACTGCTCGCGCGCATCGCGGATCGCCAGCCGGTCGTTGCGTGGATCGACGACATCCAGTGGGGTGACGCCGACAGTGCGCCCATCCTCGCCGAGGCGTTGCGGCAACCCGACGCGCCGCCGCTGTTGCTGCTGCTCTCGCACCGCGAAGACTCGCGTGAATACAGCCCGTTTCTCGCGGCGCTCGAAGCCGGCGATCGCAGCCTGCCGCTACCGGAGATCGAGCGACTCACGCTGGGGCCGCTCGACCCGGCCGATGCGCGCAAGCTCGTCCTCGACCTGCTGGGCGCAGTACCCGAGGACCTGCAGGACAGCGCTTCGGCGGTTGCGGCGCATGCGGCTGGATCGCCGTTCTTGATCGGTGAGCTGGCTCGATCGCTGCGGGGAGCAGCTGCGGATGGTTCGCTGCTCGCGCGGCTCGAATCGACACGGCTCGCCGACGTGGTCCGTCAGCGTGTCGCGTCGCTGCCAACAGAAGCGCGCCGGGTGCTCGAGCTCGTCTGCGTCGCGGGTTCGCCAATCGAGAGCAGCGTCGCGCTCGACGCCGCGGGCGCCGCGGAAGGCGCCCGCGCGCTCGTCGACGAACTGCGGCACGAGTCGCTGCTGCGTGTCGTCACCACGTGGGCCGACCCGCTCGTCGAGACCTACCACGATCGCATCCGCGAGAGCGTGCTCGAAGGTCTCGGCGAAACCGACCGTCGCGGGCATCACCGCGCGCTAGCCGACACGATGGAGCGGAGCGGTCGCGCAACGCCTGCCCTGCTCGCTCGTCATCTGCACGGAGCAGGCGACCTCTCGCGCGCCGCCGACCAGGCCGCGCTGGCGGGAGACCGTGCTTCCGAGGGACTCGCATTTGCGCAGGCGGCGGATTTCTACCGGCAGGCGCTCGAGTGGAAGGTCGGCGAGATCGAACGCACGCGGGATCTGCTCACGCGGCGCGCGAACGCGCTGGTCAATGCGGGGCGCTCGTCGGAAGCCGCTCCGCTCTTTCTCGTCGCAGCCGAAGGCGCCGCGCAGCAGCAGTCTTGGGATCTGCGCCGACAGGCGGCCGAGAAATACCTGGCGAGCGGTCTCACCGACGACGGCATCGCGATCTTGCGCCCGCTGCTCTCCGAACTCGGGCTGCAGTACCCGGCGAGCACACGATCGGCCGTCATCTCGACACTGCTGCGAGTCGCCGAGCTGCGGATCCGCGGCACACGACTGCGCCGCAAACCGGAGGGCGCGCAATCGACGCGCGATCTCGCGCGCATCGACCTCTGCTACTCCGCCGCGCGCGGCCTGATCACGGTCGACACGATGCGCGCCGGCTACCTGCCACTCGTCGGTTTGCTGCTCGCGCTACGCGCCGGCGAACCGAGCCGCGTCGCACGCAGCCTCGCGATCGTCGGCGGCGCGGTGCTCGCTCCGCTCGGTGGCTCCATGGGATCGTGGGGCGTGCGGCTGATCGAACAGGCGCGCGGCATCGCCGCCGAACTCGACGATCCGTACCTCACCGCCACCGTGGCGGTTTGCGGCGGACAGGTGGCCGTCCTTCGCGGCGAGTGGAGCTCCGCCGTGCAACAGAGCCAACAGGCGCTCCGCATCCTCCGCGAACACTGCCGCGGCGTCGACTGGGAAAAGATCACCGGCCAGATGGCAGAGCTGCGCGGCCTCGAAGAGATCGGGCAGATGAGCGAGGTCTTCCGGCGCGCAACCGAGATGGCGATCGAAGCCGAGGACCGCGGCGATCGCTACGGCGCGGTGGTTGCGGCGGGCCTGATCGCCTCGTCGGGTGTCGCGGTCGATCTACCCGACGAATCTCGCGCCCAGCTCCATACCGCGCTCGAGCGCTGGTCGCGCGAGGGATTCCTGATCCAGCATCTCTACGCAGCGCGCTCGGATGTGCTCGCCGACCTCTACCAGGGACGCGCCGGCGACGCGCTACAGAGGGTCCGGGACATCTGGCCCTCGATCGAACGTGCGTTCCTGCTGCGAACCCCGATCACCCGCATCGACAGCCACCTGATGCGCGCGCGCGCCGCGCTCGCAGTGGCGGCCAGCACGTCCAAGGACACAGCAGAACTGCTGCGCCTGTGTAAGAGCGATGCGCGGCTGCTCGGGAAGGAAGGCAGGCCCGACACGACCGCCTACGCAGCCGCGTTGCGCGCGGGTGTCGCGGGTGTTCGCGGTGATCGCGAGCGCGCACTCGGTCTGCTCGACGAAGCGGAACACGCCTACGAGCGAGCCGAAATGGCGCTCTCGCGCGCGTGCGTGCAGCGCCGCAGTGGGGAACTCATCGGCGGCGACGAGGGTCGCGAGCAGGTTGCTCGCGCGGATGAATTTATGTTGGCGGTGGGCGTCTCGCAGCCGTCGCGCTGGGTGGCGGTTTGCGCGCCCGGCTTTTCACTCGGCTGAGCGGGCGCCTCTTCCGGCCGCGAGAGCCGGCACGCTTTTGCTTGGACGCGGCCACTGTGGTGATTTTTCCGCGGAGTCCCTTCGTCCACCATCCGTACTCCGCTCTTGTCAGGTGCTTGCTGTCTTTCGGCCCCCCCTCCGAGGCATGTCCAGGACTCCACCATGCGTTCCTTACGACCACCCAGTAGTTCTTCTTCAGATCCTTGACATCAATCCCGGGCGGGAGGTTACTGAACACTCCTTTCACCTTCATCGATTGGAATGCCGCATTGGGGTCGGGGGACAGCGTGTTCGTTGCTCGGAATTTGGTCATTGGATAGCCGGATGTTTCGCCGGGTTCCTCGTGACACCGCTTGTTGCTCTCGAGCGAGATCTCGCACGAATCGAGCAGGCCCTCCCCGGTCACCTCGATGATCACGTCATCGCCAGACTGGGAAGCGGTGACCTGGTCGAGATGAGGCGACGGATCGGCCCAGCGGACGTGGACGTCCATGTCGAATCTGAGGATCTCGTCTCTCAGGTCGGTGCTCTCGTGCTCGTAGATGTAGTCCGCGATCAGTTCTCGATCCATCGTGAAGAGAACCGCCTTCTCCTCGTCTGTGATGCCACCGTCCATGCTCATGACCACGTAGGGGCGAGCTTTGAACGCGTCACGAGTAGGCTGGTGGGAGAGGAGCCTTCGAATCAGATCGCCGAGCGTCATTTCGGACCTCCTGTGATTTGGCGTTACTTGAAGAGCTGGAGCTCGGCGCTGGCATGGAAATACGCCTTTGCCTCGAGCGCACGACCCACAACGCTCACGATCTTGATGTGGCTCAGCCGCTGCACGAACCTGCACGGCCAGCCACGCGGCGTAGTTGTTGCCTGATAGACCCTGGGCCAACGCATCAGAGCGTCTCGTTTGCGGGTAGTGCAGAGTCCATCTTGCACTAGCCGAGCTAGGAGCTGACTCCAGTCGGCTCGGCACTCGACATCCCCTCGGCGCGCAGACGAGAACTCGATACCGAGCCGCAACCCTGCATCCTCCGCAACGTCGAATTGCAGCTCTGCGATCGCCTTGCGGCAACCCTTCGAGTCGGTTCCGTAGCGATCCGAGATCGACTCGATGAGAGAACCATCGCCCCTCCATCCGATCGAGCGCGAATAGTTTCGGATGTGGTCGACTGGAACTGAGGCGAAAAGCCGGACCGCAGACGCGCTTCGGCCGGGCATCGCGGCTATGTGGAGAATCCTTCCCCCGCGTGGCAGTGCCGAGACACAGCGAGCGACGCTGCGCCGGACCCCGCCAGCAAGAGGGCGGTCGAGCAGTGCGGGGAGCGCGCGGTCCGTGATCCAATCAATGCTCCGCTGTTTTGAACCGCTCATCTCCATTGCGGTCAAAGGCGGCTCAATGCGAAAGAACACGCCAGGCTCCGGCGAGCCCTCGGCATCGAACTCCAAGAACAAAAACGGCACTCGACGGTTCAGCGCAGACCCCTTTTCCATCCAGGCCTCGCAAAACCTTCGCAAACCCTGCCAAGAGGCGGCTGCGAACTGAGCGAACTCTTGGCCTGGGCCGGCATGCTGGAGCGCGGCGAGGAGCAGCGGGCCGCGACTCGCTGCCGTGACGAAGGTCCCCAAATCGACTCGCGACTCACCTTCTGCAAGCCGGCATTCGAAGCCGAACGCATCCACCTCGCCCGGAACCGATGAAGCGAGCGCGCGAATTCGGTCGAGTGCTCCCGCTGTGATCAGTTCATGCGGGAAACCGGGCGCGTGGGTGACGACGCGCAGCATGTTGTCGAGTCGGCTGCCAGAGTGCGACCGGTCGCCTCCGCAGCGCTCAGCGTCCAAGCCCAAACGCCTTCACCAGGTTGTACACATGCGACCGCGCCAGGTCCAGCCTTTTCGCCGTCTCGGTGACGTTCCACTCCGTCTCTTCCAGCGTCTTCAGCAGGATCTCGCGCTGGAACCGCCGCGTCGCTTCCTGGAACGACACCGGACCGTCGTCACTCTCTGCTGAAGCCTGCGCGTCGGGGAAGACGTGCCGCGGCTCGATCTGCGCGGCGGCCTCGCCGGCTGCGCGAATCGCTGCCGCCTCGACCGCGTGCGCGAGCTGACGGAGGTTCCCGGGCCACTCTGCCGCTTCGATCGCGCGCAGCGCGCCGCGCGAGATCTCGAGGCGCGGAAGGCCGTGGCGCCGGCACGCGCTGGCGGCGAAGTAGAGCGATAGCTCGGCGATGTCTTCGCGGCGCTCGCCGAGTGCCGGCAGGCGGATCGGCAACACCTGCAGGCGGTAGAAGAGATCTTCGCGGAAACGGCGCTCGCGGACGGCCAGCTCGAGATCAGTGTTGGTCGCTGCGATCAGCCGGATGTCGGCCTGGATCGGCGCTGTGCCACCGAGGCAGAAGTACTGCTTCGACTGCAGCAACTGGAGCAGCTTCGCTTGCGCCGGCATCGCCAGCTCCGCGATCTCATCCAGGAACAGCGTTCCGCCGTCGGCGCTCGCAACCTTTCCGGGAATCGACTTTCGCGCAGTCGAGTGCGCGCCGGCCGCGGCGCCGAAGAGTTCGCTTTCGATCAGGGTCTCCGGCATCGCAGCGCAGTTGAGTTCCACGAACGGCCCTGCGGCGCGCGGCCCGTTGTCGTGAATCACCTTGGCGAGCTGGCTCTTGCCGGTGCCCGACGCACCGGTGAGCAGCACGTTGACATCGAGCGGCGCCACGAGCGCGGCCTGGCGGAGCACTGCCGCCAGTACAGCGCTACTTCCGACGACACCGTCGAGGCGAAGCTGCTGCCGGAGTGGGCGCGTCGGATCGTCGCGCTCGCGCACGCGCCTGCGGACGAGTAGCCGATCGGCGAGCGGCGCCAGCCGCAGCGCGAAGAGCTCCGCGAGCGCGCAGTCGCTCTCATCGAAGACGCCGCCCGACTCGCTCCCTTGCAGATACAGCACGCCGAGCGCCGGACTCGCGCCGATCGGAGCGCAGAGCACCTGTTCGACGTTGTTCGCGCGGATGCTGCCACGATCTCGGAATCTCGGATCGAGCATTGCGGACGGAGTGAAGACCGTTTCGCCGGTGGCGAGCGCCTCGGCGACGATGCCCCTCGAAATGACCGAGCGGATCCGATCTACCTCGTCCGATGTGCATCCGCGCGCCATCGACCACGCAGACTCGTCGCTCGCGTCTTCCTCGCCGCGCAGCTCGATGTAGGCCTGTCGCGCGCCGGTGACGTCGGCGATGAGCGAGAGCGCCTGCTCGAGGAACGGCTCGGGATCGTTCGCGTCCCCGAGTTCCAGCAGCCGCAGATAGAAGTCGCGCTCGCGCTGCACCCGGCTCAGTTCGGAGTCAGCTTGGCCAACCATGCTGGGCGCAAGATACATGCTCACGGACATCATCCGCGGAGCAAATGGAAGATTCTGTGTGAGATAGGCCCGAATCGGCATCATGTGACTGTCACTCCGCCGCCACCATCCCCTGCTCATTCGAGATGGGTGCGGCGGGGAATCCTCACTCGGACGAGGGACGCTCGGATTGCGACCGGCGATGACCGCCGCCGGAGCGGATCGATTCGAGAAGGTGCTTGGGTGCCAACGCAACCCCTCGTCTCGGGTCCGCTCCGACGACGGCCGATCGGTCGATGCGTCTCCGTTGGAGCAAGGAGCGTGCCGTCTACACGGCGCCGCGAACGTTCTCCCCGATCGCGA
>CAYGWM010000093.1:15237-16492 GCA_964353555.1 uncultured Spirochaetales bacterium
TGGAGCAAGGAGCGTGCCGTCTACACGGCGCCGCGAACGTTCTCCCCGATCGCGAGGCGGCATCTGCTGTCCACTCGAATGGACGCCTCGGGTCTCGCGGTGTCCACTCCACTGTGCGCGTTTGCTGCACGCTCTGCACACGGCACTGCGACAGATTGGCCTGTCGGTTGCGCCTGTCTTTCTGCAGGCGCAACCGACATCGTGGCGGCGGGTGCGCGGGGACACCGTCGCGGAACGCGCTCGCGTGGTGATCGCGTACTCGACGAGCGCGCGACGATGCTGAGCTGCCATGGACGCGGTCGTGCATCGCTCGAGATCGGGTTCCCTTCGATTGGCAGTGCCGCGCGCGGCCTCGCGAATGCGTGGCATCGAGGTGCCGGTCAGCCTACCGTGGCGCGACCCGATGACGCAGCGAACCAATCCTCTCGGGCAGCCGATTGGCGAGCCCGTCACGAACTGGACGGCGCGACCGCGACCGCCGCGTACGCCGATGCTGGGCCTGCGGTGCCGCCTCGAGTCGCTCGGCGCAGCGACACACGCGGCGGCACTGCACGACGCCTACGCGGCCGATCGCGACGGTCGCAACTGGACCTACCTGCCGTACGGACCGTTCGCCTCGGCGGCTGCGTACACCGCGTGGGTCGAGTCGGTGCAGTCGCACGACGACCCGCTCTTCTACGCGATCGTCGATCTCGCGACGCAGCAGCCGGTTGGCGTCGCGAGCTATCTGCGCATCGATCCCGCGATGGGCACGATCGAGGTGGGCCATCTCAGCTACGCGCCCGCGTTGCAGCGAACGCCGTCCGCGACGGAGGCGATGTACTTGATGATGCGGCGCGCCTTCGATGAACTCGGCTACCGCCGCTATGAGTGGAAGTGCGACAGCCTGAACGCACCGTCGGTCGCCGCCGCGAAGCGCCTCGGCTTTCGCTTCGAGGGCACGTTCCGGCAAGCGATCGTCACGAAGGGCCGCAATCGCGACACCACGTGGCTCTCGATCCTGGATCGCGAGTGGCCGGCGTTGCGAGCCGCATTCGAGCGCTGGCTCGATCCGGCGAACTTCGATGCGACCGGCGCGCAGCGACGGCGACTCGAGGAGTTCGCGGGCTAACGTCGAGGAGAAAGGGGACGGTCCTCGGCGTGACCGGGCTTGGGAGAAAAGGGACACACGTGCTGGCGCATGTTGCGCCGCGGTCGAGGTGTGTCCCTCGAGTCCTCAGCCAGGCACAGCGGAGGACCGTCCCCTTTCTCCTCG
>CAYGWM010000094.1:0-16487 GCA_964353555.1 uncultured Spirochaetales bacterium
TCAGCGCTGCGCCGAGCGTTCGGAGAGTAAGGGAAGCGATCGGGAAGGTCCAAGCGGCGCGACGCGGATCGGAGCGGGGGGAGTAGACTCGCCCGCGGATTGATGACCGAACTCGACCACGCCGCCGAACCGGGACCCTCGGGAGCAGCACGCGAGATGGAGCGCCGTCGCGCGACCGTCCTTTTTGCCGACATCACCGGCTTCACCGCGCTCGTCGAGCAGGCCGGCGACGAAGAGGCCTATGAGATCATCGGCGCCTGTCTGCGCCTGCTCGACGCGATCGTCGTGAAGCACGGCGGCCGCGTCGAGAAGCACGCAGGCGATTGCGTCGTCGCGGTGTTCGGCGCGTCGCTCGGGGTCGAGAATGCGCCGCGTGCCGCGCTTCGCGCCGCGCTCGAGATGCGGCGGGCTGTGCCCGAGTACATCCGCCGGCGCGGCATCGCGCGGCCGCTCGAGGTCCACAGCGGCATCAGCAGCGGCGCCGTGGTGGCCGACGCGGGCCGCGACGCCGCCGATCTGCCCGTGCTCGGCGAGTTCGTCAATCTCGCCTCGAAGCTGAAAGACAAGTCCCCCGCCGGTGAGATCTGGGTCGGCGCCGAGACCTGGCGCGCGACCGCCGAGGACTTCACGTACCGCGCGCTCGCGCCGCTGTCGATCGACGGCAAGCAGGCCGCGGTCCCGATCTACTCGCTCGTCATCCCCTCCGAGCCAATCGCCCGCTCGCGCGCCGGCGGGGCATTCTCGTCCCAGCTCGTCGGCCGCGATCGCGAGCTCGCAACGCTGCGCGAGCGGCTCGCGGCGCTCGCGCGCGGCGAGAGCGGCGTCGCGTGCCTCTTCGGCGAGACGGGGATCGGCAAGTCGCGGCTGATTGCGGAACTCCAGTCCTCGCCCGAGGCGGCGGCCGTGCGTTGGCTCGAGGCCCGCGCCCGATCGACCGGCCCAACGCTTCCGAAGCATCCGTTCGCCGATCTGCTCCGCAGCTGGGCGGGGATCGGGGTCGACGACGCCGCCGCGCCGCGCGCGAAGCTCGAAGCGGCGCTCGAGCGGCTGCTCGGTAGCGAGGCCGCGGGCGTGCTTCCGTTCGTGGCCACGCTGATGAACGTGCGACTGCGCGCCGAGGAGCGCCGGCGTGTGGAAGCGGCCGACGGCGCGCCGCGCGGCGAGCAGCTCGGACGCGCCATCGCGCGGGTCTTGAACGCGATCGCGGCCGAGCGCCCCGTCGTGCTCGTATTCGACGACCTGGATGGCGCCGACGACTCCTCGATCGAGCTCCTCCGCGATCTGCTCCGACCCGGATGGGTGTCGCCATTGCTCTTCGTACTCGCGGCGAGCTCCGATCGCGTGTTCGCGTTCGTGCGTGCCGAACGGCCCGAGGCGCGCGTGCTCGAGCTCTCGGCGCTCGGCCCGGGCGACGCGACGTTGCTGCTCGACAATCTGGTTGGCGGCGGCGCGCTGCCGGTCGTCGTCCGGCAGCAGATCGCCGCGAAGGCGGCGGGGAACCCGCTCTTTGCGGAGGAGGCGCTGCGCGCTCTCCACGACGAGGGGGCGGTCGCGTTGCGCGACGGTTCCCTCCACGCGACGGAGCGTATCCGCGACGCACGGATCCCCACCACGCTCGAGGCGATCCTCGAAGCGCGCCTGGGCCGGCTCCCGAGCGAACGCCGCGGCGTGCTCGAGACGGCGGCGGCGATCGGCGCCCGGTTCTGGTTGCCGCTGCTCTCCGTAGTGCTCGGCCAGAATGATCTCGGCGAGGTGCTGCCTGCGCTCGAGGATGCGGGCCTACTCGTCTCCGGAGACGAGCAGGAGTGGAGCTTCCGGCATCCGCGGATCCATGCGGTCACCGTCGCGGGCATGCCGCAAGCGCGGCGTCTGGATCTCGAGCGGCGCATCGCCGACGCGATCGAGCTCTGCGAGACCGGTCGCCGCCGCGCGACGGCCCTCTTTGCCGACATCGCGGGCTTCACGTCGCTCGGCGATCCGGGCGGCGACGAGGTGTCGTACGAGACCCTAGGCGAGTGCCTGCGTCTGCTCGACGCGATCGTCGTGAAGCACGGAGGGCACGTCGAGAAACACGCGGGCGACTGCATCGTAGCGGTGTTCGGCGCGCCGGTCGCGATCGAGAACGCGCCGCGCGCCGCGGTCAACGCCGCGCTCGAGATGCGCCGGGTGGTCGGTGCGTACGGCCGGGAGCGCGGCATGGCGCGCCCGCTCGAGATGCATTGCGGTGTCAACACGGGCTCCGTGATCGCCGATCCGCGCAAGAGCGCCGGCACATCGGATCTGCCCGTCTTCGGCGACGTCGTGAACATCGCATCGCGGCTCAAGGACAAGGCGCCCGCCGGCGAGATCTGGGTCGGTCACGAGACCTGGCGAGCGACGCGCGGCGAGTTCGAGTACCGCGCGCTCGAGCCGCTCGCGCTCAAGGGAAAGCGCAACGCCGTCTCCGTGTACACGCTGCTCTCCGCGGAGGAGCGCGTGCACCGGCCGCGCGCCCGGAGCGGTGCGATTTTTTCGCCGATGGTCGGGCGCGAGCGTGAACTCGCGCTGCTCCGCGAGCGCATGGCGGCGCTCGCCCGCGGCGAGCGCGGCGTCGTGACGGTGGTCGCGGATGCGGGACTCGGCAAGTCGCGCCTGCTCGCGGAGCTCGAGGCGGCGCCCGAGTCGCAGGCGCTGACCTGGCTCGAAGGGCGTTCGATCTCGATCGGCAAGAACCTGCGCTACCACCCATTCGTCGATTTGTTCCGAAGCTGGGCGGGGATCGGCGCCGACGACGGCGACGCCGCGCTCGCCAAATTGGAAGCAGCGCTCGGCGCTCTGCTCGGCGACGAGGCCGCCGAGCTGCTTCCGTTCGTTGCGACGTTGACGAATGTGCAATTGCGCGCGGGCGAGCGCCTTCGCGTCGAGGCGATGCAGGGCGATGCACGCCAGAAGCTGCTGCAGCGCGCGGTCACGCGGGTGCTCGCAGGCCTGGCCTCGCAGCGACCGCTCGTGCTGGTCTTCGACGACCTGCACTGGGCGGACGGCTCGTCGATCGAGCTGCTCTGCGAAGTCCTGCGCAGCCGCGAAGTGGCGCCCGCGTTGTTCGTGTTGCTCGCGCGCCCGCAGCACCCCGAGACCACCGGTCGCGTCCTCGAGTTCGTGCGTACGACCTGCGGCGAGCATCACACCGCGATCGAGTTGCCAGTGCTCGGCGCGCGCGACGTGAAACTGTTGATCGAGCATTTCTTCGCGGGCGGCGACGTCCCGCCCGTCACGCGCGCGGCAATCCTCGCGAAGGTGGCCGGCAACCCGTTCTTCGCCGAGGAAGTCGTGCGCTCGCTCGTGGACGATGGCGCCGTCGAGGTGCGCGACGGCAAGCTCTTCGCCACCGAGCGCATCTACGCCGCGGTGATTCCCGGCACCGTCGAAGAGACGATCCTCGGGCGTCTAGACCGACTCCCGCCCGAGCGGCGTCGCGTGCTCGAGGTCGCAGCGGTGATCGGCGGCACGTTCTGGGTGCCCGTGCTGCACGAAGTGCTCGTCAAGGACGGCCTCGACGAGACGCTGCAGGCGCTCGCCGACGCCGCGCTGATTGTGCCCGCCAACGGCAGCGTCGACGGCCAGGAGTGGAGCTTCAAGCATCCGCTACTGCAGGAAGTCGTGTACGGAACGATGCTGCGGGCGCGCCGCGAAGAGCTGCACCGGAGAGTGGCAGAGGCGATCGAGGTGTGGCTCACCGATCGCGTGCCCGGCTTCCACGCGATGCTCGCCTGGCACTATGGCCAGGGACACGACCTCGAACGCACCGAGGAGTACCTGTTCCGTGCCGGTCGCGAAGCCGTGCAGGCAGCGGCATCGAACGAAGCGCTGCATTTCTTCCGCCAGGCCGCGGCGCTCTATCTGCAGCTTCATCCCGCGGGCGGCGACCCGCGCAAGCTGGCGGAGTTGGAGAAGAGCGTCGGCATCGCGCTGATGAATCGCGGCAGCCTGGTCGAAGCGATCGATCACTTCGATGCGGCGCTCGTGCACCTGGGCGATCCCGTCTCGCCCAGCCGACTGGGGCGCACGCTCGGCTTCGCGGCGGACGTCGGCGCCGTGGTGTGGGACACCTACAAGCCCTGGCGTCGCAAGGGTTCGGTCGCGACCGAAGCGCAGCGAGAGCAGATCGACATCCGCTTCCGGCGCGCTCTCTCGCAGAGCACGACATCGCCCGAGTTCGTGTTCGACACGATGGCGAGGCTGCGTCGCGTGATGCGCGTGGATCCGAGCACGATCCCCGAAGCGGCCGGCATCTACGCCGGTGCGCTGGCGATCTTCTCGTACGGCGGCGTTTCGCTGTCGATCGGGCGGCGCCTGCTCGATCGCACGCTCGAGATCGTCGATGGCGGGAACACCAGCGAGCTGATGCTCTACTGCCGGCTGATGTGTTGGATCCACCACTATCTCGACGGAGACTGGTCCGACGAGCACGACATCGCGGAGAGCGTGCTCGACGACGGCCTCCGCTTCGGCCGCCTCTGGGAGTTCCAGACCTACCTCGATCTCGAGTGCGAGCGGCGCATCTTCCGCGGCGACTTCGCCGGCGCGCGCGCGCGACTCGCGCGGCTCGCCGACTTCGCCGAGCGCTATCGGCACGATCACGCCCATGCCGCGCTGCAAGCGCTCGGCGCATACCTGCATCTGGAACGCCGCGAACTGCCCGAGGCGCTCGCGGCGATCGAGCAGTACTACCGCGACCATGGCGAACCCAGCTTCCAGATCCAGGCGCTCGGCACCGCTGCGAAGATCCGCTGCCTCGCGGGCGATCTCGCGGGCGCGGAGGCGGCGATCGAGCGCGCGGGTGCGCTACTCGCGCGCGCCGGACGCCAGCCGCCGTTCCACGAGAGTCGCTACGCGAGCGCGCGTCTGCTGGTGGACGTCGCGCGCATCGAGGCGAGTGGCAACGCACGCGGGCTCGCGCGGAGCGCGCGCCGCGACTGCAAGACCGCGGTGCGACTCGCCGAGAAGGTCGCCGCGCGCCGGCCCGAGGTCTGGCGGCTAGCCGGAACGCTCGACTGGCTGCTCGGTCGTCGCAGCGCGGCGGCGCGATGGTGGGCGAAGAGTGCCGCGGAAGCCGAGCGGCTCGGGATGCATCCCGAGCAGGGACGCGCGTGGTTCGAAGCGGCCCGACGCCTCAGCGAAGGGCAGGGGCCGAGGCAGGTGGGTGGCCTCGACGCCCGTGCGTGTCGCGCGGCCGCGCACCGTCTCTTCGAAGGGAACGGACTAGAAGGCGATCTCGCTGCGCTCGACGCGCTGCCGCATTGAAGCGCTTCGCCTGCGCGCTCGCGGCAACGTTGCTCTCGGGCGTCGCCTACGCGCTCGCATTCCCGCCGATGCGAATGCGCGCGCTCGCGCTGGTCGCGCTCGTGCCGTTCCTGCTCTCGCTACGCGCCGTCGGCCCGCGAACCGCACTCTTGCTGTGCTGGTTCTTGCCGATCTTCACGTCGTACCTGGTCGCCGACGCGCTGCCGGCCGCGGTCGAGACCTACTTCCTGCAGCCACCGCTCACGAGCCATCTCTTCGCCGTCGCGGTGTGGACGGTGACCGTTTCGATCTACTACATGCCCTTCGGACCGGCGTATCGCGAACTCGCGAAGCGGCCGTCGCAGTGGACTCCGCTGCTGATCGGCGCGGCGTGGGCCGGCTGCGAGTTGCTGCGCGGGCGCCTCTTCACCGGCTCGCGTTTCTTCATCGGCAATCCCTGGGCGCTGCTCGGCTACTCGCAGGCGGGCGCCCCGTGGCTCTCGCAGATCGCGGCACTGGGCGGGCCGTACGCGATCTCGTTCGTCGTGGCGACGGCGAACGCGGCGCTCGCAGGACTCGTCGGCGCGCGACGCGATCCGGCGTCGCGTCGGCTCGCGCTGCGCGGCGCCGCGCTCGGCAGCACGCCGCTCGTGCTGGCGCTGGTCTACGGTGCAGTCGCGCTACGGGGCGCGGACGAGGATGCCGCGCCTAGCGTCGAAGTCGCGATCGTGCAGGGCGACGTCGAGCTGGGTTCGGTGTGGCGCTCGGACTTCTACGGTCGGAATCTCGAGATCTACCTGCGCGGCACGCTCGACGCGGCGGCGAAGGGCAACCCGCGCATCGCGTTCTGGCCCGAGGCGGCGCTCACCTTCTTCCTGGCCGACGAACCCGAGTACCAGCGCGCGATCGCCCACGTGCTGGCGGCGAAGGATCTCGAACTCGTCGTCGGCGGACCGAGTCGCGCAGCGGGTGGCGGCGAGCGTTTCCACAACAGCGTCTTCCTGGTCGAACCCGACGGCGCGATTCGCGCCCGCTACGACAAGCAATACCTGGTGCCGTTCTCCGAGTTCTTTCCGCTCGCGCGTTTCGACTTGCTGCGCCGCCGCTTCGAGCGCGTGCGCGTCTTCGAACGCGGCGCCGGCGAGGCGGAGCTGTTGCCGACGCGCGCGGGTCGCGCGGGCGTACTCACCTGCAACGAGGCGATGCTGCCCGAAGTCGCGGGACGCCGCGTCGCCGCGGGCGCCGAGATCCTGGTGAGTCCGTCGAACGATTCGTGGATCCGCGCCGACAAGTGGGCCGAGCAGATGTTCGACATGGTGGCGCTGCGCGCGATCGAGCAGCGCCGCTTCCTGGTGCGCGCCTCGACGTCGGGACCGTCGGCGATCGTCGATCCGTGGGGCCGCGTCGGCGCGCGCACAAAGCCCTTCTCGCGCGACGTCGCGCTGGGCGCCGTGCGCCCGCGCCAGCAGCGCTCGTTCTACGGCTTCGCGGGCGACGCGTTCGGGTTCGCGTGCGTCGCGGTGGTGCCCGCCGTTCTGTTGCTGCGCAGGGCGCGCGGCGCGGCTGCGTAGGCTTCGGCGGGAACCGGTCGCAGTTCCCAGACCAGGCCTAGCGCGGCGAGTGCGCGCAGCAACCACCAGGTCGGATCGAATTCCCACCAGAAGAAGCCCGTGCGCGCGGCGCTGGGGAAACGGTGGTGGTTGTTCTGCCAGCCTTCGCCGAGCGCGAGCAGCGCGACGAAGGCGTTATTGCGGCTGTTGTCGCCGGTTTCGTAGCGGCGCGTGCCGAAGCTGTGGCCGAGCGAGTTCACCGCGTAGGTGGAGTGGTAGGCGGCGAGCGTGCTCCACAGGAAGCCGACCACGAGCATCTGCGCGCCGGAGGTTCCGAGCTGCGGCGCCGTGCGCGCCAGCGCGTGACCGAGCGCGAAGCAGGCCGCCGCGAGCACGAGGGTCGGCACGAAGTGCCAGCGATCGAGCCAGCGCAGCAGCGGGTCGCTCGCGAGATCCGGCACTTCTTCGATCGCGGTGCGCGAGTGCTGGTCGCTGAGCAGCCAACCCATGTGTGCCCAGAAAAGTCCAAAGACGGCGGGCGAGTGGATGTCGCCAGGACCGTCCGACTCGCGGTGATGGCGGCGGTGGTGGGCCGCCCACCAGAGCGGTCCCATCTGGGCCGCGCTGGTTGCCACCACAGCGAGCACAATCTGGACGGGCCGCGTGGCGCGGAAGCTGCGGTGCGAGAAGAGGCGGTGATAGCCGGCGGTGAGCGCGAAGCCGCGCACCAGGTAAAGCAGGGCGGCGACGCCGAGGGCGACCGGCGAAACGCCCGTCCAGATCACCGCGAAAGCTGCGGCGTGCATCGCCAGTAGCGCGGTGCAGGAGCGCGGATCGAAACGGGTTTGGGGCGCCGCTGCACGCATCATCGATCTCCTCGCCGCGTCGTTCCGGGTCCGCAGCCACGAGCGCGGCGACAGCATACCCGACGCACTGGTATAAGGTTGCGCTGAGATGTGGCAGTGGCTCGCCAGCGTGCGCACGGCCGAGCGAGAGCGCTTCGCGTTCTTCATCGGGCTCGGCTGCCTGGTGTCGATCGCGCAGATGCTCGGGCAGGCGGGCAGCGAGTCGCTCTTCCTGGCCCGGCTCGGCGCCGGGCGCCTGCCCGCGACGTTCGTGGCGGCCTCGCTGACGACGGTCGCGGCGTCGCTGCTGTACGCGCTGCGCGTCGGCCGTGCGCGCAACGACCGGGTGCTGGTGGAGTTGCTCGTCGTTTCGGCGCTCGCGGTGACGCTGGCCGCATTCGCGGTGCGCGCGGGATCGGCCCCCGGACTCGTGGCTCTCTACTGTCTTTTCTTCGCGACCCAGGCCGTTCTCACCAACCACTACTGGACGCTGGTCGGCGATTTTTTCGACACGCTCGCCGCCAAACGGCTGGTGCCGCTGTTCACGGTCGGGCTCTCGCTCGGCGGTGCGCTCGGCGGCGCGACCGCGATCGGTGTCGTATCGGCACTCTCGGCGGAAGCGCTGCTGGTCGGCTGGGCGTTGGGTCTCGTGGCCGCGGCAGCGCTCGTGCTGGGTTCGCACGCGCGCTTCCAACGCTGGCGCGCGCTGCTGCCGGGCGAAGAGGACGAGACGTCCGTCGCGGGGATCAGCGCCGCGATGCGCTACCTGCGCGGCTCGCCGCTCGGTCGTCGCCTGGTCGCGTCGTCGCTCGCGATGGTGCTCGCCGTGTTCGTCGCGCAGTACCTGTATTCGGGCATGATCGCGGCTGCGTTCCCCGATGAAGCGCGACTCGCAGCGTTTCTCGCGCTGTATCTCGCGGTGAGCAACGGGGTCGAGGTGCTGGTCGAGTTGCTCGCGACGCCGCTTGCGATCCGGCGACTCGGGGTGCCGACCGCGAATCTGCTCCATCCGCTGCTGACGCTGGGGAGCTTCGTCGGTCTCGCGTTCGCCCCGGGGCTCGCGACGGCCGTGGCCGCACGCGCCAACCGCGAGTTGCTGGACAACGCGCTCGCGATTCCCGTGCGCACGCTCGCCGGGAACGCGCTGCCCCAGCGTTTCCGTTCGCGCGTTCGCGCCTTCCTCGAAGGCATCGTCGTGTACTCGGGCATGTCGCTCGCAGGCGCCGTGCTGCTCGCTGTCGATGCGCTTCCGGTGAACCTGCTGGCAGGTGCCGGTGCGGCCCTCGCGTTGCTCTATCTGTTCGCGAATCTTGCCGTGCGCCGGCAGTACCTGGCCGCGATCGTGACCGAGTTGCGCGCCGGGCGACTCGATCTGCGCGAGCTGCGCAGCGAAATCGGCGCGCACGAGCTCCACTCGCTCGCGGAACTCTGGAGCCATCTCGCGCGGACCGAGACCGGCGAGCCGAGCCCCGCGGTGCTGGAGCTGCCGCGGCTGCTCGTGGCGCACGGCGTTACGGCTCCGGTGCGCGAGGCCGTCGCGTACGCGAGTCCGCGCCTGCGCGCGGCATGTATCGAAGCGCTCGCGACGGTGGAAACCGATCCGGCGCTGTGGCGCGACGCGCTCGCCGATCCCGACGCTTCGGTGCGACGCATGGCGTTGCGCGCGTTGCCAGCAGCCGCATTGCGGGAACCGATCGTCGCGGAGGCGTTGCATGCGAGTCTCGCCGACCCAGACTTGCGCGTGCGCGCGGAGGCGGCTCGTCGCGTTGGCGCCGACGGGGAAGCGGTGCTGGTCGATCTGCTCGATTCGGGCGACGCGGCGGCTGTCGTCGCAGCGCTCGACGCGGCGCCGGCTGCGCTCGCGCGCGCTGCGGCACGGCAGCTGGATGCGGCCGATCCGCGCGTGCGGGCCGCAGCGCTGCGAGCGCTTGCGCGTGCCGCGGACGACGGCGCGGTCGAGTTCGCTGCGCTCCGCGCGCGCCTCGAGGACCCGGACATGGGCGTGCGATGCGCGGCCGTGGCGGCACTCGGGACGCGCCGCGAAGGCGAGGTTCTCGCGGTGCTCGCCGGCGCGCTACGCGATGCCTCGCGCGCGGTGCGCAACGCGGCGATCGACGCGCTGGCCGCCCGCGGCGACCGCGGCGCGCTCGCGGTGCGGCCGATTCTGGCTGCACCCGAGGAATCCGCGATCGGAGCCGCGCTGCGCGTACTGGCCGCCGTCGGCTCGCCGGCCGCCCGTGGCCTGCTCCGCGGCACGTACGGGGACCACGTGCGCGAAGCGATCGGGGCGTTGCACTGCGCCCGGGCATTCAGCGCAGCGGGTGCTGCGGTGCCGCGCTTCACATCGGTCGCGATCGGCGACGCTTTCGCACGGGCGCTGCGACTCGCGTGGCGCGCGCTCGCGCGCCTCGAGGACGAGCGTGTGGTGCGGAGCGCCGAACGCGCGCTGCGTCTCGCGTCGGGTCGTGTGCGCGGCGACGCTCTCGAAGTCGTGTCGCAGCTGGGCGAGCGCGATGTGTCGCGCCAGCTCGTGTTGCTGCTCGAGCCGATCCCGCTCGAAGAAAAGCTCGCCGCGCTGCGCGGTGACGTCGCGCCGCCAAGGGACCTCGCCGATGCGCAGCTTCGCGCGCGCGCGCTGTCCTCGCCGTGGACTCGCATCCGGGCCGATTCGCCGAACGCAGAGGAGAAAATGCTGATGGAACGTCTGCTCTCATTGCGACAAGTCTCGCTCTTCTCACGCATGAGTCTGGAACGCTTGCACGCCATCGAGCGCATCACGCAGGAGTCCGAGTACGTGCGCGGCGAGGTCATCATGCGCGAGGGCGAACTCGGCGACGAGCTCTTCTGTCTGGTGGAAGGAGAGGTCGAGGTGCTGCGCGGTGCGGGAACGCCCGACGAGATGCACCTGAACCGGCTGGGGCCGGGCGCATACCTGGGCGAGATGGCGGTGCTCGATGGCTCACCGCGCAGCGCCACGGTGGTCGCGGCGAGCCCCGTGCGCGTGCTGGTGCTCGCGGGCGAACGCCTGCGCGAACTCGTGCAGGACATGCCCGAGCTGGCGTTCGACTTGCTGCGCGTGCTGGCGGAACGGGTGCGGAGCGCCGAGCAGAAGCTCGCTCCGCTGAGCTAGCCGGCTGCTCGGCGAATCAGCGACCGAGTGGACGCGTCGCGCCGGGCAGCGGCGACCGGCCCGTTGCGACCGATGCGCACGGCGTGCAGAACGGGTTCGCGGCGTCGATCAGCAGCGGTTCGTGAAGTTGTCGGCAGAGCGTGCAGCTCACGAGTACGAGTGCGGCGTTGTGTTGCATGGAGCCTCCCGAAGAATCCCGTGCGCGGTCCAGAGGGCAACGGGATCAAGCCCGCTCATCGGGCCGCCTCTCGCAGCGCTTGAGGGGATCCAGGATGTTGCACACGGTCTGCACACTGCGAAGTGGAACCCAGCAGATGCGCGGGCGCGGCAGCATAGCGGCAGATTCGGCGCACGCACGTCAGCGTGGCTTCATCCGCCGATGCGCCGGATCGGCTCGCTGCCATCCCAGCTGCGCGCCGTGTCGCGGATGTGTCTGAAGAACGTTCCCTTCGGTCCACTCACTTCGGATAACTCGACCACCGTGCCCGGGTGGGTCTCGGTGGCGAAGTAGACGAAGCGGCCGCTCGGCCCGCCCGCGCAGCCGGATTGGCCGACGCGGAGCCCGCGCGCTTCGAGGCGCGCCAGATCCGCGTCGAAGGACTCGGTCCAGTACGCGACGTGTTGCAGTCCTTCGCGGCCCGCAGCCAGAAAATCGCGATACATCGACGGCGCGTCGTTGCGCGTCTGGATCAACTCGATCTGCAGCGGCCCCGAGTTGGCGAGCGCGATGCTCGCGACCGCGTCCGACGGCTCGCCGAAGTAGCGGAACTCGGTGATCGGCGCGCGCTCCAGGTAGAACCAGGGGCCGACGCCCAGCACCTCCACCCAATGTTTCATCGCGGCTTCGATGTCGCGCACGACGTAGCCGTTCTGGCGGATCTCTCCGAACACGCGACTCATGCGCTGCCCTCCCTTGCGAGTGCGCCGCGGATGCGGCCCTCGTCGATGCGCGCGCTGATCACCCGCCTTGGTTGGCAGATCGAATCGCGGCTGAGTAGGCTGGGCCGCGAGCATAGACCAGCCGACCCGATCGAATCGAGGGAGGGCAGCGTGTGGCCGACCGGGTCTCCAGAGCCGTGCAGATCGCCGACCTCGCGAGCGCCGGTTGCAGCGTGCTCGCCTGCGACGTGACCGACGAGGCGTCGATGCGCGCCGCGAGTTCGAGACCAATGTGTTCGGACTCGCGCGCATGTGCCAGCTCGTGTTGCCGGGCATGCGGCGCCAGGGCTTCGGCCGCATCGTGAACATTTCGTCGATGGGCGGGCGCATGACGCTGCCGGGTGGCGGATCTTACCACGCCACCAAGTACGCGGTCGAAGCGTCGGCTCCTCCCGGTTCCCCCGATGCGCAGTTCCGGCAGGTGCTGAAGCAGCAGATTCGCGTCGCGTGCTCGGCGATCGCGGCTTCGATGCGATGATGCGCACGCAGTTCCCGACGCCCGGTCGCAACTAGTGCAGCGGCGCTTCGACGATCACGTCGCACTCGTGACCGGCGCAGCGAGCGGGATCGGTCGTGCGACTGCGTTGCGACTCGCGGCCGAAGGGGCGAAGGTCGCAGCGGTCGATCGCGACGCTGCCGGCGCACAGCGCACCGCCGCGGAGATCGCGCAAGCGGGCGGTGCCGCGCAGAGCTTCGCGTGCGACGTCGCGTCGAGCGGCGCGGTTGCGGAGACCGCGCGTGCGGTGGAGGCGGCACTCGGTCCGGTCGACGTACTCGCCAACGTCGCCGGCATCGGCGACCGCGGCGGCGCGCCGATCGAGTCGATCGAGGACGCGGTCTTCCACGGCGTGCTGGCGGTGAATCTCGCCGGCCCGTTCTATTTCTGCCGCGCGCTGCTGCCCGGCATGGCGGCGCGCGGTCGCGGCGCGGTGGTGAACGTCTCGTCGCTCGCGGGCCGCACCAAGAGCGCCCTCGGCGGTCTCGCCTACACCGCCAGCAAGTCGGGCCTGCTCGGTCTCACGCGCCATCTCGCCTTCGACTACGGACCGCGCGGCGTTCGCGTCAACGCGATCTGCCCGGGCGGCGTCGACACGCCGATGATTCGCAGCGCCGCGGCCGCCGGCGCAGCGCAAGGCGGGGAGATTGCGAAGACGCGAGCCGAGCACTCCGCCGCATTGCGGGCGCTGATGCCGATCAAGCGACTCTCGTCGGCGGAGGAGCAGGCAGCGGCGATCGCGTTCCTCGCGTCGGACGACGCGTCGTACATCAACGGGGTTTCGCTCGACGTCAACGGTGGCCTGTTCATGGCTTGAGGAGGAGTCGCGGATGCGAGCGGTCGTGATCACGCGCCATGGGGCGCCCGAAGTGTTGCAGGTGCAGGAGCGTCCCGATCCGGTGGCGGGTGCGGGCGAAGTGCTGGTGGAGGTCGCCGCGGTCGGCGTGAACTTCGCCGAGGTGATGGCGCGCATGGGGCTCTACGCGGCGGCGCCGAAGCCGCCGTGTGTCGTCGGCTACGAGGTCGCCGGAACGGTCGCCGCGATCGGCTCCGCGGTGACCGAGTTCGCGGTCGGCGATCGCGTGATGGCCGGTACGCGTTTTGGTGGCTATGCGGAGCGCGTAGTCGCAAAGACGGGTGACGTCGCGCGGCTGCCCGCAGGATTCTCGTTCGAGGAAGGCGCCGCGGTCCCGGTGAACTACGCGACGGCCTGGGCGTCGCTTTGCCGCTACGGGAACGTACAGTCCGGCGAGCGCGTGCTGATCCACGCCGCTGCGGGCGGCGTCGGCATCGCTGCCACGCAGATCGCGAAGGCGCTCGGCTGCGAAGTGTGGGGCGCCGCGTCGCCGAGCAAGCACGACGCGATCCGCAAACAGGGCGTCGATCACGCGCTCGATTACACGAAACCCGGCTGGGAGCGCGGCGTTCCGAAACTCGATCTGGTGATGGACGCCGTCGGCGGCAGGAGCTTTCGCACCAGCTACGAACTGCTGCGCAGTGGCGGGCGGCTGGTCTGCTTCGGCGCGTCGGCCGTCGTGTCGGGCGAGAAGCGCAATCTCGCGACCGCACTGCGCACGCTGCTCCAGATGCCGCGCTTCAACCTGGTCAAGCAGATGGAGGCGTCGAAGACGGTGATCGGCCTGAACGCGCTCGCGCTGTGGGACGAGTTCGGCGCCTTCGCGGACTGGGTGGCGCCTGCGCTCGCGCTGATCGCGAAGCACGGCAAGCGACCCGTCGTCGCGGCGGCGATCCCGTTCGATCGCGCAGGCGACGCGCATCGCCTGCTGAGCGAACGCAAGAACATCGGCAAAGTGGTCCTGACACCGCGCTAGCAGACCGACTCGAGAGTCGGTCGACGCGCAGCGCTCTTCCGCCGCTGCATGTGTTCGGGAGGATGGCCGCCGCGCCCGCTCGCGCTCGAACAGCTTGCCAGCTCAGTTCAGGAAGACGCGCCACGAGCCGGGGGGCACTTTGGCCCGCACGAATCGAGATGGCCCCAAAATTCGTCAGTGATTCCAGGTCACTACACAAAAGTGTCCCTCCTTCATCTTGCTTTCGCACCATTCTGCTGGACGCATCTCCTCCAGCGTCGTCGCGTACCCTCGACCGGAGCCATCCGAGCAGGAGACCGGTGAGCGGGCGCCCGCGAGCGGAAGGGGAACGCCCCGCGACTTTGGCGTGCACGCTCACGCCGCCGACGAGCCCGCTTGAACCGCTCATGCTCCAGCTTGCGCGACCCAACGCTGCGACTTGTTTCCGGCTGCTTGCGGGGTGCAGGTGCGTCTCGATGCGCTAAACCGACCCTTGAACGCGAATCGAAAACCGGATGGTCGCGCCTTCCGTGGGTTTCTCGTCATCGACGACATGCTGTCTGCAAGGCACGAAGGAGAATTCGATGCGATCTTGCGAAACGTCGATGCTGGCGCTGGCCGTCTTGCTCGTGACGGGAGTCGCCCCCAAGGCTGATGCCGCCGAAGGCAGCGGAGTCGTCACGGCCCCCGGAGCGGCGGAAGGCAAGCACTTCGATCCGAAGGGCAACCTGCCGTCGAAGTTCACGATCGAGCTGCGCAACGGCATCAAGGCCACGCTGCCTTTCGAGGACAAGCGCGACTTCGAGGAGGCGAAGAAGGGCTTCCTCGCCGAGCCGCCGTACAAGCAGATCATGGCTGATGCCGGCAACGTCGCCTGGGACATGGGAAGCTACCAGTGGCTGCTGCAAGACAAGGACTTCCCGAGCATCCACCCCTCGCTGCAGCGCCAGGCCGTGCTCAACATGGCCTACGGCCTCTACGAAGTGGTGCCGGGCAAGATCTACCAGGTGCGCGGCTTCGACCTGGCCAACATCAGCTTCATCAAGGGCGACACCGGCTGGATCGTGTTCGATCCGCTGACGGCCAAGGAAACCGCCCGCGCAGCCCTCGAGTTCATCAACGAGAAGCTCGGCAAGCGCCCGGTCGTCGGCGTCGTCTACTCGCACTCGCATGGCGACCATTTCATGGGTGTACGCGGCGTCGTGGACGAAGCCGACGTGGCCAGCGGCAAGGTCAAGGTGATCGCACCGGAAGGCTTCATGCAGGCCGCGATCGAGGAGAACGTGTTCGCCGGCAACGCGATGTCGAGGCGCACCCAGTGGCAGTACGCCGTCCTGTTGCCGCGGGACCCGCACGGCCATGTGGACCAGGCCATCGGCAAGAACATCGCGAACGGCAGCATGGGTCTGATTGCACCCAATCTCATCATAAGCAAGGACTTCGAGGAAGTGACACTCGACGGCGTGAAGATGGTGTTCCAGAACACGCCGGACACTGAAGCGCCGGTCGAGATGAACACCTACTTCCCGCTCTTCAAGGCGTTCTGGGCCGCGGAAAACGTGACCGGCACCATTCACAACATCTACACGCTGCGCGGCGCTCCGGTGCGCAACGCTTTGAACTGGTCGAAGGAGATCAACAGCGCGCTGTGGAAGTTCGGCCAGGAAGCCGATGTGATGTTCGCCTCGCACAGTTGGCCGCGCTGGGGCAACGCCCGTATCCAGGAAGTGCTGCGCGCGCAGCGCGATGCCTACGCGAACCTGAACAACCAGGCGCTGCACTACGCGAACCAGGGCGTGACGATCAACGAGATCCAGAACGTCTACGAGGTGCCGAAGGGCCTGCAGCAGCAGTGGGCCGCGCGCAGCTACCACGGCGACGTGAAGAACAACTCGCGCGCCGTGATCAACCGCTTCCTCGGCTTCTACGACGGCAACCCGGTCAACCTGATTCCGCTGTCGCCGCGGGATTCGGCGCCGCTCTACGTCGAGATGATGGGCGGGTCGGCGAAGATCATCGCCAAGGGCAGGGAACTGGTCGACGCGGGCAGGTACCTCGAGGCGTCGGAGATCCTCAACAAGTTGGTGTTCGCAGAGCCGCAGAACCAGCAGGCCCGCCGCCTGCTGGCGGACGCCTACGAACAACTCGGCTACCAGGCCGAGAGCACCAGTGTCCGCAACAGCTTCCTGCAGGGTTCCTACGAACTGCGCAACGGCCTGCCGAGCGGCACGGGGCCGCGGAGCACCGGGCCGGACGTGGTGCGCGCCATGTCCACCGAACTGTGGCTCGACTTCCTGGGCATCAGCATGGACCCGAAGAAGGCCGATGGCATGCGCTTCACCATCAACCTCATCACGCCCGACAACGGCGAGAAGTATCTGGTGGAGCTGAGCAACGCGACGCTGACCAACATCAAGGGCCAGCAGGCGAAGAACGCCGACCTGACGATCACCA
>CAYGWM010000095.1:0-16224 GCA_964353555.1 uncultured Spirochaetales bacterium
CCCGTCCTGATGATGGACGTCTCGATCGCCGAGGGCGTCGTGTTCCTGATCCCCGAACCGAAGAGCCCGCACGGCAGCGACGTGACGCCGGACGGCAAGTACATCGTCGTCTCGGGCAAGCTCGACACACACACCTGGGTCTACAGCTTCGAGAAGATCCAGGCGGCGATCGCGGCCAAGAAGTTCTCCGGCAAGGACGACTACGGGCTCCCGATCATCGCGCTCGAGGACGCGCTGCACACGCAGGTGCCGCTCGGCCTGGGACCGCTGCACACGCAGTATGACTCGACGCCCGGCATCGCATACACATCGCTGTACGTGGACTCGATGATCGCGAAGTGGAACTACGTCGAGGGCAAGCTGATCGACCGGATCCCGGTGCACTACAACATCGGCCACATCATGACGATGCACGGCGACACCGTGAAGCCGCGCGGCAAGTACGTCGTCGCGCTGAACAAGCTCGCGATCGACCGCTTCAACCCGGTCGGCCCGCTGCATCCGCAGAACCACCAGCTGATCGACATCCGCAGCGACAAGATGCAGCTGCTCTACGACATGCCGATCCCGCTCGGCGAGCCGCATTACGTGGTGGCGATCGACGCCACGCTGCTGAAGCCGATCGTGCGCTACCCGGCCGGTACCAACAGCCGCACCGACGAGATCTCGGCCGGTAAGACCAAGCCGGGCGAGGAGCGGATCGTCAAGAACGGCAAGAAGGTGGAGGTGTTCGGCACCCAGATCCGCTCGCACATCACGCCCGAGATCATCGAGGTGGACGAGGGTGACGAGGTCACCATCTGGCTGACCAACCTGGAACGTGCCGAGGATCAGACCCACGGCTTCACGATCGGCAAGTACAACGTGAACGGCTCCCTCGAGCCCGGGAAGACCGCGAGCTTCCGTTTCGTCGCCGACAAGCCGGGCGTGTTCCCGTACTACTGCACGGAGTTCTGCTCGGCGCTGCATCTCGAGATGCAGGGCTACCTGCTCGTCAAGCCGACGGGCTGGAAGGGCACGGCGGTCACGGCGAAGGCAGGCGCGCAGTACACGCAGGCCGAGTACGACAAGCAGATTCAGCAGAACGTCGACACGCAGAAGGTGATCGACGGCGTGGTCGCGTACATCACGGCGCGCGACTACGCGAAGTACCCGATGGTGGCTGCACTCGTCGAAGACGCGACCGATCAGCTCGGCAAGGTGCCCGAGGTGAAGGCGAAGGCCGAAGTGGCAGCCGCCGCCGGCAACTGGAACGACGCCATGCTGTGGGCGAACCAGTGGTTCCAATACCAGGTGAAGGCCGCCGACATCGGCCTGCGCGCCAAGGCGCAGCTCGACCAGCTGGGCGCTCAACCGAAGTAGCGAGTGCGGGTGTCCGGCGCGTGCTCGACGCGCCGGACACCTCTCGCGAGGAGGACTCATGCGGACGAGATTCCGCTTCTGGATCGTCGCGCTCGCGACGACGGTCGTCGGCGTGGCGACGTCACCCGCGCAGGCGGAGACGGGAGTGGGCGCGCCGCTCTCGGGCGCCGAACTCTACAAGCAACGGACCTGCGTCGCGTGCCACGGTCCCGACGCGAAGACGCCGATCCTGCCGGTCTATCCGAAGCTCGCCGGCCAGAATCCAGCCTACCTGCTACAGCAGGCGACGGACATCAAGAGCGGCGCCCGCTCGAACGGCAACACGGCCGCGATGAAGGGCGTGATGCACCTCGTGTCCGACGACGAGCTGAAACTCATCACCGAATGGCTCGGCACCCTGAACTAGAAGGAGACAGCAAAGCCATGAATGTTCGAATCACCCGGTCGATCTGGATTCCCGCGTTCGCGAGCGCGCTGGTGTTGGCCGGTGTCGCAGGCGCACAGCCCGCGCCCAAGGCGAGCGGGATCGAGTCCAAGGACTACAAGTGGAACGAGATGCAGGGCGAGAAGGTCGAAGCCCTCGGTCTCAAGGGCGACGCGACGAATGGGGAAGCGGCCTACGAGGTGTGCTCCGCCTGCCACTTGCCGAGTGGCTCGGGGCGGCCCGACGGCACCTTTCCGCAACTGGCCGGCCAGCACAAGACGGTGCTGATCAAGCAGATCGCCGACATCCGCGCCGGCCGTCGCGACAACCCCATCATGTACCCGTTTGCGACGACGCTCACCGATCCGCAGGAGTTGGCGGACGTTGCGGCCTACATCCAGACGCTGTCGATCCCGCCGGGAAACGGCAGGGGGCCGGGCACGAACCTCGCCACCGGCGAGCAGCTCTTCCAGCGCGACTGCGTCCAGTGTCACGGCAAGCAGGGCGAAGGCAACGAGGAGAAGTTCTATCCGGTGCTCGCCGGCCAGCACTACGAGTACATGCTGCGCCAGATCCGCGACATCGCCGCCGGGCGGCGCCGCAACGCGAACCCGGACATGGTGAAGGTGGTGAAGGGCTACAAGGACGAGGAGTTGCAGGCCGTCGTAGACTACATGTCCCGGCTCCACTGGCCCGCGCGCTCAGGGAAGGCGAGCGGAGGCTGAGATGGCGGAAGCAAATCGGGCGGGGAGGGCGCCTTCGGGCGCTGTCCTCGGTCTCTCGCTCGCCGGGCTGGCGCTGCTGGTGGCGTCGTTCTTCGCGCCGATGTGGTGGGTGTCGCTGACGGCGCCGAACTACCCGGAGCACATCTACCCGCACGGCGTGCGGATCGTGATGCACTGGACGCACGTCGCGAACGGCTGCACCGCCCAGACACGCGAACGCGAGGAGATCGCCGAGGACGAGGTGCTCGATTGCGTAGCCGAGATGAACACCATCAACCACTACATCGGGATGCACCCGATCGAACTCGGTGCGCAGCGCGAACTCGCGGCCGCGCCGTATCTGTTCGTTGCCTTCGGGCTGCTCGTCGTAGTGGGACTCTTCTATAGGGGTCCGCTCTGGTGGTTCCTCTTCGTGCCCGCAATCGCGCTGCCGGTCGGCTTCCTTGTCGACTTCGCCGGCTGGCTCTACTGGTTCGGTCACAACCTCCACGAGTGGGCGGCCTTCACCGTGAAGCCGTTCATGCCCACCGTATTCGGCGAGGGCAAGGTCGCGCAGTTCAGCACCTACTCGTACCCGGACTACGGGATGGCGCTCTCGATCGCCGCTTCGGTGTGTCTGACGCTGGCGGTGTTGCAACGGCGCAAGCAGTTGCTGGCCGCCGCGACGACGGCCCCGGCGCCGGGTAGGGCGATCGCATGAGAGTCGCGGCGCGCCTTGGCCGCGCGCTCGCGGTCGCTGGCGCGCTCACGTTGTACGGCGCCGGGCCGGTCTACGCAGCGGATCCGGCGCCGCTTCCTTCATTCCAGGCTCTCGTCGACGCAACACCCGAGGGCGGCTACCTGCGCCCCGAAGCGGGCCGCTACGCCGGGCCGGTCGTGATCGCGCGGAAGATCGCGATCGACGGGGGCTCGAAGGTCACGATCGATGGGGGAGGCGCCGGAACGGTCGTGCGCATCGAGACGAATGGGGTCGCGCTGCGCGGTCTGCGCCTCACCGGGTCCGGCTCCAATCACGACCGCGTCGACGCCGGCATCGCTCTGGTGGGCTCGGGCAACGTGATCGAGAACAACACGATCGAGGACTGCCTGTTCGGCATCGACATCGCGCAGTCGAACGAGAACATCGTGCGCGGCAATCGCATCCACTCGAAGTCGCGCAACACCGCGCTGCGCGGCGACGCGATCCGGCTCTGGTACAGCTTCCGCAACCAGATCCTGGAGAACGACATCAGCGATACGCGCGACGTGGTGGTCTGGTACTCCGCCGACAACGTGATCTCGCGCAACCGCATCGTGCGGGGTCGCTATGCGCTCCATACGATGTACGCCAACAAGAACATCGTCGAGGACAACGAGTTCCTCGAGAACATGACCGGTATCTTCCTGATGTACAGCGACGGCGTCGAGATCCGGCGCAACCGCATCCTCGGCGCGCAGGGCGCCACCGGCGTCGGAGTCGGCTTCAAGGAGTCGAGCAGCATCGTGCTCGAGGACAACGACATCATCTACTGTGCCACCGGCATCCTGCTCGACGTCTCGCCCTACGAGCCCGACACGGTGATCCGCTTCGAGCGCAACCGATTCGCCTACAACGGCGTCGGCGTGCTCTTCCACAACGACTGGCAGGGCAGCGAGTTCCGCGACAACCAGTTCGTCGGCAACTTCACCCAGGTGGCAGTGCGCGGCGGTGGGGGCGCTACGCGCAACGTCTGGTCGCACAACTACTGGGACGACTACCAGGGCTTCGACCGCGATCGCGACGGCCGCGGCGACACCGCCTACGAGCTGCGTTCGTACGCGGACCGGATCTGGATGGAAGTGCCGCAGGCCGCGTTCTTCCGGGCGTCGCCGCTGCTCGAGGTGATCGATTTCCTCGATCGCCTGGCGCCATTCTCGACGCCGACGCTGATTCTTCGCGACGAGGCTCCGCGCTTCGAGCGACCCGGCGACGCGTGATGAGCGAGGCGACGCCGCCTGCGAAGCCGGAGAAGGCTGCGAAGCCCGCGCGTGCGCGGCTTTCGCGCCAGCAGGAGCAGCGGCGGACGATCCTGCGCGGCGCGCTCCTCACGGTGGGGCTGCTGTTGCTGCAGCCGCTCGCCGCGATCCCGATCGTGCGCCGGCTGCGCGATCGGCTGCGGCCACCGGGCGCGCTCGACGAAGCGCGCTTTCTCGGCGCGTGCATCAAGTGCGGGCAATGTGTGCAGGTGTGTCCCGTGTCGGCGATCGTGCTCGCCGACGTGACGGAAGGCTTCGGCATCGGCGTGCCGTACATCGACGCACGCCAGCAGGCGTGCGACTTCTCGTGCGACGCGCTCTCGTGCATCCTTGCGTGTCCGACCGGTGCGCTCTCGCACGACCTGAAGGCCAAGGAAGAAGTGCGCATTGGTGTGGCGCGGCTCGCGCGTCCGGACGCGTGTCTCGCGCGGCGCGGCGAGCCGTTCCGCGGTCTGGCGCGCGGGAGTTCGTTCGACGGCGTGCTTCGCTACGAAGAGATCGACCGCTGGAATGCGATTCCCATGCGCGATCACAGCTACGACCGCGAAGTCTGCGATCTGTGCGTCGTCGAGTGTCCGATCGGCGAGCATGCGATCCGGCTGGTGCCGCTCGATCCGGCCGACGGCGGCGCAGCGGGGCTCTTCACGCCCGAAGTGCATCGCGCTTGTGTCGGCTGTGGCGTCTGCGAGATGGTCTGCCCCGCGGAGCCCGCAGCGATCGTCGTCGACGCGCGCGCGGCGTTCGCGGGGCACCGCGGCAGGCAGCATCGACATCGCGACCACGACGCACACAAAGGGAATTCCTGATGGCGGCGCCGGGACTGCTCGACCAGCTCGCCGTGGTGCTCGGCCGCGCGCCGCGCAAGAGCCCGCCTTCGCCAGCGGCCGCGGCGATCTATGCCGCCAAGCGCGGCCGGACGCCCAAGAAGAACGAGCTGCTCGCCGAGATCGAGCACGCCCAGGGCAACCACACCTGGCGCAACCGGCGCTGGGCGGTGCTGGTCGGGATCAACCTGCTCTTCACGCTGTCGTTCTGGCTCGACATCCAGGTGCTCGAAGGCTCGCTCACCGCATCGCGGCTGCTCGGCTTCCATCTGGCCGATGTCTACTCGAGTCTGCTCGTGATGCTGGCGCAGCGACACGTGGCGGTGAACCTCGTGATCGGCGCCTCGACGATCGCGCTGTTCTGGGGCCTCGTCGGCGGGCGCAGCTTTTGTTCGTGGGTGTGCCCGTACCACCTGGTGGCCGAGTGGGCGGAGATGCTGCACCTGCGCCTCGCGCGCAGCGGGCGCTTCCGCGACCACACCATCCACCGCGGCGTGCGCGTCGTGTTCTGGGTGCTCTTCGCTGGGCTCGCCTTTGCAACCGGGCAAACGCTCTTCCTGGCGCTGAATCCGATCGGCATCCTGTCGCGGCTGCTGGTTTACGGCCCGAGTCTGGCGCTCGGCTGGGTCGCGATGCTGCTGATCTTCGAGGTGCTCTACGCGCGTCGCGCCTGGTGCCGCTATGTCTGCCCGATTGGATTGAGCTACGGAATCCTCGGCGCGAAGGCGCCCGTTCGCGTCACGTTCGATCTCGAGTCCTGCGCGCACGAGGGTGAGTGCCGCAAGGTCTGTGAGGTATCCCATGTGCTCGACCTCACCATCAAGGGGCGCGCCGAAGAGCCCAAGCTCGACGTCGGTCCCGATTGCACCCGCTGCGGGATGTGTGTGGACGTGTGTCCCACCGGTGCGCTGCGCTTCGAGCTGAAGGGTGTGAAGCGACTTCTCTAGGAGCAGGATGATCTGCGCGGAAAAGCTCACGAAATCTTTCGGGCGTGTGCGTGTCCTCGACCAGCTCGACCTGGCGGTCGCGAGCGGCGAACGCGTCGCGCTGGTCGGCGCCAACGGGGCCGGCAAGACCACGTTGATCCGCTGTCTGCTCGGCGAATACACCTATGACGGGAAGCTCGCAGTGGCCGGTTGCGAGCCGCGCGCCGGGCGCACCGACGTGCTGCGCCGCATCGGCTTCGTGCCGCAGCTCCCGCCGCCGCTGCGGATGCCGGTCGGCGGGCTGCTCGACTTCGCCGCGACCGTATGTGGCGGCGCGACGGGACCGATGGAAGACATGTCGCAGCGGCTCGGCCTCGACGCGAGGTCAATCTGGAAGCAGCCCTTCGCGAAGCTCTCGGGTGGGCAGAAGCAGAAGCTCTTGATCGCGATTGCGCTCGGCCGCGCGTGCGAGCTGCTGGTGATGGACGAGCCGGCGGCGAACCTCGATCCCCAGGCGCGTAGGGCGTTCTTCGAAGTGCTCGCTGAGCGGCAGGGCAAGGCGACGATGCTGATCTCGAGCCATCGCATCGACGAGGTCGCGCAGCTCGTGTCGCGCGTGATCGAGCTCGACCAGGGCAAGGTCGTTCTCGATGACCGCGTCGACGGCGCCGCCGCGCTCGACGCGCTGCTGCGCTGTCGCATCGAACTGTCGCGTGCGTCGGACGCGGCCGCCGCCGCGCTGCGCAGTTGGGGCCTCGTCCCGGCGGACGACGGCCTTTGCTTCACCGGCACGATCGCCGGTCCCGATCGGCTGCGCTTCCTCGGTGCGCTCGCGCGCTATTCGGGGCTGCTGCGTGGGCTCTCGCTCGAGGAGATCCGCGATGGGGGGAAGCCGTCATGAGAGCGCACGCTGCGGCGCTCGTCGTGTTGGCGCTCGCGGTCGCGTGCTCGGAGCCCAGCAGCGGCCCGGTGCGCATCGTGTGGGGCCGACACGCCTGCGACCACTGCGGCATGACGATCAACGAGCAGGCCTTCGCGGCCGAGGTGCGCGTGGGTCCGCGCGAAGTGATGCGCTTCGACGACTTTGGCTGCGCGGTGGCGTGGCTCGAGTCGAGAGGCGGACCGGGCGCGGCGACGGAGTTCTGGGTGATGGATCAAGGCCGCGCCGAGTGGATCGACGCGCGGCAGGCCTTCTACCGGCCGGATCAGCGCACGCCGATGGCGTACGGCTTCGCGGCGGTGCAGATCCAGACACCGGGTAGCGTCGACTTCGAAACCGCGCGACGAGCCGTACTGGAGCGAACCCGTGACCGAAGTGCCCATCAGCAACCCTAGCGTGATGCGCCCGGCGCTCGCCGCGCGAGCCGGCACGCCGCGCCGCAACGGAACGCTGCGTCAGCTCTGGCTGGTGGCGCGGCTCGACCTCGGCGAGTCGCTGCGCGCGCGCTGGTTTGCCGTGTACGCGGCGCTCTTCGGCGGGATCGTCGCGATGCTGTTCGTGTTCGGCCTCACCGAGTCGCGCATCCTCGGCTTCATGGGCCTGTCGCGGCTGCTCGTCACGTACATCCAGCTCTGCATGGCGATCCTGCCGATCTTCGTGCTCGTCACCACGGTGCGTTCGGTGGCGGGCGATCGCGAGG
The DNA here is from genome assembly GCA_964353555.1 of uncultured Spirochaetales bacterium. Lineage (GTDB taxonomy): Bacteria > Myxococcota_A > UBA9160 > UBA9160 > PR03 > PR03. The sequence goes on from CAYGWM010000095.1 coordinate 7,897, forward strand.
CGGGCGTCTTCGAGTACCTGCTCTCGCTCCCGGTCGGGCTCGGCGCGTGGTTCTGGGGGCGTATGCTCGGGCGCTTCGTCGTCGTGTATCTGCCGGTGCTGCTCGCGATGGGCACCGCGGCCGGGTGGGCCGCCCACTCGGGCATCGAGGTGCCTTGGACTCTGTTCGGGCTCTATGCCGCGCTGCTCGCCGCGCTGTCGGCCTGCTTCCTCGGCCTCGCGATGGGGATCTCGGCGGTTGCGCGCAGCGTCGACGTCGCGCAGGGCGCGGCCTTCGCGCTCTGGCTGGTGCTGATCCTCTTCCTCGATCTGATCCTGCTCGGCGTGCTGATCCAACAGCGCGTACCGGCGGAGACAGTCGTGGGTCTGGCACTCGCGAATCCGCTGCAGGTGTTCCGCACCGCGGCGCTGATGCTCTTCGATCCCGATCTGGTGCTGCTCGGCCCGGCTGCGTTCGTGATCATTGATGCATTTGGGAAGACGGGATACCTGATCTATTCGCTCGCCTATCCGGCGGCGCTCGGCATCGCCGCCGCGGCGCTCGGCTATTGGCGCTTCCGGCGCGGCGATCTGCCGTGATGCGTCGCCGCGGGAACCTGCAAGGGGAGGAAGAGACGCGATGGCCCGATTGATCGCGAGCTTCTCGGGGTGCGATCCCGCTGCTCTCGGTGACATCGCGGGATTGATGAAGGCGCTGCGCCGCGCATCGGCCGCGGCCGGATCGACGGGACTGCAGTCCGCCGAGGAGCGCTTCACACCCGACGGCTTCGTCGCCGCGGTCGTGACACGCGAGAGCCGGGCAAGCCTCCGCACAGTGCCCGCGCACGCCGCCTGCTTCGTCGAGTTCCGCTGCGATGGCGCCGGCAACGCGGAGGCATTCGCGACGGAACTCGGCGCCTATCTCCGGGCCACCGGCAGCCGGCCGCACGCGACCGCGGCGATTCACAGGGCCGCGATGAAACAGTTCTCTGAGGCGGGAGGAGGTCCTCGCAGCGCCTGACTAGCTCCTCACCTTGACGTGTCGCGCGCGCTCGAGCGCGTCGAAGAGCGCCCGGAGTTCGCTGGTTTCGAAGCTCGGCGCGGGGCCCAGCTCGCCACCCTCGGCGAAGCGCTCGACACGCCGAGTGACCTCTCGCAGCGGCTGCAGCAGCGCACCGCGGATCAGCCAGAACACGCCCAGCGAGAAGACCGCCGATCCGAGTAGCACCGCGAGCACCAGGTCGATGATCAGCCGCACCGACTCGCGCTTCATCGGAGACAGATCGAAGTGCATCGTTGCGACCCACGTGTGGCCTTCCTTGTCGAGGATGGGGGGCGCCGAGTAGGTGAGGTCGGTGTCGCGGCGAACACTCGAGCCGGGGCCGTCCGGATTGCCGGGCGACAGTTCACTCTCTGGCAGCTCGCGCAGTCGAATCTGCAGATCGGCGACCGCCTGCAGCCGGTTCGCGAGGTCGGACACGTCCTTCACGCTGGTGCCGCGCTGGAGCGCGTTCGCGAGCGCGACATGCAGCAGGCTTCCGATCCGGTGCGCATTCACTTCCGCGAGGCGGACGTCGCGCTCGTAGAGCCGGTAGGGAACGATCGTCAGAACTCCGACCACCGCGATCGCGGCAATGAAAACGAGCAGCGCGATCAGGCGGCGTTCGACGCTCGACGAGAAAGGTGCAGACAGCGGCATCGTGAGGACCTCCTCGTGCGTGTCCGACGCACGACTCGTGCCATCCCGTTCTCCCGCCGCTTCAGCCCCCAACGTTGGCTCGCGGCCTCGCTGGCGTTGGCGCAGAGCCTCCGCGAGGGCTCCTTTCCCGCTCGTGGTAGCCCCCTCCAGCGGGCCGGTGAGGCAGTCGGTCGCAGTGGCGGCCCAAACTGGTCAGTCGGAGCCGGCCCAGGCGGACGAGACGCGCATTGGCGGATCCAGCCCGGGGCGGGGAGGGGCGCGGCAACGGCAAGACCGGCGCCGCGCGTCTCGCCTTGATTCCTCGCGGACGGCGGCGAAGCTGACCTCGTTCACGAAGGATGGATTGGCGTGATGTCAGAGCAGACCGAGCGGCGCGAGCGGATGGTGGTGACGCAGATCGCGGCGCGTGGGATCCGCGACCCGCGTGTGCTCGCCGCCATGCGCAGCGTGCCTCGTGAGGAGTTTCTCCCGCCCGAGCTCGAGGAGTTCGCGTATCAGGACGCGCCGCTGCCGATCGCGCAGGCGCAGACGATCTCACAGCCCTACATCGTCGCGTTGATGGCTGCCGCAGTGCAAGCGAAGCCGACCGATCGCGTGCTCGAGATCGGGACCGGCTCGGGCTACGCCGCCGCGATCCTCTCGCGCATCGCAGCGCACGTCTACACCGTGGAGAGGCACACTGAGCTCGCCGAGTCCGCGCAGCGCAAGCTCGCGGAGCTCGGCTTCACGAACGTCTCGGTGTTGCATGGCGACGGCACGCTCGGCTGGCAGGACCACGCGCCCTATGACGCGATCGTGGTCGCAGCCGGCGGTCCGCAGGTCCCCGAGGCGCTGATCGAGCAGCTCGCGCCGGGCGGACGGCTCGTGATTCCCGTCGGCGAGGATCGTTCGCTCCAGGAGCTGATTCGGGTGACGCGCACGCACGCGGGCGCGTTGCAGCGCGAGAGCCTCGGTGACGTGCGCTTTGTCCCATTGATCGGCGTGCAGGGCTGGAGCGGAAGGGAGGAGGAGGAGTGGAGCGGTCGGCCCGCGCGTACGCCGAGCCGCCCCGCGACGATCGCGCAGCTCATCCGCGAGGTCGCTTCACCGATCGGGGGAATCGATGGCGACGATCTGGCGCCGCTGCTCGAGCGGATCGGAAGCGCGCGCCTCGTGCTGATCGGCGAGGCGACGCACGGCAGCTCCGAGTTCTATCGCATGCGGGCGCGCATCACGCAGCAGCTGATCCGGCGTAAGGGCTTCGGCCTGGTGGCGATCGAGGGCGACTGGCCCGACGTCGCGCGGATCCATCGCTACGTGCGCAGCGTCGCCGACGGCCCGCACGAGGAGCCGGCCTTCCAGCGCTTTCCGACCTGGATGTGGCGCAATCACGAGACGCTCGGCTTCATCGAATGGCTGCGCACACACAACCTGGAACGAGGTTCGTCGGAGCAGGCGGTCGGCTTCTACGGGCTCGACCTCTACAGCATGTTCACATCGATCCAGTCCGTACTGGGCTATCTCGAGCGCGTCGATCCGGAAGCCGCGCAGACGGCGCGCCGGCGCTACGCGTGCCTCACGCCCTGGGAGAGCGATCCGCAGGCGTACGGCCGCGCGGCGATCACCGGTCGCTATCGCGTGTGCGAGCGCGAGGCGGTGGCGATGCTGCGGGACATGGTCGAGCGCCGCCTCGCGTACGGCCAGCGCGACGGCGATCGCTTTCTCGACGCGGTGCAGAACGCGCGACTGATCGCGAACGCGGAGCAGTACTACCGCGCGATGTACTACGGCTCGAAGGACTCGTGGAACCTGCGCGATCAGCACATGTTCAGCACACTCGAGGCGCTACTCACGTTCCACGGTCGAGGCGCAAAGGTCGTCGTCTGGGCGCACAATTCGCATCTCGGTGACGCCAACGCGACCGAGATGGGCGTGCGCGGCGAGCTCAACGTCGGGCAGCTCTGCCGGCAACACCATGGCGACGACGCCTACCTGATCGGCTTTGGCACCGATCACGGGACGGTCGCCGCGGCCGGCGAGTGGGGCGCGCCGATGCAGGTCATGCACGTTCGGGCCGCCCATTCGGAAAGCTACGAGCGCCTGTGTCACGACTCGGGCGTGGCGGCGTTCTTCCTCCACCTGCGTGCACCGAGGCGCGACGAGGTTCGCGCGGAACTCGCGCCGCCGCGTCTCGAGCGCGCGATCGGCGTCGTGTATTGCCCGGAGACGGAACTCCAGAGCCACTATTTCCACGCGGCGCTCCCCTACCAATTCGACGAGTACGTCTGGTTCGACGAGACGCATGCCGTTCGACCCGTGACGGGCGCGGAGGCCGCGCGGCTCGCCGCGGAACATCCGTTCGCGATCCACGCGTAATGCACGGCGCGATCGAAGAGGTGCTCGCGCGGCTGCGCTGGCTGCGGGCGCAGCGCATCTGGCCGAACGGGCGGCGCTACCTCTGGACGGACGCGTTCGGCGTCGTGCTCCTCGTGTCGCTGTCTCACGCGCTCGTCGAAGAGTCGTACCTCGCCCAGGCGGAAGCGCTGGTCGCGGATGTCGAGCGGGTGCTCGGCCGCCCGCGCGGGATCCGCATCGGCGAAGAGCCCGACCGGGACGGCCAGTATTTCCACTATCTCGCGATGTGGCTCTTCGCGCTCCACGTGCTCGGACGCACGAAGCCTGCGTATCGCGAGAAGGCGATCGCGCTCGCGCGTGCGATCCACCCGCGCTTCGTCGTCCCGGGAGTCGGGGTGATCTGGAAGATGGAGGAGGATCTGAGCGGCCCCTACCCCGGATACGGGCTCGGTGCGCTCGACCCCTTCCATGGCTCCGTCGTCTATCGATTGATCGATGAGCACGCGCTGGATTCCGAGATCGCCGACCTGCAACCGCTCGTGCAGCGAAGCTACCCCTCGCTCGAGGTGACGCAGGACCTCGGGCTCGGGATGATGCTGTGGATGTCTCACTTCTTTCCGGAGGAGAGCTGGTCTCGCACGCTTCGCGCCCGCGCGCTCTCGACCCTCGAGCGGATGTGGATCGATCCGCCGGGATACTTCTGTCGTGAGCCGGGGCTGCCGCAGGTCCGCTTCGCGTTCACCAACTACGGCGTCTCGATCGGGCTGCAGGCGGTCGGCGAGCATCCCGATCGCGTCGCGGCGCTGAACCGTTATTTCGCGAGCTATCGCTCGCACGACGAGTACGATCGAAATGCGATCACGCACGTGATGGGCTGCTGCTCGCTGCTGCCCGGTGCGCTGATCGAGCCCCCCTTCCGCAGGTGAGGCGAACCTCGTTCCCACCATGGCGGTGGTGCAGCGTCGACCTCGCGGCGATCCGCACGTCGATCCAATCGGTCCGATCGAGTGAGACGCGCTGGGCCCGCGCTGCTCAGAGGTCGCGGGCGGTGTGTGGCCGAGCGCCCCACGGCGGAACCGGGAAAAGAAGGCCGGCGCAGCTCAGCTACGCCATCCTGCGTCGATGGCGCATGCAGGCTGTCGCCGTCTGCCGGAGGGGCGCGCGGTCGCGCGGCGTCAGCCGCATCGAGCAAGGGTACGAGAGTTGCATCACGTGTGTGCCAGGAGGATCTGATCATGCTCGCCGAGCTACGATTGACGCCCGTCGGTCCTGGAATTCCGTTCCTTCTGCTGATCGCCGACCTGCTTCCGGTCCTGGCCGAGAGTCCCTTGCAGTATCAGGTGCATGCGATGAGCACGACGTTGGAGGGCGAGCTCGAGGACATTCTGGCAATCGTACGCCGCTGCCATGACGTGGCGTGCAAACACGCAGACCGTGTGCTGATCGAACTCTCCATCGACGATCGCGCGGGTGCGGAAGGCGAACTCGTCCGGAGCCTGGATCATCTGCACAGTATCAGCGGCCGGCCTCTCGAGCGTCTCATCCACGAGAGAGTGCGCTAGCAGCGATTTCTTGCACCGCGTAGCGCCAGGCGCGCAGCGTTGCCGGCCAGATCGCCTCCGACATCCCCGCCTTGCGGCGCAGCTCGCGCAGGAAGACGTGCGGCTCGGGCAGCGACTCCCACACGGCCGGCAGGAAGGTCGCGCGGAAGAGGCCATCGTCGATCAGGAGTCCGTCGACGCGGGGGCGGAGCTGTGCGACGAGTTCCGCCTCGGATCTAGCATCGATCGGTGTCAGCGGAAGCAGCACAGAGACGTGGATCGCGAGCGCGCCGAGTTCGTCCGCGCGCAGCGGTGGAAAACGCGGGTCGCTGAAGGCCGCGGCACGCGCACGGTCTGCGACGCTCGCGACCAGCGCGCGGCGCGGCTCGAGTTCGCCGATGCAGCCGCGCAGCGCACCTCCGGCGCTGCGCAGCGTCACGAAGCTGGCGCGCAGCTCGCGCAGCGCGGGCGGGAACGCCGCCGCGTCCACGTCGAGCGGCCGGCCGGTGCGCAGCACGTGCTCGATCGACGCGTGCGCGACGCGTAACAGCGTGCCCCGATCGTCGCGCCCAAGCTCCCCGCTAGGCGAACGCATAGGCACCGTAGCCGACCACGCGATCGCGCGGACCCGCCGTGTCGCCCGAGTTGCGCAGGTCGAGCGTGCGAGCCGTGAGACCGTGCAGGCGCGCCGCGAGGAGCAGTCCGCGCACCGGCACACGGCCGCAGGCGCTCGCCTCGTCGAGCCCTTCCGGCCGGAGCGCCTCGATCGCGGCGGTGGTGATGCGGTCGAGCGAGCGCGCCATTGCCTGGTCGTAGTAGTGCGAGAGATCCGAGCTGACGACGATCAACGTCTCGGGCCCGCCCCACGCGAGTTCGAGCACCTGCGCCACGTCCTGCGTCGATGCATCGCCCGCGACGAGCGGCAACAGCTCGAACGAGCCGAGCGCCTGCTGCAGGAATGGCAGCTGCACTTCGAGGCTGTGCTCGCCCGTGTGCGCGGCATCGAAGACGCGTACCTGCGGCAGCTTCTCGAGCTCTGCGGCGCCGGCGCGATCGAGCGGGACGTCGCCGAGCGGCGTACGCCAGATCGCCGCGCTCGAGAGCGCGAGCCCGCGGAACGCGACGCGGTGCGACGGGCCGAGCAACACGACGCGCCGGGTGCAATCGCGCAGCGGCTCGAGCATCGCATACGCCGAGCCTGCAATCGGGCCCGAGTACACGTAGCCCGCATGCGGCACGATCAGCGCCTTTGGCGCCACTGCGCCGGCCCTTTGCACGCGCCGACGCCCTTGCTCGAGACAGGTCTCTACCAACTCGCGCAGCGCTTCCGGATCACCCGGATAGAAAACCCCCGCCACGGCAGGCTCGCGAATTGCAAATCGGCCTTCCATTTGAGTGAAACCTCGCTCCGCAACAGCCACATGCAAGGGCAGCGATTGACTTGCTTCACCGGGGGCGCATTCATCAACTATATGAATGGTCCCACGTTTCTCGATGTACCTGCGCTCGGCACCGCCGGTTCGGTAGTGCCCGGTCGCCATTGGAGCCGGTGCGAGGACGGGCGCCTGCGCTGCGATGTGTGCCCGCGCGAGTGTCGTCTGGCGGACGGACAGCGGGGGCTGTGCTTCGTGCGGGCGCGCCACGGCGAGCAGATCGTGCTCACCACCTGGGGGCGCTCGAGTGGCTTCTGTGTCGACCCGATCGAGAAGAAGCCGCTCGATCATTTCCTGCCCGGGACGCCCGTGCTCTCGTTTGGCACTGCGGGCTGTAATCTCACCTGCTCGTTCTGCCAGAACTGGGATATCAGCAAGTCGCGCGAGATCGACACGCTGGCGGATCGCGCCACGCCTGAGACGATCGCACGCGCCGCGGAGGAGCTCGGCTGCCGGAGCGTCGCCTTCACCTACAACGACCCGGTGATCTTCCTCGAGTATGCGGTGGACGCCGCGCAGGCGTGCCGCGCTCGCGGCATCAAGACGGTGGCCGTGACGGCGGGCTACGTGAAGCCCGAGGCGCGCCGCGAGTTCTTCGCGTCGATCGACGCGGCAAACGTCGATCTGAAGGGCTTCACGGAGCGCTTCTACCAGAAGCTCTGCACCGGTCACCTCGATCCGGTGCTCGACACGCTGCGCTACCTGAAGCACGAGACCCCCGTGTGGCTCGAGATCACGACGCTGCTGATCCCGGGCGAGAACGACTCCGACGAGGAGCTCCACGCCGCAAGCGAGTGGATCGTCGCGAACCTGGGCGTCGACGTGCCGTGGCACTTCAGCGCCTTCCACGCCGACTTCCGGATGCGCGACAAGCCCGCGACGCCGGCCGAGACGCTGCGCCGCGCGCGCGCGATCGCCCGTGGCCACGGCGTCCGGTACGTCTACACGGGAAACATCCACGACCGCGACGGGCAGAGCACGTTCTGCCATAGCTGCGGCACGCGGCTGATCGGACGCGACTGGTACGTGCTCGACGAGTGGAACCTCGACGCGCAGGGCCGCTGCGCGAAGTGTCAGACCCCGTGCGCCGGTGTCTTCGAGGCGCAGCCCGGCGCCTGGGGCGCGCGGCGGCTCCCGGTGCGGCTCGCCGACTTCGTCTGATCTCGTCTTCGAAGCAATGAGCGCCGCGTCAGCGCGCGGTGGGCCGCATGCCGAGCAGGTAGCCGACCCCCGTCACGAGCGGATGCACCCCGCCCACGAGCAGCACCGAGCAAGCAACCCGCAGCGGTGTCGGCGGGACGAACGCTGCAAAGACGAGCCACCAGCCGACCAGCAGATCGAGC
>CAYGWM010000096.1:0-4266 GCA_964353555.1 uncultured Spirochaetales bacterium
AGCACGAGGACCGGCCCCAGCTCGAAGCCGAGCCCGCAGTTCCCACGCGGCACTTCGGAGCGCGACGGGGAGCCCGCGCAGTCGGGATCGGGCGCGGTCGGGCTCACGGCGCCCAACGAGCGGCCGCCGTCGAAGTCGATCTTGCCATCGGCGTCGTTGTCGATGCCGTCCGCGCAGGCGGGATTCTCGCGCGTCGCGGCGACACCGGCGCAGCCGACATCCCCGGGGCCGTCGATCCGCCCATCGCCGTCGTTGTCGACGTCGTCCTGGCACGCGGGGTCCTCGCGGGTCGCGTCCGCGGAAGCGCAGCCAGCGTCGAGCGGGTAGTCGGCGGCACCGTCGCGGTCGTTGTCGACGCCGTCGTTGCAAGGGGTCTCGCAGACGTCGCCGATTCCGTCGCCGTCCGTGTCCTGCTGGCTCGCGTTCGAATGGCGCGGGCAGTTGTCGGAGGCGTCGATCCGTCCATCCGCGTCGGTGTCGGGCCCGCTGCAGGAGGCGAACGAGCGGATCCAGGCGTCGAGCAGTGCCGTTCCATTCGGATCGGCCAACGTGCGCCCGAGTGGCGGCATCTGGCCGGCGCCGACGAGGTGGGTGCGAAGCGAGAGGATGGAGCGAGCCGGATCCCCCGGCAGCAACAGCCTCGCACCCGCCACGCCGAGATCCCCGAGGGCCGGCACGGCGTCGCAGAGACCCATCTGCCCCAGGCCGGTGTCGTAGCGCAGGTCGATGGCCGCACCCGTCGGCCCCCCGGGTTGGTGGCAGCCTGCGCAGTTCGCGTCGAGCCAGCCCCGCGCGATGTGGTCCACGGTGTCGCGCTCGAGACGGGGCAGCGTCCCCGGATTCGTCGCGAGCGGCGCTGTGAAGACTCCGATGCGGGAAAGGGTCGAGAGCTGATTCGCCGTGCGCCCCGTCACCGGATAGAACAGGTCCCGGTTCAACTGGCCGAGCTCCAGCCCGAGACTGAAGCCGGCGACGGCGGTATGACACTGAAGGCACTGGGCGCGGCTCGGGTAGTTCCAGGAGAGGCTGCCCACCGTGCGCTTCTTCGCACCCGGCAGCAGCACGGCGTCGGTCTCCGCATCGTTCCACTCGTATGTGTAGCCTCCGTAGCTCCCGTTGCCGTAGCGCACGAAGAGACGGGTCTCGACGAGCTTCCCGCCGACGCGGAAGCTCTTCATCGTGACGCTGCCAGCGGGAAGCTCGAAGTCGCCATCGGCACCGACGGTGATCTGCGCGCCGTCCGGAAGCGCGAGCCAGCGCTCCTTCGCGGCGCCGTCGGAATAGAGGGGCGAGTTGACGTCGAAAGGGAGCAGACCGGCCGCCGGCTTCTTGGGATCGGCCGGATCGACACAGCCCGTGTCGGCGAGGTGCAGCGGCATCGGGTCCGAGGGCGAGCCCGCGGCCGGTGCGAGCTGGACCGCCCCCGAGGTCCGGAGCACGAGGACTTCGCCATCGCGCCCCTGGGCGAAGGCGGTGAACGAGGTGCTCGACGACGCGATCTGCGCGACCTGGTAGCTGCCGTTGCCGTTCGGGAGCGCGCTCCAGATGCGCGACGAGCAGTAGTCGCCATACAGGTAGGCGCCGGAGAGGCCCGGGAGAACCGCACCTCGGTACACGAAGCCGCCGATGATCGCGCAGCCCTCGGCATGGGAGTACTCGATCTCGGGAGTCACGTAGTTCGGATCGTTGCAGTCCCCGGAGAGACAGTGGAACCCCTCCCGGTATGGCCAGCCGTAGTTGCCACCGCGCGCGACGAGGTCGACCTCTTCCCAGGCGCTCTGTCCCACGTCGCCGAGCCAGAGCTCGCCGGTGAGCGCGTCGAACGACCAGCGGTAGGGGTTGCGGAAGCCGAGGGCCCAGACCTCCGGTCGCCCGCCGCCTGCCGCGAACGGGTTGTCGGCCGGAATCGCGTAGGGGTTGCCGGCATCGACGTCGAGGCGCAGCACCTTGCCGTGAAGGTCCGAGGGGTTCTGCGCCAACGCCGGGGTGGACCCGCCGTCGCCGAAGCCGACGTAGAGCTTGCCGTCGGGGCCGAAATGCAGATCGCCGCCGAGGTGGTTCGTGGCCACCTGCGCCACATCGAGGATCACCCGTTCGCTCGTGGGATCGAAGGTCGCGCCGCCGTTCGTCGTCGTGAAGCGCGAGACGATCGATCGCAGCGGCGAGGCCGCGACCGTGTAGTACACGAACACGTATCCGTTCTGGGCAAAGGCCGGATGCAAGGCGAGGCCGAGCAGCCCGCCCTCGCCCGTCGCGGACACCCGGGACGTCAGATCGAGAGCGGTGGTCTGGACGCCGGAGGACGCTGCGACCCGCCGCAGCCGGCCCGCGATCTCGGTGACGTACCAGAAGTTCGCGTCCACGGGGGACTGCTGCGCAGCGGTCGGGAAGCTCAAGCTGGCGCCGCCGAACGCGGGGACGAGCGCGAGGCTCGGCTCAGGGCTGCTCGCCGGGGCGAGACAGGTTGCGTTCACCGGCCGGACGCCGAGGCCAGCGATGCTCGAGCGCTTGTGGCCCGCGGACGCAGGGGCCGCGTCGAGGATGCTCCACGAGAAGACGAGCGTGAGCAGCAGCAGCCAGAAGGAGGGGTGGGGAGCTCGCATGGATCCTGGTTGAATGGCAAAACGTGGTTATGGGACAACAGGTTGCCCCGCAGGCCATGGGTGTCAACCCACATGAGAACGTACTCGCCAGACCGGCGGGGCCGAGAGCGGGCTTCGTGCGCAACCCCGGCATCGCCCGCTGCCGGCAACTCGCGTGCGACGGCTGCGACCCCTTACCCCTCCATCTCGTCGAATTCCCCACAGATTCGCTGCCACCAACCGGGCGAAAACGCGACTTCATCAGCAACGGACCCCGCGCCGCCGACGCTGCGCCGGTGCGGAAGAGCGAAGGCGTACTGCTGTCACCTTTTCGCGGTGGCTCATCAGGAGACGTAGATGAAGAAACTGCTCATGCTGGCGTTGTGCGGGATCGGTCTGCTCACGCTCGGCTCCTCGGCACAGGCCATACCGACACCGATCACCGGCGAGATCCACTTCGCCGGGCTGTGGGCTCCGACAGGCGGAAGCGGGATCGCAACCGCGACGGGCATCGATTTTTCTTCGGGTGGATTCCAGATCGTGCTGGCCGCGACGGGCGACCTCACGGCTCCAGTGGGGACCCCGGTCGTGTTCCAGAACTTCACGTTCGCTCCCTTTCTCAGTCCCAGTCCCGTCGTTCCGCTCTGGTCCTTCTCGAACGGAGGGGTGAGCTACAGCTTCGACTTGGAAGCCGTGACCGTGGCGTTCCAGAGTGGCACTCAGCTCGTCCTGAGCGGGAAGGGCGTCCTGCACGCCACCGGCTTCGCAGACACGGAGGCCGACTGGGACTTCACGGGGAACCAGGGGGGTACGCTGTTCTCGTTCTCAGCCGACAATGTGGCGGTGCCCGAGGCGACCACGGTCGGATTGCTCGGGCTGGGCTTGATCGGCCTGACGGCAGCGGGTACGAAGCAGGCGCGCCGCATCAGGTAACGCGACAAGCGTTCCGGTTTCGCATCGAGCGAGCCCGTCTGGCGCTTTGGTACCGATGATCCGTGGGTCCGATGACGCAGAACGTGGTCCTCGAAGCGGCGCAGCCGCAACACGCGCCGTTGCTCGCCAATCTGCTCGAGCTCTACCTGCACGATCTCTCGGAGGTGTTCCCGATCGAGGTCGGACCGAGCGGCCGCTTCGGCTACGACAAACTGCCGCGCTACTGGCAGGAGCCCACGCGCCGCTTCCCGTTCTTGATTCGCGCGGGCGAACGCGTCGCCGGTTTCGTGCTGGCGACGCGCGGCTCGCCAGTGACCGACGACCCCGATGATCTCGACGTCGCCGAATTCTTCGTGTTGCGCCGGCATCGTCGCAACCACGTGGGTCGAAGCGCCGCCTTCCAGCTCTGGGACCGCTTGCCCGGCCACTGGATCGTGCGCGTCTCGCTCGGCAATCACCGCGCGTTGCCGTTCTGGCAACCCATCATCCGCGACTACACCGGAGGCGCCGTAGTCGAAGAGCGCAGCGCCGGGACTCCGCATGATTGGTCCGTGCTCGCGTTCGACTCGCCGGGTCGTGTGCCGCCATGACGCTCCAGCACATCGGCCGTGCGCGACCTGCCGAATTCTGCGTGCGCGAGCCAGGCCCGATCGAGAACGACGACGGGGATCGCGCGGTCCGCGCGCTGGCGCATTCTTCCGCACTACGGCCGAGGACGGCCGCGCGCTAGTTGCCCCCCGTCGGAGTCGGG
>CAYGWM010000096.1:4366-13227 GCA_964353555.1 uncultured Spirochaetales bacterium
TTCCGCACTACGGCCGAGGACGGCCGCGCGCTAGTTGCCCCCCGTCGGAGTCGGGCAGCTTCCGGCGAGCGTATCGATCCACGCAGCGACGGCTTGTGTGCCTTCTTCGTGGACCACGCTCTTGGCGAGTTCCGGCATCTTGATCTGCGGCGCCGTCGCCGCCATCCGGTAGATCATCACCGAAAGATCCGGCTCGCCGGGCACGATGTCGTAGTCGAGGCCGCCCGCGCCGGGACCCGCGGAGCCGGGCCGCTTGCAGACACCGGTCGTGGCGCTGACCGGGCGACTCGCTTCGAGATAGAGGCCCGTGAAGCGCGCGCGACCCGCCGGGCTGTGACAGTGCGCGCAGTTGCTCTCGAGGTACGCGCGCGCGCGCGTGTCGACGGTGCCGTCGTTCGGGTCGGCCCACAGCGGCAGGCGCGGTGCGTCGCGCGGGTCGTGGGGCGCACCAGCGAGGATGCGGATGCGGGTCCAGTGGGAAAGCTGGTTCGCAACGACGCCACCACCGTAGTCGAAGTCGCGATTCAGCAGCCGCGCCTTCGGGCCGATCGGTTCATCCCCGTGCGCGCCATTGTGGCAACGGCTGCACTGCGCCGTGTTGGGAATCTGATAGCGGGTCGTCCGCGGAGTGCCGTCGCTCGCGGTCCAGGCGACGTCCTTGGCGCCACCACCGAGCGCGAGCAGCGCCTCGGTTCTGCCCTCGTTCCAGATGTACGCGCGCCCCTTCCATCCGCCGGCGCGGCGGATCAGCAGACGCGTCTCGACGACGTCGGTGCCCTTTACCTGCGGCTTGCTCAGGTCGTGCGAGAACGTGAAGGTCTTCGAGATGATCGTGCCGACCGGGAACTGGAAGACGCCGTTCGCGTCATAGCTCGCCTGCTGGCCAGCCGGGACGTAGACGATGCGGGCTTTCTGGGCGTAGTCCGAGAAGAGCGGCGTCGTCAGGTCGAACGGCGTGCCGCCGGCGTTCGGCGCGGAGCGCGGCTCGGTGGGATCCTGGTAGAGGCGGTAGTCCGCGAGCGACAGGCAGTCGAACTCGGCAGCGCTCCAGTTCACACCTGCTGCCGCAGGCGTACCGTGCTGGCAGGCCGCAGCGACCTGCTCGGGCGTGTACGGATCCGCTACGAACGGCGGCTCCGAAATCGCCGCGAGTTCGGTCGCGGAGCGCCGCGGATGCGTGCAGTAGTGCAGGTCGCCGGTATAACGGGTGCCGTCGATGGAGCGCGGCGTGCCGAAGCTCGCGGGCCCGTTGTCGCCGTAGTTGTCGGTCGCGCAGACCTCGACCGAGTCCGGCAGCGTCCAGTTCGGCTGTTTCATCGCGGGGTCGAGGTAGATGTTGTCGACGGTGATGTCGGGGATGTTTGCCGGCAAGAAGGCCTGGTGGATGATGATGCCCAGATCGCCGATCGGGTCGTAACCGCCATTCGCCAACTCGTTGTCGTGGATGTCGATTCGCTCCGGATACGGGTCGTAGTTCGGATCGCTGAACGGCACCTGCGTGAGCGCGAAGGAAATCACCACGATGTTGACCGTCTGATGGTCCCGGATGACGTTGCTGAAGACCTCGACGTTGTCCGTGGCCATGACGATCATGCCCGTTCCGGGCGGCACCAGCGCGACGGTGCCGCCGTTCGCGAAGTTCTCGTGGTTGTTGTCGAGGAAGAAGTTCGAGAACACGCGCGTACCGCGGCAAGCCGGCTGGTCCTTGGCCGGATCGGTGTGGGCGCGACAGCCGTAGTACTGCAGACCCGGATTGTCGAAGACGAGCATGCCGCCGGTGTTGTTGGTGGCGTAGTTCAGATAGACGTCGGCGTTCTTCGAGTTCTCGATCTCGATGCCGGCAACGTTCTCGAACGCCCGGCTGCGACGCACGATGATGCCATCGGACTGACCGACGTAGATTCCAGCATCCGACGAGCCGCGGACCAGCGAGTTGTCGATCAGCACGTTCTTGCACTGCACCGGATAGATTCCGTAGGCGCCGTGCAGATTCTCGGGTGACGTGTTCCACTCGACGTGTAGGCCCTGGAACACCACGCCGTCGGCGCCCTCGACGCGCACGCCGTCGCCCTTCGGGTTCAGCACGCGCAGGTCCTGGATCACGAAGCCGTCCTCGGTGCCGAGGATGCCCTGGGCGCCGGTCTGCTGACCGGTGAAATCGAGGGTCGTCGCGAGCGCTCCGCGGCCGCGCAGCACGATGTGCGACGTCGCCACGATCAGCTCGTCGTCGAAGCTCCAGTTGCCGGCCGGGAACTCGATGATCGTGCCGGGCTTGGCCTGCTGCAGCGCCGCGCGCGCCTGGAACTCGACGTCGGTCCCCGCCACCAGCCGAATCACCGTGTAGCCCGGGAACTCGAGGTGCGGGAAGCACGTCGAGGGCCCGAGGGCGGCGACCATCGGAAGTAGCAGCAACGCGACGAGAGCGGGCTTGATCAGGCGCACAGAGTTCTCCGGGTAGGCCAGGGGGAGCACCCCAGCGCAGCTGAGCAATCGGTTTTACCACGAGGTCAGTACGGATGCTGTTGAAATCTTCTGGTCCGACCGATCGGTCGGGATCGCATTCTTCCAGCTCGACGCTGGTTTGGCAAGCCCTTTGTTCAGGCGCTGCCGGTCTGCGCCGATAGCAATTCGCGGCCTTGTAGGTTGCCGGGGGAGACGCGAACCGATGGCGACGGACGCAATCGAGGACGGCCGCGAAGCGACGCCCGGCCCGATCCGCGTGCTGCTCGTCGGTCCCCACGCGGCCGATGTCGAGCTGCTGCGCGCCCTGCTCGAGCATTCCCGCGAGACCAAGGTCGCGATCGCCCACGCCGTCAATCTCCAACACGCATTCGAGACGCTCGAGCGCGACGAAGTCGACGTGTTGTTGATGGATATCGGTGCGGGTAGCCCGCGCGAGCTGGTCGCCGTGTCGCAAGCTCGCGTGCGCGCGCCGCTCGTGCCGGTGGTGGTGATGGTCGACGACGACGACGAGGCGCTCGCGCTGAAAGCCGTCGAGGTGGGCGCGCGTGGCCACCTGATCAAGTGCGCACTCAGTCCCGGCGCGCTGGTGTGGAGCCTGCAGCACGCAATTCGCAATCAGCGGATGTTCCTGGAACTCAACATCGCCCGCGAGCGGGCCCGCCAGCTCGCCACCTACGACCAGCTCACCGGCTTCGCGAACCGCTCGCTCTTTCAAGACCGCCTCGACCAGGCCGTCGCCTCGGCGCGGCGCAACCGCCAAAAACTGGCCGTGCTCTTTCTCGATCTCGACGAGTTCAAGCTGATCAACGACTCGCTGGGGCACCTGTCTGGCGACGCGATGCTGCGCCTTGCGGCGCAGCGCATCGCGACCTGCTTGCGCAAGAGCGACACCGGCGCGCGACTGGGCGGCGACGAGTTTGCGATCCTGCTCACCAATCTCGCCGACGAGACGGATGCCGGCCGTGTCGCCGAGAAGCTGCTCTCGATGATGCGCCAACCCATCGCGCTGAAGGACCGCGAGCACCTGATCACTGCGAGCATCGGCATCGCCGTCTTCCCGCGCGACGCCGCCTCGTCCGAAGAGCTGCTGAAGCACGCGGACATGGCGATGTACGCGGCCAAGAGCAGCGGTCGCGATCGCTACACCTTCTTCACCCAGGGCCAGAACGGGGAGGTGCTCGAGCGAGCAGCGCGCGCGAACAGACTGCGCGCGGCACTCGAAAGCCGCGAGCTGGCGCTCTTTTATCAGCCCGTGATCGATGCGACGCGCGGCCGCGTGATCGGCGCCGAGGCGCTGATCCGCTGGTGGCATCCGCAACTGGGTCTGATGCTGCCCGCACAGTTCCTGGGCGTCGCCGAGGAGTCGCAGCTGATCGTCTCGATCGGCGAATGGGTGCTGCGCACCGCTTGCGAGCAGGCCGCGCGCTGGCAGCAGAGCGGTCACGAGGGATTCCGCATCGCGGTCAACGTCTCGCCGCACCAGTTCCAGTCGGGCGACTTCATTGCGATGGTGCGCGATTCGCTGCGTGACACCGGCCTGCGACCGGACTCACTCGAACTCGAGATCACCGAGCGCAGCCTGCTCTCCGGTGGTCAGCGCACACTGGCGCAGTTCGCGATGCTGCGCGGCCTGGGTGTTCGCATGGCGATCGACGACTTCGGGACCGGCTACTCCGCGCTCGCGTACCTGAAGCAACTCCCGATCGACGTGCTCAAGATCGATCAGTCCTTCGTGCGCGCCGTCGCGACCGATCCGGCGGACGCGACGATCACTTCGACGATCGTGCAGATGGCGCGCGCACTGAACATCACCACCATCGCCGAGGGCGTCGAGACGACCGAGCAGATGCAACTGCTCGCCTCGTACGGCTGCAACCGGATGCAGGGCTTTCTGTTCAGCGAAGCGGTGGAGCCCGAGGCTTTCGCCCATTTCTTCTCGGTGCCACCGTTCTGGTGGATGCGAAACACCGCCCGCCGAGCCAGTTCCTAGCGAAGCCGAGTGGCGAGACGAGCGGGCAGCATCGCAGCGTCCTCGGAGCGGAGTCGCGCAGAATCGGACCGCAATCGCGCAGCTTGTGAGCAGCACGCGTGCAGATCGGCCTCGACGCTCAAGCCCCCCACGCTCGCGAGCCGATGCAGCCTCCAATGTCGCTGACCTTGCTGTGCGCGGACCCCGATCGCGACCTCTGCCAGTTGCTGGCCCGCGCACTCGGCGCGGATGGCTGCCGCGTGATCGTGGCGCACGACGGCGATGAAGCACTCGAGGCGATGCGCCGGCGTCCGCCCGATCTGGTGCTGCTCGACGTTGCGCTACCCGGTCGCGACGGACTCGCGGTGCTCGAGGCGATGCGCAATTCGGCGAGTCCCGCGGCAGCCGTTCCGGTGATCCTCTGGAGCGTCGCTCCGTGCAATCCCGAGCAGATCGAGCTGGCGCGCAAGCTCGGCGCGTCGGCGCTGTTGCGAAAGCCGATTCCGCTCGATGCGCTACTCGCGCGCGTGACGAAGCTGCTCGCCCGCGAACGCGACGGCCGCACCGTCGACGCTGCTCGCACGACGGCCCGCGTGCGTCGCAGCGCACCGCTGCGCGGTTCGCTCGCAAACCTGCCGTTCCCGGCGCTGCTGCACCAGGCCCATGGCCTGCGCGCGAACGGGGTGCTGCATCTTCGCAATGGCGAGAAGCGCAAGGAAGTCGAGCTTTGCGACGGTCGTCCGGCCGCGGTGCGCTCGAACCTGCCGAGCGAACGCCTCGGGGATTGGCTGTTGCGATCGGATCGCATCGAACCCGACGTCGTCGCCGAATCTGCGCGCCGGCTGTTGCGCGGCGAAGGACTGCAGGGGCAGATCCTGGTCGCCATGCAAGTGCTATCCGAAGAAGACTTGGGGCAGGCGTTGCGCGAACAGGCCGACGAGAAGCTGCTCGAGATCTTCGAGTGGCCGAGCGGAGACTTCGCGCTCGCCGTCGGGGCGCAACTGAAGCGTGCCACCGCGCTTCCGCTCGCGGCCAGCGCCGCCGATCTGATCCGGATCGGTGTGCGCACGCGACTCCCGATGGAGCGAATCGACGCCGTGCTGCGCACGCACGCGGACGACACGATCGTGCCGAGCGCCAACCCCTTCTACTCGTTCCAGGAAGTCGCGCTCGGCGATGACGAACGCGCGCTGCTCACCGCGTGCGGCCGCGGCCTCGCGGCCGGGTCGCTGCTCGCAAAGCCCGAGCGACTGCGACGCGCCGTCTACGCGCTGCTCGAAGTCGGGATGCTCGAGATCCGCGACGGCGAGGTATTCCGGCGCGGCGGACCCGCACCCGTCGTGCGCCTGCACGGCGATTCGCACGCGCGGAACGGCCGCGTCGGCGAAGCCAAGACACCCCCGCCGGCGTTCGTGACCCGGACTCCGCATGCGCAGTCCAAACCGGCCGCTGCAGAAGACCACTCGCACTACGCGGCGGATCACGAACAGCGGATGGCGCTCACGGCCGTGCTCGAACGCCTGTCGAAGTCGAGTCCGTTCGAGAAGCTCGGCGTCGCGCGCGACGCGACCAACGACGAGATTCGTTCCGCCTATGTGAGTCTCGCCAAGGAGACGCACCCGGATCGCTACGCGAAGGCCAGCCATGCGGTGCGCGACCTCGCCGAACGGGCCTTCCGCGAAGTGACCCGCGCTTTCGAGCTGCTCTCGGATCCGGCGAGTCTCTCGAAGTACCGGGCCGACCCTGAACGCGACCACAAGGAAGCCCACGCTCTCGACGAAGCCCAACGCGCGATCGCGGCGGAGCGCGCGTTCCAAAAGGGCGAGGCGCGACTGCGCTCACACGACTGGGCGGGTGCGCTCGGCCACTTCGAAAGCGCCGTCGAGCTGTTCCCCGACGAGGGCGAGTATCTCGCCTACTGCGGCTGGTGCTACTACCTGACACACGGGCATGACGAGGTCGTCTTCAAGAAGGCATTCGAGATGGTCAAGCGCGGCGCGAAGCTCGCACCCGGGCGCGAGAAGCCGTATCTGTTCTTGGGACGGCTGTGCCAGGCGGCGGAGCGCCTCGAACTCGCCGAGCGCATGTTCATGAAGGCGGTCGAATGCCGACCCGATTCCATCGAGGCGCTGCGCGAACTTCGACTGTTGCAGATGCGGCGCCCCAAGCGCGGGCTGCTCGGCCGCCTGCTGCGCCGCCCTGCTCCGGCCAGCGTGCGCAAGCCGAACAAGCGCGAGCGTCCAATCTAGCGGCCGCGCTCGATCGCATCGAGCAGGCGCCGTCGCGCGGGTGCGACCGCGATCAGCGGCGCAGCGCGCAAGCGATGCACCTCGTCTGCCGTGTACGGAACGAAGTCAGCCGGCAGGTTCGCAGCGTCGAAGCGGCGCAACGTCCAGTCGAGCAGCGCCGCGAGATCGCCGTCCTCGAGCTGCGCGTTCGCGACGCCCGGTACACGTACGAGATAGGCGCGGCCTTCCGGAACGCGCAGGAACTGCGCCATCGAGCCCGCGAGCGCCGGCACCTTGCCCGGCGACTCGCTGCCATCGGCGAGGTGACAGCCCTCGCAATGCAGCGTGTAGTTGGTGCCCGGCGACCAGCCGTGCGCCGGGATCGCAGCGCAGACGAGCGCGATCAGCGCGACCAGCGCACGCACGCCGACTACGACTCGGTCGCGACGCCGAGCACGATTGCGACCGTGCTGCTGTAGGCCGCCGTCGAGGTTCCCATGCACCAGTTGATGTCGTTGGACCTGCCGGCGAGATAGACGGGGCGATCGCCCTCGTTGCGGTTGCACATGCAGCGACCGCAGAAGCTGTTCCCGCAGCAATCGTTGTAGGAGATGATGTAGGCCTTGCCGTCCACCGGGTGACGACAGGTTCCGATCCACGTGACACGCGACATCTCGGTACCCGGCGGACAACTCGTATGGGTGCCGCCACAACACGCCGAGAGGAAGCCGTCGATCGAGCAGTAGCGCCAGTATTCGCAGTTCCCGGGATCGCCCGCTGCGCCCTTCAGCCCCGACTCGTCGGGCGCCGCTTCGCGCGCGGCCTCGGCGCTCGCGCGCGCAACCGGCAGCAGCGGCAGCGCCGCGGCGCCGAAAATGACCGTCCCGAAGCGCGCCAGGAAACCGCGTCGCGACGTGGTGCGCGCGAGTCGCCGCGCGACCGTTTCGATGAATCCGTCGACGTTGCGCTCTGCCATCGGCTACGCCGCTCCCTTGCGCTCGCGCGCCATCCATTCCTGGATCGATGCGACGCCGAGCGCCTTCGCCTCGAGCAGACTCTCGAGATGCTCGCGTGAGTTCACCAGGCCCGACGCGCGAACCACGCCGGCAGCGTCGATCAGCACCGCCCACGGCAACTTGCCGACGCGATACGCGACGCCGAGCGGCGCCGATAGCAGGTACGGAAACGCGAGTCGCTCGCGCAGCGCGAACGCTTCGTGCTCGTCGCGCGGACCGTCGCTGGCCAGCAGCACGCGCAGCCGACCAGGCTCGGTGTTCGCCAGCGATCCCAGCACCGGCAGCAGCACTTTGCAGACAGGACAACTCGGCGACAGGAAGAAGAGCAGCGTGTCACGACCGTCGGACGCGGGCGCGCCGATCGTGTGCGCGACGCCTGCAAAATCAAGCGCCGTGACGACGGGAGCCGCGACACCGACCGTCGCACCCGACGCGAGCGACAGCGCGCCGGCCGGTGCGAGACGCTCGTGCAGCACGCCGATCTGCCGCACCAACGCGACCACCACGGCCGCGAGCACCAGCACCGCGGCCCACAGCAGCGCGTTGGAGACGAGCAGTGCTTCGCTCATCTGCGCACCCGCAGCCGCGCGATGGCGGGCGCGTTTGCTTGCAGCCGATGCGCGGCGAGCCACGTGGCTCCGAGCATCGAGATGCCGCCACTCACCGTGAGCGCGTCGATCCAGACGAGCGGCCGTGACGCCGGGCCGCCGAGACAGGCGAGCGCCATCGCGACCAGCAGCGCGTTGCGCGCCAGCAGCCACTCCGAAAGCGGCTGGCGCGCGGCCGGACCGGCGCAACCGCAGTCGATGTCGCGGCGACCGCGGGCGAGGTTCACCGCGATCGCGACGCCGTAGAGCGCGAGCAGCGCTGCGCTCGCGAGCAGCGCGGGCTGGCGCAAACGCCATGCCGCGGGCGTGACGAGCGCGACGCCAAGCGACGCCTCGCCGCTCGCGAGCGCGACTGCGATGGCGCCGACGACACGTTCGGGCAACAGCGCATAGCCGATCACCGCGGTGCGGAAGGCGTCGAAGTCTCGGAACTTCTCGAATGCGGTGACGCCGAAGAGCAGCGCCAGGCCGCCGCGCAGCACGACTTCGATGGCCGGATCGAGCACGGTGGCGCCGCCCCCTGCCCGTTCACGGCGCGGCTACGTAGTTGGTGGCGATGCCGACTTCCGAGACGTCG
>CAYGWM010000096.1:13327-15987 GCA_964353555.1 uncultured Spirochaetales bacterium
GCCCGTTCACGGCGCGGCTACGTAGTTGGTGGCGATGCCGACTTCCGAGACGTCGCGCAGGTATTCGCCGCTCCGCGCGTCGTAGACGGCGAGCGTCGCCGGGAACGCGGTGGCGGCGAGCAGCACCGGCGCATCGTCCTGGGTGACCGCGATGCGCTCGGCGCCCTCGTTCGGCAATGCGCGCTGCAGCAGCCAGTCGATCGTACCGCCGGGCGGCATGCCAAGCCGATCCAGCACGAAACTCGCGGTCTGGTTGCGCAACTCGATGCGCTGCACGCGCTCGCGCTTGTCGACGTCGTAGACGAAGACTTCCGTGCCGGGGTCCTTGTGTGTATCCGCGCCACCCTGGTGCATCAGCGCGTAGAGGCGACCCGTCGCTCCGTGCAGCGCGAGTTGCTGCATGCCGCCGACGCGCCACGACTCCTTGCGGTCGGCGTCGCTCAGCAGTGGCCATGGATCGGCGAAGCGCAGCGCCTCGCCCGAGACGTCGATCGGATGCACGAACCCTTCGAACGACACGAAGAACCACTGGTCGCCGCGGCGTGCGGCCTTCTCGGTGATCGGATCGGCCTGTGGATCGAACCAGCGCTCCGTGCGCAGCTTCGACGCGGGACGCCCGCTCTCGTCGAGCGTCACGACGAGCGCCGTGCCATCCGCGCAGAGCGAAAGGAAGCGTCGCGGGCCCGCGGCGTAGACCAGGCCGCAACCGGGCGTCTCGATCTCGCCGACGAAGCGGCGCTCGGCGACGTCGACGATGCTCAGCGACGTGCCGGGATTCAGGTTGAAGACGCCCACGAAGCGCCCGTCGTCGGAGAGCGCCGATCCCGCGACCCAAGACGTGTGCTCGGATCGCTTCGGCGGGATCACCACTTCGCCCTTCGGCTGCAACGTGATCGCGTCGGCGATCGACACGATGTCGGTGCGCTGGCCGCGGGTGCCGCGCGCGTAGTAGGTCTCCGCCTGGTAGATCTCGCGCCCGTCGCGCGAGCGCAGCGGCGCGAGGATGCCGCTGCCGCCGGGCAACATGCCGAGGAAGCGTGCGCCGTCGGCATCGACGAGCGCGGCGCGCTTCAGCAGGATGTCGCTGACCCAGACCCAGTGCGGACCCGGCTGCGCAGGCAGTGTCGCGACCTGGCCGAGCGGCTCGGCGGCGGGCGCCAACGTCGCGAACCCGCAACACGCCGCGAACCCGAACGTCGCGACGAAGCGGAACAGCGCGGGGGACCTGCGCATGAAGGGGCAGCCTACCAGCCGAGGCTGCGCGTCGTAAGGGGCGAGGCAGAGCGTTCTGCCTACTCCACGTAGCCGAGCTGTCGCAGCCGCTCCTGCACGGGCTTGTCGATCTGCACGTTCGGGGCGGTGTGCAGCGGAAGCACCGGACCCGCCGCTTGCAGCTCCGCTTCGAGTCGCTCGGCGACGGCACGCAATTCCGGGTCCGGCGCGTCGATCAGATCGCGACTCTCGCCCGGATCCACCGCGATCTCGTAGAGCGAGTACGGATTGGCGCGCTTGCCCTCGGGTGCGCCATCGGGTTGCCAGATCAGCTTCCATTCTTCGTTGCGGATCGAGCGATGCCGCGGTGCGACACCGGTCGCCTCCGACACGAGGTAGCGACGCGTCGCGCGCGGCGCGAGCAGGTCGCGGCCCGCCAGGCCCTCGGGACACGTGATGCCGAGGTAGCTGCAGAGCGTCGGCAGCACGTCGACGAGACCGGTGGGACAGCTGACGCCGTCGTCGGGACCCACCACACCCGGCAGCTTCATCGCGAGCGGAACCGCCAGCTCGTCGTCGTGCAAGCCACGACCGTGGTTGCCATAGCCGCGTTCGTAGAGCGCCTCTCCGTGATCGGCGGTGACGACGATGGCCGCGCGGCGTCCGGCCTCGCTGCTCGCCAGGCCTTCCAGCAGCCGCGCCAGCGCGAAGTCGAAGTGTTCGATTCCCTTGTCGTAGGCCAGTTCGAGCATCGCGAGATTGGGCGTCATCCCGATCGGCCCGGGCGCGCCGGGCTTGCTGCCGATGCGCACCAATTTCCGGACTTCGCTGCTCTCGGTTTCGGTGAGCACGCGCGTGTCGGCACGAATCTGCTGCTGGTGCGCTTCGAGTTCCTGGGGGTGCAGCGACGGATAGGGACGATGACTGTCGAGGTAGTGCACGAACAGGAAGTACGGCGTGCCCGGCGGCAGCGTGGCGAGCCAATCGAGCGCCTTCGCGCTGATCTCGACCCCCGGCAGCTTCGCCTCCTCGTTGTCGAGACCCCAGCGCGCGAACGAGGTGTCGTAGAGGTCGAAGCCCTGATCGAAACCGAAGCGCGTCTCCATCCACGGATTGCTGACGAACGCCGCGGTGCGGTAGCCCGCCGCGCGCAGCACTTCGGCGAGCGTCGTGATCTCGGGTGCCACCGCGTGCGGTGTCGCGCGCTCGGCGCCCTGTTCCATCCCGACGCCGTGCTGCGAGGGCAGCAGGCCGGTGAACAGACTCGCCATCGCGGGCCGCGTCCAGGGTGCCTGCGTGTACGCGGCGTTGAAACGCAGGTTCTCACGTGCGAATGCGTCGAAGGCGGGCGTGCGAGCCGGACCGCCGTAGGCGCCCAGCCGATCGCGGCGCATCGTGTCGTTCACGACGAGCACGATCGGTACCTGCGCTTCGCGCGCGGCGCCGCG
>CAYGWM010000097.1:0-15917 GCA_964353555.1 uncultured Spirochaetales bacterium
AGCTCGCAGAGGTCGACGCGTTCGAGGCGCGGTACGTTCGGGCGCGAGAAGTCGAACAGCGAGATCGGGGCGCGCGCCACGCAAGGACTCGCATTCGCCTCACTGCGCACGCTACGGCGTCGCCTGGTCGCTGGCATCGTCCGGCCTCGCCGCCTCGTCCTGCTCGCCAACGGGTTGCCACGATTCGTCCGGGTCGAAGAGTTTGATCGCGGCGGCCTCCGCGACAGTCTTCGAGCCGAGATCCTTCTGATAGACCGCGCCTTCCTGGTTCACGATGAACGTCATCACGCCGCTGACGTCGTAGGTCGCCGGATACGCGACCAGAGCGAAGCCGCCGATCATGTGATCCTTCGCGATGTAGCTGTACGCACCACCCGGTGCGTGCGGACCCTGTCCGTCGAGGATGTGGAAGACGTAGCCATGGAACGGATACGGCTTGCCTGCCTGGCCCTTCCGGTATCCCTCGGCGTGCGCTTCCGCGAAGCGCGGGCCGAGGGGACTCTCGGGCTCGTCTTCTGCCGTCGGCCAATAGAGGCCGTCGCGCTTGTTCGGCGAGCTGACGAAGCGCGGTGCGTAGTGCCGGAGCGCAGCGCCATCCGGATTGCGGCGGTAGTACTCCTGCTGCGCGTCGACGTAGGCGAGTGAGGCCTGGATGGCCGACAGCTCGTTGCGCCCGATGCGCCGGTCGATCACCTCTTCCTGACCCGCGGCAGTGTCGAAGCGCCAGCCAGCGGCATCCTTCACGATCGGGATCGGGAACGGGAACGGGTCGGCGCCCGTCTCGAGGATCACCTTGGAGTCGCCATCCCTCGCCAGCGCATGCGCGGCGTCGTAGCCCGCGACGAAGTTGTCGAAACCCTCTTGATCCGCGACCGCGTCGCCGGAGTCGACCAGCGGCTTCGCGGAGGGTCCCAGGATCACCAGCATGGCCTTCACGTCGTGAGCCTTTGCGGCCGCGACGAGCGCGTCAGCCGCCGCCTCCGGCGATTCGAAGGACTTCTGCGCAGCCGACGTGTGCGCTGCGGCTTTCGCGCTCGGCTCTGCTGCGGTCGCCTCGCGCGCAACGATCGCGCTGCCCGCCGCGATCGAGAGCGCGACGCCGAGGATCCAGAAGCGGTACATGGGACTCTTCATCGTGTTGCCCTCCGAGGCTTCGAAGCGGGTCGCTCGCGGGGAGACTTGGCTCGGCGCTGTGGCGGTTCGAGTCATTTGCCGTGTCGCCCGCCGCCGCCGCCACCTTTGCCGCCGCCGCCACCACTGGGCTTCTTGCCACCGCCGCCACCACCGCCAGCGCTGGGCTTCTTGCCACCTCCGCCGCCACTGGCCTTCTGGCCACCGCCGCTGCTGCGCGTTGCCGCTGCACTCTGGCGACTCGCGGCTCCGCGATTGGCGTCGGCCTTCACCTGCTTCGCGCTTCCGCTCTTCTGGAAGGCTGCCGGCTCAGGGCGGCTTGCCGCTTGTTTCGCCTTGGGAGCCGCCCGATCGCCCGCGGCTGCGCGACTCGCGGTCTCCTTCCGAGCGCCGCTCCCGGCGGCGCTCTTGGCGAGATCGGGCTTGCCACCGCCGCTGCCTGCTCGGGCCGCCCCGAGATCGGGCTTGCTGGCGCTGCGGCTGTCCTTGCTGCCGCCTCCGCGATTGGCCAGATCGGGAGCTCCGCCCTTCGCGAGATCGCGTTGGGCACTTGCGCCGCCATCGCGCGCGAGATCGCGTTGCCCCTTCTCGGCGCGGCCGCGGAACTCCTCGCGCGACGCGGGATTGCTCTTGCTCGCATTCCCGAAACGCTGCTGCGTGTTGGTGTCGCGATAGCCGACGCCCTTGCGGTGCGAGGCGTCGTGCTCCCACTTCCCGTTCTGGAACTTGTTGTTGATGTTGGTTTCGTTCCAGTTGTTGTTCACGTTGCGATTGAAATTGTTGTAGCGGTTTACGTCGACGTCGATGCCACCGTGCCCCCAGCCCCAGTCACAGTCGCCCCACAGCGCGCCTCCGACCGCCATGCCGACGCCGAACGAGAGAATCGACGCAGCAGCCGTGTAGCCAGGCGGCTGGTAGTAGTAGGGAGGCGAGCTCGGGTACGGCCATGTGCCGTAGGCGACGGCAGGGTTGTAGGTCGGCACGTAGACGACCTGCGGATTCGTCGGCTCGATTCGGATGATCGTCGTTGGTGCTCCCTCGACGACCGTCGTGGTCGCAGGCGCCTGCTCGACGATGATCTTCTGCTGCTCCGTGTTCCCGAGCGTGCCCTGCGCTTGCGCCTTCTCACGCAGGCGCTGCACGCCGTCCATCACGTCGCTCTGCTGGGCGAGAAACGCGTCGCCCAGTTCTTGGGTCCAGTCGAGTTTCTCGCTCATCATGTCGAGGACCTGCGGGAAGGCGGAGAGCGACTTCACACTGGCGTCCCAGGTCTGGTTCTTCAGCGCGGCGTCGAGCGCCTCGCCCTTCAGCGTCGAGTTGGACTTTACCCAGCGCTGCGCCGCGACGATCTCGAGCGGATACGTGGATGCCATCACCACCTGGGCGAGCAGCGAGTCCGGGTAGAGCGCGATCGGCGCGACGAGCTGCTCGATCTGCTCGACCGTGTACGGAGCCGGTGCCGCCTCCTCTTGCGCCGCGACGATCCGAGGCAGCGCGATCAGAATCGCGATCAGCACGACGAGCGCGCGCGCGAAGATCCGACTCCCGTCGCCGATGGTTCGATTCATGGGGTCTCCCTCGAGGCGTCAGTTGAATTCGAAGGAATAGCATCGAAACGCGAGGCGTCGACTTCGACACATCAGTGCGCTCAAACGATCATTCAGATTCTGCATCTGCTTCATGCGCGATCCGACACGAGCGAGACTCTCAGTCGGCGGCCGCTACCAGCCGCGCGCGAAGCCCTGCGCGAACGGCTCGTGAAGGATTCGTCCCAACAACCTGGCCCCTCAGCATCCCTTCCGCGCCAGACGCTCGTAGTAGTCGCGCAGCACCGCAAACGCGAGCTTGCGCTGGCCGCGCTCGGAGACGAGACCCTTGCGGTTGTAGTGGTCCTGGATGCCGGGCAGGTTCCGCCGCGGGGAGCGGAAGTCCTGCAGGATCCACGGCGAGAGCCCGCGCAGGAACGGAATCGTCTCGAGCATCGCGATCTGTCGCTCGTAGAAGCGCGCTTGGAACTCCTCAGTGTAACGCTCGATCGCGTCGCCGTGGTGGCCGGCGAGCGCGTCGGCGCCGAGTTCGCTCATCACCAGCGGCTTCTCGAACGCGCTCTCCCAGACCACGCCTTCGGGCTCGCCGTAGTACCAGCCGAAGTACTCATTCACCGCGAGCACGTCGACGAGCTCGCCGAGCGGATCGTCGATGCACATCCGGTGGTCGCCGGTGGGCATCGTCAGCAGCGCGGTCGTCAGCAGGCGCGTCGGGTCGAGCGCGCGCGCCGTTTGCGCGAGCGTGCGCAGGAACGCGAGGCGCGCGGGATTCGGCAACGTCTCGTTCGCGAGCGACCAGAACACGACGCTCGCGCGATTGCGGTCGCGCAGGATCAGCTCACGAAGCTGGTTCGTCGCGGATTCGAGCGCGACCGGGCTCTCCCAATCGATCTCCCAGTAGACCGGGATCTCCTCCCAGACGAGCAGACCGAGCTCGTCCGCGATCCGCGCCATTGGCTCGTCGTGGGGATAGTGCGAAAGCCGGACGAAGTTGCAGCCGAGCTCTTGCGCCCAGCGCAGCAGCAGGCGCGCGTCGTCGGCGCCGTGCGCGCGGCCACTGCGCAGCGGCGCCTCCTCGTGGATGCTGATGCCGCGCAAAAAGATCGGCTCGCCGTTCAGCAGGATCTCGCAGCCGCGCGTCTCGATGGTGCGGAAGCCGATGCGATCGCGAACGACCTCGCCGTTGCAGGCGAACGTCACGTCGTAGAGGCGCGGATGCTGCGGCGACCAGCGCTCGGGCGCGAACGGCAGCGGCGCCCGCGCGGCGCCGTGCGCATCCGTGGCCAGCTCGATCTCATGTCCCTCGATGACGACGCGCACGCGCTGCACGGGCGCGGGGCCATCCACCTGGATCTCGATCCCGTCGAGATCGACGCGGTAGTCGCAGAGGAAGCTCTCGGGCACCTCCACGAGGCAGACGTCCCGGGTGAGACCTCCGTAGTTCCACCAGTCCGTGTCGAGCGCCGGCACGCCGTCGCGCCGGCGCGTGTCGTCGACGCAGACGACGACGACGTTCTCGCCATCGCGCAACACGGTGGTGACCTCGAGATCGAACGGCGTGAAGCCGCCCACGTGGCCACCGACCGACTCGCCGGCGACCCAGACCGCGGCCTCGTAGTTCGCCGCGCCGAAGTGCAGGAAGCTGCGCCGTCCCGCCGCCGGGTGCGCGTCGAAGCTTCGCTGGTACCAGAGCGTGCCCTCGTAGAGCAGCAGCCGCGGATCCTGGCTGTTCCAGTCGCCGGGCACGGCGAGCGTGGGCGAGCGTGCGAAGTCGTACTCGATGCGGGCGTCGTCGCGCGGCGACAGGTTGCGGTGAAAGCCGCGCGTGTTGGGGAAGCCGAGGAACTGCGCGCCGGAGCGGTACGGATCGACGATCACGTGCCAGCGACCGGCGAGGCTCCGCGTATGGCGGCCGGAGACGTTCTGGATCGAGATCATGCGGCGCACGCTATCGGCGGCTCGGTGGCGATGCGAGGCCCGGGATTCGAACACGCAGCGGGCGAGCGCTCAGCGGAGCCCGTGCTACGCGCTCGTACGCCGGCGCGCAAGCCTCCGCGGGCGAGCGAGCGGAGTCGCCACGTCGGAGTCGGGTTCGACTGATTCCGCGCTGATCTCGGACTCCACGGCACGAAGCTCGTCGACGAATGCGCGCACGGCAGGAGACGGCGTCCGATCGCTTCGCCAGAAGACCCCGTAGCTCGTCTGCATCCACGGCTCGTGGAAATCGAGCTGAACCAGCCTTCCGTCCCGCAGATCCGCTGCGACCATGCCACGCACGGCCGGCAGGATCGCAGCGGTCGACGCAGCGATGCGACGGGCCAGGTCGAGCGAGTCCACCGTGATGGACGGCAGGAAGTCGGCCGTGTCCGGATCGACGCGGCCAGCGGTTCCCTTGGCGGGAAGCCGCGTGGCGGCGGCGCCGCGCACGCGCGAGCCCACGGTCGGAAACGCGAGCACGTCGGCGAGACGCAAGCCGGCGCGCCCGGCCAGCGGATGATCGGGACGTGCGAACAGGTGGATCGAGTGGGGCGGCAACGGCTCGTGATGCAGCTGCGACTCGCGAGTCGCAGCGCCGGGATCGGCGACGCCGAGATCACAACGACCGGCGAGCACGTCGCGGAAGATCTGCTCGGGGTCGAAACATGCGATCCGCGCCCGGATCTGCGGGTGCTTCGCGAGCAGCCGCGTCATCGCGCGTCCTACGGAGATCTCGGCCGAGAAGGGGCCCGCGCCCACCACGAGATCGCCCGCTTCGAGGCCCGCCAGCTGCTGGATCTCGCGCCGCAACGCGGCCTCGTCGGCGAGCAGCACCGCTCCGCGCTCCAGCAGCAGGCGGCCGAAAGGGGTGGGCTCGACACCACCGCGGCCGCGGTCGAAGAGGCGGACACCGAGCGAATCCTCGAGCCCGGCGATGCTGCGCGAGAGTGTGGGCTGCGAGACGTGCAGCGCCTTCGCCGCGCGCGCGTAGCTGCGGTGTTGTGCCAGCGCGATCGCGTGTTGGAGGAGACGGAGATCAACCGGCATTCGCAAACTGTATCGGACGGATTCAATAGTTTCATTGGACGTGAGCGAGCGCGCGGGCTCAAGTGTGGAAGCGGTGGGACGCCGCTGTAAGGCACCGTATTTCGATTTGACGCCAGAACCGTCGAGAACAGACGCTTTGGTCGCGGATTTCATTTCGCAAGAACGACGAGAAAACACGGGTGAGAAAATACAGTTTGGGGGAGGGGCAAGAGCGATGAAGAGCAACAGAACGACTAGCTTGGGCCGCCGGGTTGGCCCTCGGACTGGGACTGGTGATCGGAGGCTTCGCGAGGCCGGCTGCGGCTGTGCCGCCTCCGGAGCGCGAGTGGGACCTCGATGTGAACCTCTATGGGTGGGTCACGGCCGCACGCCTCACCGTCGAGGGTGATGTCCCGGGCGGCCTTCTTGGCCAGCGCTACACGCAGTACTTCAACGATGATCTCGGCGATGCGTTCGGTGACTGGGACGGTGGCGGCGGCGGCGACATCGAGTTCCGCTATCACTGCTTCGTCGGACGCTTGGACGGTGCGTGGGTCCAGTCCGACTTCAAGGACGACGGCTGGCTCACCAACTCCATCGCGGATCTCAAGGTCGGTTTCCGTGTGCTCGACATCCGGCGGCCTTGGTCGAGTGACGACTCCCAGTACAACGCCCCGCGCGCCAACCTCGATCTGCTGATCGGCGCTCGCTATCGCTACATGGATATCGACGTCGATGCGCCGTTGATTGGCGACCCCAGCCGCGACTGGGTCGATGGTGTGGTGGGATTTTCCTCGTCGGTCGGGCTGCTGCCGAATCTCACGCTCTCGATGACCGCCGACATCGGCGGTTTCGGCATCGGCAGCTCTTCGGACCTCACGTATAGCTTGAATCCGAGACTCAACTACCGCGCCTTTGACCACTTCAACTTCTTCGTCGGCTACAAGCATCTGTACGACGACCGGGGCAGCGAGAGGAACGTCACGCTGACCGGCCCCCAAGTCGGCATCGGCTACAGCTTCTAACGGGTGCTCGGGAAGGCGGCCTTTCGCGCGATCCAGTTGGGGCTACCCCTCCGGCTGGCACGAGCGAGGGTCCGCCTTCCCCCCTTGGGGCCACGGCACGGTTGCAGAGAACGATTCAGCGCGGAGTCGTCGCGGCGGGCTCCAGGCCTCGCCCGAATAGCACGCGCCCAGCCTGCTTCGTGGCCCAGTAGAACAGCGCAACGATCGCCGCGAGGCAGATCGCCGGACCGACCGGGTCCGCGTGGGCGGCGCGTCGGCCGCGTTGACCGCGGCGGAGACGACGTACGCGGCCAACCCGAGCAAAGTTGGTGACGAATGTCATCGAACCCTCTCTGGTGTCAGTCGATGCGGCGCCGGAGGCCGACGCGCGCAGCCGCTCGAGCAGGCAGCGATCGACCGACATTCGCAAACTGCATCGGATGGATTCGAACGTTTCATTGGACGCGAGCCGCCGGGCGGAGGTATTGATGGAACTGCGTGACCCGCCTGGCTGTCGGACCACTCTGGTCTGCGCTCGTCGCTGCATTTCCGCTCGACAATCGAAACGCGATGCGCCCGCACCTGTTCGGCGACTCGCAACCTCGGGAGACTGATCATGAAGACCCCGCGCGTCCTGATTGCAGGATTGATGTTGACCTGTCTGCTCGTCGCCACGAGCGCCGTCGCAGGTGTCCTCGACCCCGACTGCACGCCCGAGAAGGCCGCCAAGAGCGCTGCTGCGAAGGCCACCGTCGGTGTCGGCGGACGCTGCAAGCCGGGCGAGACCGTGAAGGACAGCGGCAAGAAGGCCGCCGGCGTCGACGACCACAAGAAGAAGAACGACGGCGACGGCGTGGCCAAGAGGGCCACCGACAAGGCGAAGAACGACGACTGAGGCGAGCGCCCTGCAGTCGCGCGCGGTCCGCCTATTCCCACCCGATCCGAAAGGACTCCCCCATGTCCCACCGCCATGTGTTGCGCCGAGCGATGACGGCCGCCTGCTGGGCGCTGCTCGTCGCTGGACCTGCGGGCGCCACCGACAAGCCTAACATCCTCGTCATCTTCGGGGACGACGTCGGGATCCTGAACGTGAGTGCGTACGGCCGCGGCGTGATCGGCTACCAGACGCCGAACATCGATCGCATCGCGAGCGAGGGCGCGCTCTTCACCGATTACTACGGCCAGCAGAGCTGCACGGCGGGACGGTCGGCGTTTCTCACCGGTCAGGTGCCGTTCCGCACCGGGCTTTCGAAGGTCGGACTGCCGGGCGCGCCGGAGGGCCTGCAGAAGCAGGATCCGACGATCGCCGAACTGTTGAAGCCGGCGGGCTACACCACCGGGCAATTCGGCAAGAACCATCTTGGCGATCGCGATGAGTTCCTGCCGACCGCGCACGGCTTCGATGAGTTTTTCGGCAACCTCTATCACCTGAACGCCGAGGAGGAGCCGGAGCACGAGGACTACCCGCAGAGCCCCGAGTTCAAGAAGAACTTCGGCCCGCGCGGTGTGCTCCACACCCGGGCGCAACCGGACGGCACGCAGAAGATCGAGGACACCGGGCCGCTCACGAAGAAGCGCATGGAGACCGTCGACGACGAGTTTCTCGGTGCCGCCATTGGGTTCATGAACGGCGCAAAGAAGGCAGGCAAGCCGTTCTTCGTCTGGTTCAACACCACGCGCATGCACAACTTCACGCACGTTCGGAAGGAACACCGGACCTCGGGACTCGGCGAGTACGCCGACGGCATGATCGAGCACGACGCCCAGATCGGAAAGCTGCTCGACGCGCTCGATCAGAGCGGTCTCACCGACAACACGATCGTCATCTACACCAGCGACAATGGTCCGATGGTGTGCCTCTGGCCGGATGCCGGCCAGACGCCGTTCCGCGGCGAGAAGAACACCAACTGGGAAGGCGGATGGCGCGTGCCGGCGATGATCCGCTGGCCCGGAGCGATCAAGCCGGGCAGCGTCGTCAACGACATCTTCGCAGGAGAAGACTGGATGCCCACGTTGCTCGCCGCGGCCGGTGTCCCAGGCGTCAAGGAGAAGCTGCTCGCCGGCTACAAGGCCGGCAACGCGACATTCAAGGTGCACCTCGACGGCTACGACCAGACCGAGCTGCTGACTGGAAAGGGGCAGGGCAAGCGGAAGGAGTTCTTCTACTTCAGCGACGACGGCGACTTGCTCGCGGTCCGCTACGAGCGCTTGAAGATCCACTTCATGGTGCAGAACGCGATCGGCATCGACGTTTGGCGCAAGCCGTTCGAGACGCTGCGCGCTCCGATCTTCTTCGACCTGCGCTCGGATCCCACGGAGCGCGGGCAGGAGGGGATTGGGTACGACAATTGGTGGTACCGCCATTCCTTCTACGCCATCCCGATCCAGAAACTCGTGGCCGAGTTCCTCGCGACCTTCCAGGAGTTCCCGCCCCGTCAGAAGCCGGGGAGCTTCACGATCGGCGACGCTCTGAAAACGCTCGGCCAGTCGACCCCGAAGAATCCCTAGCGCGTGAATGCCACGATCTTCATCCGACGTGCGTTGCTGCTGCTTGCGCTCGCCTTCTCGCTCCCGCTCGCCTCACTCGCGGCGGAGGGCGGCGCGGGGCACTACCTCCCGGGTGGCCTCGCTACGTTGATCGATCTCCCGCCGACGAAGCCCGGCTGGGTCGTCGAACCGATCTATCTCCACTACAGCGGCGACACCTCCGCATCCACGCAGATTCCGATCGCGGGAACGGTTGGCGCCAAGCTCGAAGCCGACAGCGACGCCGCTCTGCTCGGCGGCCTCTACACCTTCGAGCCGACGCTGCTGGGCGCGCACTACTCGATCGGCGCGTACCTGCCCTACATCTGGATAACCGTGAAGGGGAGCGTCGACACTCGATTCGGCACCCTGGAGCGCCGGGACCGGGCATCGGGCATCGGTGACATGACGCTGATCCCGGCGATGCTCGCGTGGAAGCACGAGCGATGGCAATTCGACGCGCTGCTTCCGATCTCGGCGCCAACGGGTAGCTACGAGACCGGCCGTCTCGCGAATCCCGGCCTCAACTACTGGACCTTCGATCCGACATTCGGCGGGTCGTACAACAATGAGAAGATCGGTTTCAACGCCGCGCTGCACACGGGGATCGCGGTCAACACCGAGAATCCCGACACCGACTATACGAGCGGTGCAATGTTTCACCTCGACGGCAGCGTGCAGCAGCTGCTGCCGGTGGGACCCGGCTACCTCGGCATCGGCGCCGAGGCGTTCTATCTGCAGCAGGTGACCGCCGACAGCGGTTCGGGCGCGACCTTCGGTGACTTCGAGGGCCACACCGTGGGCGTCGGTCCGGTACTCAGCTACTTGCTGCCGATCGGCGAAAATACCTTCGCCGTGGAAGCGCGCTGGCTCCCCGAGCTGGACGTAGAACGCCGCCTGAAGGGCGACTACGTCTGGCTGAAGATGGTTTATCAGTTCTGACACCGAGAGCGGATCCCATTCCCGCGAGGAACACGAGATGATGAAGATCAAGCATGCACTCATCGCCATTCTCTGTGCGATCGCGCCCTACCCCGCTCTTGGCGCAACACCCGACGACGGCTCCGTGCTGCCGTTCCCGCCCACGCCGTCCGCCTCCAAGGCGGGACTGACGATGGAGACGTCCACCTACAAGAAACGGGTGGAGCCGAAGCGCCTGGCCGACGGTGCGCCGAACATCCTCGTCATCCTGATGGACGATGTCGGGCCTGGCACGCCCGCGACGTACGGCGGCGAGATCAACACCCCGACGCTCAGCCGCGTCGCGAACATGGGGGTTTCCTTCAACCGCTTTCACTCCACCGCAATGTGTTCACCCACGCGCGCGTCTCTGCTCACTGGGCGCAATCACACCTTTGTCGGCAACGGCCAGATCTCGGCGATCGCCAACGACTTCGATGGATTCAGCGGAACCATCCCGAAGTCCTCAGCGACCGTCGCGGAAGTGCTCAAGGACTACGGCTACAACACCGGCGCCTGGGGCAAGTGGCACAACACGCCCGAAGAGCAGATCACCGACAAAGGGCCGTTCGAATATTGGCCGACCGGTTACGGCTTCGAATACTTCTACGGATTCCTGGCCGGCGAGGCCTCGCAGTACGAGCCGACCCTCACCCGCAACACCACCCAGGTCACCGACGAAAAGCCCAAGGGCTACCACCTCACCGAGGACATCGCGCAGGACGCGATCAAGTGGCTCCGCGAACAGAATGCCTACGCGCCGGACAAACCGTTCTTCATGTACTGGGCGCCGGGTGCCTCACACGGCCCGCACCAGGTCATGAAAGAGTGGGCCGACAAGTACAAAGGCAAGTTCGACGACGGCTGGGACAAGTATCGCGAGCGCACCTTTGCACGCGCCAAGGCCATGGGCTGGATTCCGCAGAACGCACAGCTCACGCCGCGCCCCGCCTCGATGGCTTCCTGGGAGTCGATCCCCGAGGCTGAGAAACCGTTCCAGCGCCGGCTGATGGAGATCTTCGCCGGGTTTACCGAGCACGCCGACACCAACGCGGGCCGCGTCATCGACGAGATCGAGAAGCAAGGGAAGCTGGACAACACGCTGATCTTCTACATCTGGGGCGACAACGGATCTTCCTCAGAGGGCCTCAACGGCACCATCAGCGAACAGCTCGCGCAAAACGGAATTCCGACCACGATTTCGCAGCACATCGAGGCGCTGGAGGAACTCGGCGGCCTGCCCGCTCTCGGCGGCCCGAAGACCGACAACATGTTCCACGCCGGATGGGCGTGGGCGGGCAGCACTCCGTACCAGGGCACCAAGCTCATGGGTGCGTACTTCGGTGGTACCCGCCAGCCGATGGCCGTCGCGTGGCCGGCACGCATCAAGGCAGATCCGACGCCCCGGCCGCAGTTCCATCACGTGATCGACATCGCGCCGACGATCTACGACGTGACGAAGATCACCCCGCCCCGCGTGGTGAACGGATTCGAGCAGGATCCGATCGCCGGGGTCAGCATGGTCTATGCGCTTGGCGACCCCAAGGCCAAGGGTACGCGAACGACACAGTTCTTTGACATCATGGCCAGCCGCGGGATCTACCATGACGGCTGGTTCGCGAGCGCCCCGGGCCCGCGGGAGCCGTGGGTGGGTGGTATGCCGAAGGGCATCAAGGAATGGTCGCCCCTCACGGACAAGTGGGAGCTCTACCACATCGACGAGGATTGGAGCGAGGCGAACGACCTGGCCGCCAAGGAGCCCAAGAGACTCGAGCAGATGAAGGCGCTCTTCATCGAGGAATCGAAGAAGAACAAGAACATGCCCATTGGCGGCGGCCTGTGGTCGACCGCCATGTTCCATCCGGAGGATGCACCGGCACCGACGCTCACCGAGTGGTCGTTCGATGCTCCCATCACCCGCATGCCGGAATCAGCCGCTCCCAAGCTTGGGAAGAACAGCAGCCTCGTGACGATGGAAGTGGACGTGCCGGCCAACGCGAACGGCGTGCTGTACGCGCTTGCCGGGTTTTCCGGAGGCATCACCTGTTACGTGAAGGACGGCTTCCTGAATTACGAGTTCAACCTGTTCGAGGTTCAACGCACGAAGGTCCAGTCCAAAACCAAGCTGCCGGTCGGCAAAGCGAAGATCGAGGTCGAGTCGAAGCTCGCCGCCGCGATCGGGGGTCCGATGGACATCACGCTGCGGGTGAATGGGGAAGTGGTGGGCCAGGGCCAGGTACCGAGAGCCATGTCGCTCCACTTCACGTCGAACGCAACCTTCGACATCGGCATCGACCTGGACTCACCGGTGTCGCTCGACTACTACGACCAAGCGCCGTTTGCCTTCAACGGCAGCATCGGCTCTACGAAGATCGAGTATCTGAACAAATGACGTTCGAGTGAGGCAAACATGACCTTCGATCGCGTTTCGATTCTCTGGATCGTCGTGCTCTTGCTCGCGGCAACGACGAGCTCGGCCGCCACGCCCGACGACGGCTCCGTACTGCCGTTCCCGCCGACGCCGTCGGCGAGCGTCGCGGGCCAGACGCTGCAGCAATCGAAGCACCAGCGCCGCGTCGAGAAGAACCACCTTCCGAAGGATGCTCCCAACATCCTGATCATCCTGCTCGACGACGTCGGCTTCGGCCTGCCGGACACGCTCGGCGGCGAGGTACACACGCCGACGCTCTCGCGCCTCGCGAACGAGGGCATCCGCTACAACGCATTCCACACCACGGCGATCTGCTCGCCGACGCGCGCTGCGCTGCTGACGGGGCGCAACCATCAGCGCGTCGGCAACGGAACGATCGCCGAGCGGGCCGTCGACTGGGACGGCTACACCGGCGTGATTCCGAAGACCTCCGCCACGATCGCCGAGGTGCTGCGCGAATACGGTTACAACACGGCGGCACTAGGCAAGTGGCACAACACGCCCGCGACGCAGACCACCGCGATGGGCCCGTTCGACCGCTGGCCCACCGGACACGGCTTCGACTACTTCTACGGGTTCATGGCTGGAGAGACTTCGCAGTGGGAACCGCGACTCTACGAGAATCAGAATGCCATCGAGCCGCCGCACTCCGAGACGTATCACCTGAGCGAGGATCTCGCGGACAAGGCCATCACGTGGATCAAGCGCCACCAGGCCTTCTCTCCGGACAAGCCGTTCCTGCTCTACTGGGCGCCCGGCGCCGGCCACGGTCCGCACCACATCGGCAAGGAGTGGGCGGACAAGTACAAGGGCAAGTTCGACGACGGCTGGGACGCGATGCGCGATCGCGTCTTCGCCCGCGAGAAGCAGCTCGGCTCGATTCCGGCAAACGCCGAACTCACGCCGCGCCCCGAGTCGATGGCCGCTTGGGACAGCATCCCGGAGGCCGAGCGCCCGTTTCAGCGCCGTTTGATGGAGGTCTACGCTGGCTTCGTCGAGAACGTGGACGTGCAGGCGGGCCGCGTCGTCGACGAACTCGACGCGCTCGGCATCCGCGACAACACGATCGTCCTCTACATCTTCGGAGACAACGGCGCGAGCGCGGAGGGACAGAACGGCACCATCAGCGAGCTGCTGGCGCAGAACCAGATCCCCAACACGGTGCCGCAGCAGCTCGAGGCGCTCGAGCAGCTCGGAGGGCTCGATGCCCTCGGCGGCCCCCAGGTCGACAACATGTACCACGCGGGTTGGGCGTGGGCGGGTGATACGCCGTTCCGATACACCAAACTGATCGCATCGCACTTCGGCGGCACGCGCAATCCGATGGTCGTCTCGTGGCCGAAGCGCATCAAACCCGACGCGACGCCGCGCTCGCAGTTCCACCACGTCAACGACATCGCACCGACGCTCTACGAGATCCTCGGCATCAAGCCGCCGAAGGTGGTGGACGGCTTCGAGCAGGATCCGATCGACGGCACCAGCATGGTCTACACGTTCGCGAACGCGAACGCGCCGGGCCGCAAGGACACGCAGTACTTCGACAACAACGGCAGCCGCGGCATCTATCACGACGGCTGGTACGCGTGCACCTTCGGCCCGCTGACGCCGTGGCTGACGGTGAGCCCGGGCCTCGCCACCTGGGACTCCAGCAAGGACGTCTGGGAGCTCTACGACCTCTCGAAGGATTTCGCGCAGGCGCACGACCTCGCTGCCCAGGAGCCGGGGCGCCTCGCGAAGATGAAGGAGCTGTTCCTGGCGCAGGCCGAGGAGAACAAGGTCTTCCCGATCGGCGCGGGCATCTGGCTGCGCATCCATCCCGAAGACCGGGTCAAGACGCCCTACACGAGCTGGCGCTTCGACGCGACCACCACGCGCATGCCGGAGTTCACCGCGCCGGGTCTCGGCCGCGAGAGCAACCGCGTCGTGATCGATGCCGAGCTGGGCAAGAATGCGAACGGTGTGCTGTACGCGCTCGGAGGCGCTTCGGGCGGCCTCACGGTGTACCTCGACGGCGGTCACCTCGTCTACGAGTACAACATGATGATCATCGAGCGGTACATCGCGCGGTCGAAGCAGGTGCTCGCACCCGGCAAGCACCGGATCGAGATCGACACGACGCTCACCGAGAAGCGCCCGCTCTCACCGGCCGAGGTCGTGCTCACGGTGGATGGCCAGGAGGTCGCGCGCACGACGGTCGCGCGCACCGTGCCTGCCGCGTTCACTGCGAGCGAGACCTTCGACGTCGGCACGGACCTCGGCTCGCCGGTGTCGCGCGACTACTACGCGCGCCGGCCGTTCGCGTTCGACGGGACGATCGACACGGTCTCGGTTTCGCTGAAGTAGCGAGACGATGCGCAGCTGGGTCAACGTGCTCGTGTGTGGATTGGCGTTGGCGGCCGCAGGCGCGACTGCATCCGAAGAGCAGAGTCTCGGAGAGGTGAGCGCCAAGCTCAGCAACCCGGTCTCGGATCTCTGGGCGATCAACATGCAGTTCGGCATCAACTTCAGCGACGGCGACCTGAACCGGGGCGCGGCCGAGGTGGGCGGCTTCTTCCAGATGCAGCCGGCGCTACCGATCCCGCTCTACAAGGGAGAGCGCACCTGGCGCATGATCCTGCGGCCGACGATCCCGGTGCGACTCGGCACGCCAGTCCCCAAAGGATTCAACGACTTCGATCACGAGACGGGCCTCAGCGACATGCTGCTGCCGTTTCTGTTTGCTCCGAGCCTCGACCACTGGATCCTGGGCGCAGGGCCCGGCTTGCTGCTCCCGACCTCGACGGAGGACGCGTTCGGCCGCCGGCAGTGGGGTGCCGGTCCGGCAGTCGTCATGGGCTACAAGACGAAGAAGTTCACCGCGATCGTGTTTCCCAACTACATCTGGGGCTTCGCCGATCGCGGCGATCAGAACGAAACGCCCGACGCGAGCTTCCTGACGCTGCAGTACGCCTTCAACTGGAACCTGCCGAACGCCTGGCAGATCGGGATCAACAACACCGCCAGCTACGACCACCAGGCCAGCTCGGGCAACCAATGGAACGTCCCGATCGGGCCCTTCGTCTCGAAGACGGTGCGCTTCGGCAGGATGCCGGTGAAATTCCAACTCGCGGCCGAGTACTCGGTCGTCAGCCAGGACGACTTCGGTCAGCGCGGACAGGTGAAGTTCTCCGCGACCCCGGTGATTCCGGGCCTGATTCAGGATCCAATCTTCGGCAGTCGCTGACGATCGCGCTGGCCGTCTCGATTAGCCCGCTCGGCGCAGCAGGTAGCTCGATCCGGAATGCGGTGCCGCGCGGCCCCGTGTACGCGACCGCG
>CAYGWM010000098.1:0-15796 GCA_964353555.1 uncultured Spirochaetales bacterium
ACCGGCGATGCCATGGACGAGCAGCAGCACCGGCCCCTTGCCGGCGGCTCGATAGACGACCCGATCGCCGTCGACGGCGATCGCACGCGGCTCGATCAGCACCCTATGCGATTCGCCCGAGTTCATGATGTCATCATCGCCAATGAGTGATTGTCCAAGCAAGCTGAGAACGCGTATCCGAGATCCAGTTGGAAGATCTGCCCCTCGCCGGTGATACCGCAGTGGAAGCTGCACGACCGCAGCGCCGTATTCACCAGCACGGCCGATTCGCAAACGAAGCGTCTCGCCTACCAGGGCTCCACGGACGCGACCGCGGAGGTGCTGCCGCCAGCAGCGTTCTCGGCGCGACGACGGCATCCGCACACTGCGCATGCTCGACACCGACGCCATCGGTGTCGCCTCCATGCCGGACTACAGCCATGCGACGGGGCAGCTGGCTCGTTCTGCTCTCCCGCATCGATGCTCCGCTGACGCATCTCTCGCACTACTACGTAGTCGGCTTCCCCTTCTACCGGCCCTGGCGCACGACGCTCGAGACGACCGTCGTCGAGAACTTCGGCGCAATCGAGAACCGCAACTCCAGCGACGCCTCGTTCCATTTCGCGCTCGGCTGGCGTTTCGGGAACTAGCGTTTTCGCTTGCTCCCGTAGTCGCCGAACGGATCGTCGCGCTCGCGCACCGCCTCGCGGAAGCCCGCCTGCTGCGAACGCCGCACGAAGTCGAGACCCTCTTGCGTGTGGCGCGCGACGCCGTCGAAGAGCGTGCCGAGCAGCCGGCTCGACGCGAGGCCCATGTTCTCGACGGTCTGGTTGCAGAGCACTTTCATCATCACGAGCTGGTTCACCGGCAGCCGCGCCATGCGCTCGGCGAGCGCCGTTGCACGCGTGAGCAGATCGGCGGCCGGTACCACTTCGAGCACGAGGCCGATCTCGGCGGCAGTCTTCGCGGGGATCTCGTCGCCCGTCAGCAGATAGCGCTTGGTGCGTTCGAGGCCCATCCGGTAGACCCACATCGCGGTCGTCGGGGTGCCCCAGACGCGCGCGGGCGGATAGCCGAAACTGGCGTCGTCGCCCGCGATGATCACGTCGGCACACAACACCATGTCGGTGCCGCCGCCGATGCACCAGCCCTGCACCGCGGCGATCGTCGGCTTTTTCGCGTACCAGAGCTTCATGTAGGTATCGACGAAGCGACCCATCATGCGCAGGTCGGCGACGGAATCCCAGATTCGTGAGGTCGCCGCTCGCCGTTGGCTCGCTACGCGGGAATTTGGGTCTTCGGCTTCGCTCGCGGCGTTGGACTCCATCTTCGCGGCGCTTTCGTCGGAGTAGACGCGTTGCTGCGCTTCGGCCGCGGTA
Source organism: uncultured Spirochaetales bacterium (assembly GCA_964353555.1). Classification (GTDB taxonomy): domain Bacteria; phylum Myxococcota_A; class UBA9160; order UBA9160; family PR03; genus PR03. Next base: position 1,359 of record CAYGWM010000098.1, read on the forward strand.
GACCAGTCGAGCCCGTAGCCGGCGCAGAACGCCGGTCCTTCGGCGCGCAGCAGCATCACGTGGACGTCAGGGTCGTCGTCGGCGGCGTCGATCGCCGCGGCGAGTTCGTCGCGCAGATCGGGTGTGATGGTGTTGTACGCGGCGGCGCGGCACAGCACGAGATGGCGGACGCCGTTCGCGGTCTCGGTGCGGAGTGTCTTCACGTGGGCTCCCTCGGCGGCTGCGAAACGTCGAGCTTGTCGGCGATCACGCGCGAAAGATGGTCGAGCAGCGCGGCACGCCACGGACCGGCGTCGGAATCGCCCGCGCGGATGCGGCGCACCAACTCGTCGTTGTGCGCGACGATCGCTTCGCGCAGCAACGCCCGCTCGCTCGGCTTCGCAGCCGTCTCGCCACCGAGCAGCGCCGTGAGGCCGTCCCACTCGCGCGCGAGGTGCGCATCCTCCGTCGCGAGTTCGCGTGCGACGATGCGCACCACGTTCGCGGCGACGCGCGCGTGGTACTTCGCGGGTCCCTCGAGAGCCGGCACAGCGGTCTCTTCCAGGAATCGCTCGACCGCAGCGAGCAACTCGGTCACGCTGGGGCGGTCGTTCATGCTTCGCCTCGCAGGAAACGCAACAGCTCGTCCTCCGCCTCCACCGTGCGGCGTCCGAGCGACGCCAGTTCGACCGAACGCACGCGTCCATCGAGGAACACGCGCGATTGCATGATGAACACGAGCGCGAGCTTGTAGGATCCGAACGCCTCCCAGAAGCGCAGCGCGTCGCGATCCACCCTGGTGCCGCTCGCCGCCTGGTATGCGTCGAGCAACTGCTCGCGCGTACCGACGCCGCCCACCGGCAGCGGCGAACCGAAACGCCACGCACGCGTGCACAGCCAGCCGAGATCTTCGATCGGATCGCCGAGGTGCACGAGTTCCCAGTCGAGGATCGCGCGCACGCCGCTCGCATCGAAGATCACATTGCCGACGCGGTAGTCGCCGTGCACCAGCGCAATGCGCGGTGGCTCGGGCGCGCGTTCGAGCAGCCAGCGCTCGGCGAGATCGAGCACCGGATGCGGCTCGACGGAGAGCTGCTGGATCGACGCCGCCACGCGCTCGACCTCGGCGCGCGCCGGTGAGCGATCGGCGGGCGGACGCGGTAGCGCAGCGAGATCGGGCTGCGAGAGGTCGAGCGCGTGGATGCGCGCGGCGATCGCGCCGAGCGCGGGCGTCATGCCGGCGCGCGCAGCGGCGTAGGCGTCGTCGCGCAGCAGCCGCCGCGGCAACGCTTCGCCGTCGATGCGGTCCATCAGGAAGAACGGCGCGCCGAGCACGCTGACGTCACCAGTGCCCCAACGCGGTCGCGGCACCGGCACACCTCCTGCGAACGCAGCGCGTAGCACTGACAGCTCGACACTGCGATCGCCGCCGTCGCCGACGCGCCCGGCTGGATCTTTGCGCACGACCAGCGGCAGCGACTCGACACCACCATCGCGCTCGATCGCGAGATCCACCGACCAGATCTCGCGCGACGCGCCACCGGCGAGGCGTCGCAAGCCGGTCGCGCGCACGGCATGCGTCGCGATTCCTTCCTCGCCCGCCACGAAGGCGACGAGTCGCTGCGCCATCTCGTCGGGTTTCATGCGGCCCGAGTCTGCGCGCAGCGGCAGCGAAGCGCCAGCGCGACCGGCGTCTCACGGTGCGTACGAGTAGTGCCAGGGCTCGCGCGGCGATTCCAATGGGCCCTGCATGCGTGGGCTCGCGCTGGTGACGGCCTGCTTCAGTTTCTCGGTCCAGCCCTCCGCGTCCCATTGGACCACGGCGTCGGCTGCGCTCGTGCTCGCAACGATGCGGTCGCCCTTCTGCACCTGGAAGTCCAGCGCGCGCTGCTGCCCATGCGGCGAAAGGCCCGGTGCCGCAACGGAAACGGGCTCACTCGGATACCAGCCCAACAGGAACGCGCGAAATCGCGCGATCGCGGCGTCGCTGCTCGGTTTGGTGTACGCGGGATTCGCGGACTCTGCGAGCGCCGCCGCGTGCAGCTCTGCCGCCGCTGCCGCGACCGAAGGATTCTCGTTCCAGGATCCGAGCTGCACGTCGAGATCGCGCACCTCGCGATTCACGTAGAGCTGATAGCCGGGATTTGCAGCCTCGAAGGCAGCGACGACCTTGTCGACGTCGGCTTGCAGGTCGCGATACTCGGCGGAGTAGGCGTACGCCGCGACCTCCGCGTCGGTCCAGCTCCACTGAGCGGCGAGGTCGGGCCCACCGCGCAGGTAGCTACGCGTCGCGAGGAGCTGTCGATCGCCGCCTTCGATGCGCTCGAGCGCAGCGGTGGCCATGGCATCGATCTGTGCGCGCAGCTCGCCCGCGAGCGTCTCCAGCGCATCGGCCCGCGCGTGCGACGCGATTGCGAACGGCACCAGCGCGAACAGCACCCACGCGGGTGATCCTCTCCATCGCTCCATCGAACTCTCGTGCGTCCGCTGAGAGCGACGAGTGGCGATTCCGCCGTCGGAACTCAGCGTCATGACTTCCTCGAGCCTGACGCGTGCTGCTCAGTCGCGAAGCACGCCGGGATTCCGCGCCAGCTCGCGACTCAGATTCTTGTGATGCGCCTCGAGCGTGCCGCCGCCGATCTCCAGCAGCTTCGCGTCGCGCCACAGTCGCTCGACCACGTACTCGCCCATGTAGCCGTAGCCGCCGAGTACCTGGATCGCGGCATCGGCGGCGCGCTTCGCCATCTGCGACGCGACCAGCTTGGTGGCGTCGGCATCGAGACGCTGGCCGACACTGTGCAGGTCGAGCCGGCGCGCGACGTCGTAGACGAAGGTCCGCGCCGAGCGCCATTCCGCGAAGCTCTCGGCGATGTAACGCTGGATCTGCCCGAAGTCGCGGATCGCCTTGCCGAACGCCTTGCGCTCATTCGCGTAGCCGACCATCATCTGCAGCGATCGCTGCGCGATGCCGAGCGACATCGCGGCGAGCGTCAGTCGTTCGATCTCGAGGTTGCGCATCATGTGAATCGTGCCCTCGCCGTCCGCGCCGATCTGGTTCCCGAGCGGCACCGGCACCTCGTCGAAGACCAGCTCCGCGGTGAAGGACGCGCGCATGCCGAGCTTGTCCTTCCACTTCTGGCCGAGCGAGAAGCCCGGCATGCCCTTCTCGACCAGGAACGACGAGATCGTTTTCGGCGCGGTCGCGGCGTAGACGATGAAGCAGTCGCCGAGTTCGGTATCCGAGACGCCGCCGTTGGTGATGAATGTCTTCGTGCCGGTCAGGCGATAACAATCGCCGTCGCGGCGCGCGGTGGTCTTCAGCGCGAGCACGTCCGTGCCGACGGCCGGCTCGGTCATGCACAGGCCGCCGATCCACGCGCCGGTCGCGGCGCGCGGCAGCACGTGTTTGCGTTGCAGCTCGCTGCCGTTCACCGAGAGGTTGTGCGCGAACAGGATCGAGTGCGCGAGCACAGACAGCGCAAAGCCCGGGTCGGACGTCGAGAGCGCTTCACAGACCTGCACGGCGGCGACCGCATCGAGCCCAGAGCCGCCGTATTCCTCGGGAATCGTGACGCCCAGAAAGCCCATCTCGCCAGCGCGGTGGAACAATGCGTGGTTGAAGCGCTCGGCGCGGTCGTGCGCGGTCGCTTGCGGCTCGACCTCGCGCGCGACGAACTCGCGCAGCGTGTCGCGCAACATCGCGTGCTCGGCCGTCGGAGCAAAGAGGTCGAACGGGCTGTCGTCGCGAGCGTGATCCAACGGAATGATTCCTCCCGCGCCTAGGCTACCTGCTGCGCCGCGCGTATGCTCCCGCAGCGTAGCGAGGCGGACATGTGAACCCCGGCATCGAATGGGCAACTTTCCTCGTCGTGCGCCGCACCGCGATCGACCAGAAGCTCGCGGTGCGGCGCGGCGCGGAGTTGCCCGGCCCGGCCACACCCGAGTTCGAAGCGCTGCGGCGCTTCCGCTCGTTTGCGGCGTCGAGCCTGCGTCGCGGCGATGCCGGCGCGCCTGCTCTCGACGGGCTGCGCGTCGATGCGATGGTAGTCGCGCGGCTGGTCGAGGATTGGTGTCATGCGGCCGGCGAACTCGCGGATGAACGACGTGACGACTTGCACCAGCGCCTCGACCCGCTCGTCGCGCGCTTTCGCAGCGCGCTCATCGGCACCGAACTCGCGCACGAAGCGCGACATGCGCCGCGCACGCAGCGGCGCGCGGTGGCCGGCGCGATCGATCGCATCGCCGACGCGTTCCTCGCCGTCGACATCGAGAGCCTGGCAATTGCGGACGCGAATCCCGCTGCGGCCGCGCTGCTGCGGCTTCCGCGCGAGACGCTGATCGGCGGTGAAGTGACGAAGTTCCTTGCCCCCGAAGCGCGCGCAGCCTGGCTCGCGGCGCTCGAGCCGCTGCTGGAGAGCGCAGCGCCGCGACGCTTTTGCGCGACGCTCGTCGACGCGCGCGGCGACGCGGTTGCTGTCGAGGTGCACGCGACCCGGCTCGAAACGCGCGAGCGCGTGTTGGCACTCGTCGTCGCGCGACCGATCTAGGTTTCAGCCCCCGAGGTAGCGCTGGAGCCAGCCGACCATCCGCGACCACGCGTCGCGCGCGGCTTCCGGCCGGTACATCTCGGCGCGCGTGTCGTTCACGAACGCGTGGCCGGCGCCCGGGTAGACGATCACTTCGTGCGGTTGGCCCGAGGCGTCGAGTTGCGCGTCGAAGCGCGCGACGTCGTCGGCGGGGATGTAGGGATCCTCGGCTCCAAAGCAGCCGAGCAGCGGGCAGCGCACGTCGCGCGCGGCTTCCAAAGGTGAGCGCGGCTTGCGCGCCGGATCGAGACGCTCACCGGGCGGCGGCGCCAGCAAGCCGCGTTCGTGCGACAGCATTCCGTAGAACGGCACTGCGGCGGAAAGTCCGCGACAGCCTGCCGCTGCGTGAATCGCGTACGTGCCGCCCATGCAGAAGCCGACGACGCCGATGCGGCGGCCGGCGACGGCGGGATGCACTGTGAGAAAGTCGACGGCGTTCTGGATGTCCGCGATCACCTGCGGATCGGAGAGTGCGCGGATCCATGCACCGGGATCGGTGATCTTCGGCTCCGGCGTGCGCCGGTAGAGATTCACCGCGAACGCTGCGAAGCCGTCGCCAGCGAGACGGCGCGCGAGATCGCGGTAGTGATCGGAGAGGCCCCAGACGTCGTGGATCACGACGACGCCGGGTTGCACGGCGTCTGCGCGATGCGCGAGGTAGCCGAGTTCGAGTTCGCTCGTGACGAGGGATTCCATCGTGGGCGGCAGCATAGCCACGCGGAGTCGCCTCCCTATACTGCCGCGCCATGTCCGTGCAACGAACCTACGGAACGGAGCTCGATGTCGCGCTCGCAGCAGCGCGCGCGGCCGGCGAGATCGTGCTCCGCTACTACCACAGCGACACGGGACACTGGGAAAAGTCGGAGGACAATCCGCTCACGCTCGCGGACCTCGAATCGGATCGCGTGATCGGCGAGCACCTGCGCGCGGCGTTTCCCGACGACGCGATCCTCTCCGAAGAATCGGTGGACGATCCGTCGCGGCTCGCGAATCCGCGCGTGTGGATCGTCGATCCGGTGGACGGCACCAAGGAGTTCACCAAGCGCATTCCCGAGTTCGGGATTTCGATCGCGCTCACGGTGCGCGGCGAGCCGGTGGTGGGAGTGATCTTGAACCCCGCCGCCGGGTCGGCGGTGTGGGCGAGCCTAGGCGCAGGGACATTTCGCGACGGGACACGCGTGCAGGTTTCGAGCACGGCGAAGCTCGCGGACGCGGTGGTGATCGCGAGTCGCACCGAGATCTCGCGCGATCAATTCAAGCCTTACGACGGTTGGTTTGCGGAGCTGCGGCCGCTCGGCTCGATCGCCTGGAAGCTGGCGTGCATCGCGTCGGGCGACGGCGATCTGAACATCTCGGTTGCACCGAAAAACGAGTGGGATGTGTGCGCGGGCGACCTGTTGGTGCGTGAGGCTGGCGGGATCTACGTGGCGTTCGATCGCACGACGCGGCGCTACAACCAGGCGAAGACGCTGATCGATGCGGGGATGCTGGCGGGACCGCCGACTCTGGTCGATGCATTTCTTGCGCGCGAGCGGGCGCGGACGGCCTAGCGCATCATTCCGCACCACGGCCGAGGACGGCCGCGCGCTAGCGCATGATCTCGCACCACGGCCGCGACGGCCGCGCGCTAGCGCATGATCTCGCACCACGGCCGCGACGGCCGCGCGCTAGCTGATGCCGAGCTTGGCGCGAACCGCGGCGTTTACGACCTGGCCGTCGTGCGTGAGCAGCGCGCTCTTTGTGATCTCGTCTTCGAGATCGAGTTGCAGCTTGCCGTCCTTCACGAGGTGCAGCAGCAGCGTCGCGAGGTTGCGCGCGTAGACGCGGCTGGCGTCGTGGGCGACCGCGGCGGGCAGGTTCGTCGGACCCAAGATGGTGACACCATGGGCGATGACGATTTCATCGGCTTTGGTGAGCGCGCAGTTGCCGCCGGTGGCGGCGGCGAGATCGACGATCACCGAGCCCGGTTTCATGCCGGCGACGACTTCGGCGCTGATGAGCAGCGGCGCGCGGGCGCCGGGCACGGCGGCGGTCGAGATGACCGCGTCGGCTGCGCGCACGCGGGCGCCGAGCAGTTCGCGTTGTTTGGCGAGGAATTCGTCGCTCTGGGCTTTCGCATAGCCGCCGGCGCCTTCGGCGTCGCTGGTGTCGAGCGGGAGTTCGACGAAGCGGCCGCCGAGGCTTTCGATCTGTTCCTTCACGGCGGGGCGCGTGTCGTAGGCTTCGACGACCGCGCCGAGGCGACGCGCGGTGGCGATCGCTTGCAGGCCCGCGACGCCCGCGCCGATCACCAGCACGCGCGCCGCGGGGATCGTTCCGGCCGCGGTGGTCATCATCGGCAGGATCTTCGGCATCGAGACGCCGGCGAGCAGCACCGCGTGATAGCCCGCGAGCGACGCTTGCGACGAGAGCGCATCCATCGCCTGCGCGCGCGTGATGCGCGGCACGAGCTCCATCGCGAAGCTGGTGACGCCCGCTTGCGCGAGTCGCGCGGCCGTCTCGGGCTGATCGAGTGGGCGCAGAAATGCCAGCAGCGTGCAGCCGCGACGCAGCGCGGCGATCTCGACGTCGCTCGGCGGCTGCACGCGGAGAACGACATCGGCCTTCGCGAGCAACGCGGCGACGTCGGACTCCCGCGCGATCGACTCGCGTTCGTAGCCGGCGTCGTCGAAGCCAGCGCGAAATCCGGCGCCCGCCTGGATGGCGAGTTCCAGATTCGCCTTCTTCAACAGACGCGCGACGTCGGGCACGAGTGCGACGCGGCGTTCTCCGGGATGCGTCTCGTTCAGAGCGACGACCAGCATGGCCGCGCACTATAGGCCGCGAACCGCCCGCCGCGCAGGTGCCGGGCGTCAAGTTATTTCTCGTCAAGTTATTCGCGCGACGCGACGGCGCGAATAACTTGACGAGAAATAACTTGACGCCCGGCACCGCTCAGGAGCAGAGGGCGTCGGAGCAGTCGCCGGCGTAGTGGTCGGGGACTTCGAGGGCGCCGCTGCTGCCACGCACTAGAACGGCGACGCCCTTGCAACCTTCGCGGAAGACGGTGACGCCCTTCAGGCCGCGACGCCAGGCGGAGAGGTAGATCGCGCGAACGTCGGCGGGCGTCGCCTCGGTCGGCAGATTGATGGTCTTCGAGACGGCGTTGTCGACGTGGCGCTGGAACGCCTGCTGCACGTCGAGATGACGCTCGGGGGTGATGTCGAAGGCGGTCGGGAACAGCCGCCGGATCGACTCGGGAAGCTCAGGGATACACCGCGCCGAACCGGCAGCGCTGACGCGCGCGACCAGTTCCTCGCTCCAGGCGCCGCTATTGCGCAGTGCGGCAGCGAAGCGCGGATTCGTCTCGGGCAGGCGCTGGCCGCCGAGCACGTGGCGCACGAACGCGAGCGCGAAGAATGGCTCGATGCCGCCTGCGCAGCCGGCGAGGATCGAGATCGTGCCGGTCGGCGCGATCGATGTGAGCGTCGCGTTGCGCAGCCGCTTGCCGGCGGCGTGCGCGCGCGAGCCCACCCAGTTCGGAAATACGCCGCGCTCTTCGGCGAGCTGCGCCGACGCGTGTTCCGCGCGCGCATGGATGCGTCCCATCACTTTCTCGCCGAGCGCGACCGCACCGGGATCGTCGTAGGGGATGCCCAGGTCGACCAGCAGATCGGCGAAGCCCATCACGCCGAGTCCGATCTTGCGGTTGCCGTGCACGGTCGCGGTGATTGCGGGCATCGGGTAGCGGCTCGCCTCGATCACGTCGTCGAGAAAGCGCACGCCGAGATCGACGGCACGGTCGAGCGCGTCCCAGTCGAGCGCGCCACCGCGGACGAACGCGTCGAGGCGCAGCGAACCGAGGTTGCACGCCTCGTTCGGCAGCAGCGGCAGCTCACCGCACGGATTGGTCGCGGCGAGCGGCCCGAGTTGCGGCGTCGGGTTGGCGCGATTCACCGCGTCGATGAAGATCACGCCGGGATCGCCGCTGGCCCAGGCGAATTGCGCGATCTCTTCGAGCATCTCACGCGCGTCGACGGCGCGCACCACGCGGCCATCGCGCGGGTTCACCAGATCGAAACTCGCGCCGCTCAGGGCCGCCTGCCAGAAACGATCGGGCGTCGCCAGCGAGATGTTGAAGTTGGTGAGCCGCGTGCGGTCCGACTTCACGCGGATGAACTCGAACACGTCGGGATGATCGACGCGCAGCACGCCCATGTTCGCGCCGCGGCGGCGGCCACCCTGCTTCACGACCGCAGTGGCGGCGTCGAAGACGCCCATGAACGCGACGGGACCCGACGCGACGCCGGGCGTGCCCTGCACCACGTCGCCCGCCGGACGCAGCGGCGAGAAGTCGAAGCCGGTGCCGCCACCGGATTGATGGATGACCGCCATCTCCTTCAGCGCTTCGAAAACGCTCGCGAGTGTGTCCTCGACCGGCAGCACGAAGCAGGCGGCGAGCTGCCCGATTTCGGTGCCTGCGTTCATCAGCGTCGGCGAGTTCGGCAGGAAGTCGCGGCGCTGGATCGCTTCGAAGAACGCCTCTTCCCAGCGCGCGGCGTCGCCGCCCCACTCCTTCTCGATCGCCGCGACGCCGTGCGCCACGCGGCGGCAGAGCCCCTCCCAGCTTTCGATGATGCGTCCCGCCTCGTCGCGCGCGAGATAGCGCGCCTCGAGGACGCGCTCTGCGTTCGGAGTAAGGGGCTCCATGCTGCAGAACCTAATCGGCAGGCCGGGATCCTGCGACCTCGGGAACCCGCGGGTAGACTGCGCGACCCTGGTGCCATAGGAGCCTCGCTGTGACCGAAACATCCCGTGTGATCCGCAAGCAGATCGGCAACTTCCTCGAAGACTTCTTGCCGGGGCAGGTGTTCCGCCACAAGGGCGGCAAGACCGTCACCGAGGGGCTCTTCACCACCTTCACCGAGTTCTCGATGACGACCAACCCGCTCGCGAAGAACGCGCGCTATGCGCGGGCGTACGGCTGGGGCGGGCTCGTGTGTCCGCCCGGGCTGGTGATGCTGGTCGCGTTCTCGCAGACCGTCGAGGACGTTTCGGAGAACGCGCGCGCGAATCTCGAGTACGTCGACATGCGTTTCGGCGCGCCGGTCTACGTCGGCGACACCATCGAAGTCGACACCAAGGTGCTCGAAGTCACCGGCTCGAAGTCGAATCCGAGGCTCGGCGTGGTACACGTGCAGTCGACCGCGCGCAAAAATCTGGGCGCGAAGGACGAGGCCGTCGTGCTCGCATGGCAGCGCAAGGTGCAGGTCTGGAAGCGCGACGAGCGCGCCGAGCTGCACGCGGGCAAGGTCGCGCCGGACGAGATCGCGTGCTCGCTGTGGCTGCCGCCGCACCAGCCGGCGTCCGACTACAGGTCGCTGGCGCACCTGTCGAACGCCGATACCTACTTCGAGGACTTCGAGCCCGGCACGCGCATCGAGCACTCGCGCGGTCGCACGATGACTTCCGAGCACATCCATCTCACCGCGATCCTCGACAACACCAGCCAGGTGCACTGCAACCAGTTCATGATCGACCTCGACCCGAAGCAGTACGTCGGCGGCGAGTTGATCATCTTCGGCGGCATTCCGTTCGTGCTGTGTCTCGGTCTCTCGTGCCCGAACGTCGGCGACAACGCGCTCGGCGACCTCGTCTACAAAACCGGCCGCCACACCGCGCCGCTCTTCGCGGGCGACACGGTCTTCGCGGCGACCGAGATCCTCGGCAAGCGCGATCTCCCGAATCGCCCCGACGTCGGCGTTCTCGAGACGCGACTGCACGGCCACAAGTTCGTGAAAGCAAAGGACGGCGAACGAGACGCGAACGCACCGGAAGGCTGGAAGAAGGTGCAGATCTTCGAGCTCGACCGCGAGGTGGTGGTGAAGCGCCGCTCGCACTACGCATGATCGATCTCCACTACTGGCCGACGCCGAACGGCTGGAAGATCTCGATCGCGCTCGAAGAAATGGAGCTGCCGTACCGGATGATCCCGGTGGACATCGGCCGGGGCGCGCAATTCCAGCCCGCGTTCCTCGCGATCTCTCCCAACGGGCGGATGCCCGCGATCGTCGATCACGATCCCGCGGGTGGCGGCGCGCCGATCGCCGTGTTCGAATCGGGCGCGATCCTGCTCTATCTCGCCGACAAGAGCGGCCGCTTGCTGCCCCGCGACCTGCGCGGACGCACCGAAGTGACGCAATGGCTGATGTGGCAGATGAGCGGGCTCGGTCCGATGCTCGGCCAGCACGGTCATTTCGCGCTCTACGCGAAGGACAAGATTCCGTACGCAATCGAGCGCTACCGTCGCGAGACCGAGCGACTCTACGGCGTACTCGACCGCCGCCTCGCGGGTCGCGACCACCTGTGCGGCGACTACTCGATCGCGGACATCGCGTGCTGGCCGTGGGTCGTGACGAACAAGGCGCAGTCGATCGATCTCGGCGCCTTTCCGAACCTGCGGCGCTGGTACGACGCGCTGAAGGAGCGCCCTGCGCTGCGTCGCGGCTACGCGCTCGGCAAGGAACTTCGGGCTTCCTAAGCGCGCGGCCGTCCGGCCGTGGTGCGAAAATCATGCGTTAGCAGTTCCTTCGGGCGACGGCGCCGGAAGAAGCGGCGCGGGCGAGAAAAGAGCGCCGCCTCGGCGACCGCCGGCGGGTGTTCTTCGAGCGGGCAGGCGCCACCGCTCGCGCAACCGCTGTTGCCGTACCAGAGGCCGTTCACTTCGGCGGAGGCGAGCCCGAGTGCACGCCCGCAGCGAGCGCACGATCCGGCCGCGGCTACCCGCTCGATGTCCGGATCCAATTCTTGATCGAGTTCCCTACGCATCGCGCGGCAGCATGGCGGAGTGCGTCGGACGCAGCAAGACTGGCGTCGTGCGCCGAGACCTCCTCGCCGCTTTCGTGGTGTCGCTCGTTGCGCTCTCAGCGGCGACGGCTGCACGCGCAGACGATGCTCGCTGGCTGCGCATCGATGCGCCCGCCGCGCCCGAATCGACCGCGCGGCTGCCGCTGGTCGAGGTGCGCGGGCAGGCGGCGGCGCGCGGCGCGCACACCCACGAGTTCGTGATCGTGATCGACGTCTCCGCGAGCGCCGCGTTGCCGTCTGGCTGGGATGTGGATGCCGACGGTGCGCAGGGCCGCACGAACGCCGCGCGGCTCGCGCGCCTGCTCGCGAAGCCCGATCTGCCGGCGGGTCTGGCCGAACGGCTTCGCAGCGAAGACTTCGACGACAGCGTGCTCGTCGCCGAACTCGCCGCCACGAGCGCGCTGCTCGCGCGGCTCGATACCGGGACGCGCTATCGCGTCGGACTCGTCGCGTTCTCGGACCGGGCGCGCGTGCTGGCAAAGGTCGGCAGCCAGCCGCGGGAACTCGCGGAAGCGTTGGAAACGTTGCGGGAGGACTTCCATCGCGACCTCGGCGGCTCGAACTTCGGCGACGCGATCGCGGCGGCGCAGCGTGCGCTGCAACCCGAGTCGAACGGTGCGGCGATGGGCGCGCCGGCGGGCACCGACCAATCGATCCTGTTCCTCTCGGACGGCGCGCCGACGTTGCCGCCCCACGGCGACCAGGCACGCCAACATGCGCTCTATGCAGCATCGGCGGCCGGAGCGGCGGGGATCCGGATCTTCAGTTTCGACCTGTCGCGGGAGCAGCAGCGTGGTCCGAACGTGCTCGCCGAAATGGCTGCGCGCAGCGACGGTCGCTTCGAAGTTCTCGAACGCCCCGGCGACGCGATCGTAAAGCTGCGTCGCACCGATCTCGTGGGCCTCGCCGCGCTGCGCGTCGTCAACGAAACGACGGGGGCGGCCGCGCGCGCGCTGCGAACCTTCCCGGACGGCTCGTTCGACGCGTTCGTCGAACTCGCGCCGGGCCGGAATCAGATCGTGTTCCGGGCCACCACGACGGCCGGCGCGAGCGCCGCCGCCGAACGTTGGATCGACCGGACCGCCGCAGCGGCGCCCACGCCTGCCGAGTCCGCAGCGCTGGTCCAGGAGCTGCGCAAGCGAACGCGCGAGACGGAACTATGGGCCGCGATGGAACGCGAGCGTCGCAACCAGAACATCGACCTCGATCTGCGTCTCGACGTCGAGCCGGCGGATGCCGTGAAGCCGGCACCCGCCGAACGGCCTCAGGACTTGCCGTAGTAGTAGGGCCGCATCTGGTTGTGGATCGCGCCGGCCTTCACCAGCGACTCCAGTACCGGCTCCGGGATCATCGACTTCCGGCCGGTCTCTTCGGCGTCGTGGCGCAGCGAGTCGATGCGATCGAAGGTGGCGCGGGTCTCTTCGGCGCTCGCGCCGTTCTGCAGATCACTTTGCAAATGACCCGACGTGTTCTCGAGCAGACGCAGCGACTCTCTCATGTCGTACCAGCTCTGGCGCTGCGAAACCGACGCCTGCGTCGGGCTCTTGCGAACTTGCTGTACGGCGTTCTTTACCGCGGCGTTCAGCTCCACCGCGTACTGCGTGATGCGGGCCTGATCCCATTTGACCGGCTTGCCCTCCGGCCGGCTCTGCGCGCCGGCCGAGGCGGCGCTGAACACGGCGATCGACAAGGCGACGGCAAGCCATCCGGTGCGACAATCGGCGCGACGATGCATCGAGCGAATCATTGCGGGGTCCCCCTCCTCGAGCGAAGCCCAGCTTTCAGCCGGAGTGGCACACCCGAGTGCAAGACCGACGAGGCTGGATCGACGCCGGCGCAGCCTATCACGAATCGCCCGCCCCTCGATTGAAATGCGACGAATGGGGGACTGTCCGCGGTCGGCCGTGCGCTCGTCGAGCCTGTTCGCGGCCTGCTACAGCAGATGCTTCACGGCCGCGGGCATTTCTTTCGCGACGCGCACGATCGGGATGCCCGTCTGTTTGTTCTGCTGCATCTCCTGGAACGAGCGCGGCAGATCTTCGAACGGGTAGATCTCCCTGTGCACGGTCGGCTTGAAGACCTTGCCGTAGAGTTCCGTCGCGGCCCAGCAGCCGTCGACCGTCTCGTAGTGCGTGTGGTCGATCGTGACCTGCTTCACGCTCATCAGCGTCGAGTTGTATTCGACCACCTGCGACAGCTGCCAGCCCGCGGAGATGTTGACGCCGCAGCGCGCCGCGACGGCGAGACCGGCGCCGAAGACCGGACCGCGCAGCATGTCGGCGACGATGTGCATCTGCTCGCCGTTCGTGTGCTTCTTGCACTCGCCCGTGAAGCCGCGCACGTCGTCCTTGGTCTTGAAGCGGTTGTACGCCTGCTGGTCGATGCCGGTGATGCCGAGCTTCTCGAGCGCGTCGCGCCGCTCCTTCGTGCCCGAACAGAAGTACGCGTTGTGGCCTTCGCTCTTTGCGAGCATCAGGAAGCACTCGCCGACGCCGCCCCCGAACGACAGCACGTTCAGCACTGCCTTGCGCTCGCGCGACACTTTCAGGCGATAGATCCCCAGCGCGCGGCGCCACATGTGATACGCGGTCGGCGCGCGCAGCGGCAGCGCGGCGATCTCCCAAAGGTTGAGGCCGCAAGCGAGCGGCGCCGGCACCAGCTGCCACTCTCCGACCACAGCCTCCTCGCCGTACCAGCCGATCGAGTCGGGTTTGTCGTAGGCCCAGATGCGCAGCGGCAGGCCATAGATGTCGGGCTCGCCGTTGCAGTGGGTGATGACGATGTCGCCCGGCCTGAACTTGGTGACGTTCGCGCCGACCGCGACCACTTCGCCCACCGCCGAGTTGCCCGGGTAGATCTTGCCGCCGCGCACGTCGGCGATGTTCACCGTGTCGGCGAGCGCGGCGTGATTGATGTTGTGCTCACCCGAGACGGCGAGGATCCGGATGTGCACGTCGCCCAGGCCGACCGGACGCAGCTCGAGCGTGTCGAGCTTCACGACGCGGGAGATGTCGAAGTGCTCGGGGT
>CAYGWM010000099.1:0-15770 GCA_964353555.1 uncultured Spirochaetales bacterium
ACGCGGGAACGGCCTGATGATCCTCGCCGCTCGCCGTAGGCTCGCTACGCGGGAAGGATTCAGTCGGAAAAGTCTTCATCGCCGATCATCGGTAGCACGGCGCGGGCGATTGGGTCGGCTGCGAAACGCTTTTGCACGCAACCGTCCTTCAAGTGATTGGCGAGCGCGATGAAGCTCATCGCCTGGTCGAGACTGAGGTAGGAATGGGCGACTGCTCCACTCGCCGGGTCGACTGCGTCGTAGAGACCGAACTCTCCGTAGGCATCGTATCGCGAAGCGATCGCGCGCAGGTTCGCGGTCGCAACGGCGGGTGCGATGGCGAGCGCCAGCGCGGAGGCGTGCGGCGTGACGATGCCAGCGCGATAGCCCACGGTGCCGAGCGGTGCGGCGCCGAATTCGTGGTAGTCGATCGAGTCGGGCGAAGAACTGGGCGACATGCCCCACACCGGCTGGCCGAGCTGCTCCGCGTAGCGCCGCTGGATCTCGACGTGGACTTCGTCGTTGCGGCCGAGACTGCGCGGCGCGAACGCGTGCTCGTCCAGCGCGAGCACCGGCATCAGCGCCTCGAAGAGGCTGCCGCCCCAGGACGGCACGTAGCGGAGATCGCGCCAGCCGTAGGTTCCGCCGTAGAAATGATGACCGCGCACGGTCTTCTCGCGGCCGCGCGGCTGCTGGGTCTGCCAATCGGTGCTCGGAGGCAGTGTGCGGTGCATCGCGAACCAGGTGTCCTCGGTCGCGGCGCCTGTGCCGATCGCGATCAGATTGCCGAGCCGCGCCTCGGTGTAGAGCATCCCGTAGTGGAATTTCGAGCGCACGGGTTTGCCCGCGACGAGCGTCACGCCGTGTGACATCAGCTTGGTCTTCGCGTCATAGAAGAGCGCGTAGTCCTGGCGGTCGATCAGTTCCGATGCCTCGTTCCAGAGTTCGGGGAAGGTCTGACGCACCACGACCAGGCCGGTCGTCAGCCATGCCGAATCGACGAACGAAACGAAATCGCTGGTCCGCTCGAGACTGGTCGTATCGTAGTAGTTGAAGAAGAAGCCCTGGTAGGTTTCTAGGCTGCGCAGCGTTTCGAGCACGCGACGGGTCGTCGCCACGGCCTGATCGCGCGGGATCAGCTCGAGATCGGTCGCGCCGACCACTGCCATCAGATACAGCCCGATGTTCGTGCCGCTCGTGTAGTCGCCGATCTTCACGCGTCTCGCGTCCAGCGAGCCTCCGCAGAAGCGCACGTGATCGACCGGGATCGCGTGATCGCGATCGGTCAGCGCGTCGAGCCCGCGCCAGGTGTCGAGCGCGAGGCGGCGCAGGAATTCTTCGTCACCGGTGGGCAGCATCGTGCGATCGACGAGCAACTGTCCGGGCCAGCCCGACAGGCGCGCCTTCACGTTCGGCTTCGCGGCGACCTGGCCGCCGTGTGCATCCTGCCACGCCTCCTTCTTGGGTGCGATGACGCGCTTCACGATGAATGCGTGTTCGCGCTTCGGATCTGGCTGCGCGCAGCCGTCGGGATCGGGGTAGAGCGTCGTCGCCGGCACCGAACCGATCGCCTGGGCCGCCGGAATCGCCTGGGCAGCAACGCGGGGGCCCATCGCGAGTGCGAAAAGCAGCACGAGTGCAGCCGGCGCGCAATGCGCCCGATCCAGCCTTCGATGCGGGTTCCGATCCTGATGCAGGGACCCGTTCGCCATTTCGTTCTCCGCCACGCCGCGCGACCCCGCCCGGTCACGACGTCCAGCCTCGCGGTGTGGCCGGAGCAGTGCGGCCACCTGGTGAGTGTCCGCCCGCTCGAGTTCGGGTCAGGATTTCCCGCCCCGAGGTCTCCAGAACACCCAACGCCTATCGACTGGTCCAAAGGTGGGATGAAGACTCGAGCGTGCGATGTCGTGTGTCGCGCCGAGGAGTAGCGCGCGGCGCGCACGCATTTCCAGCGCAACCAAGCCGCACCTGCGCGGGCATTGAGCACGAAAGTTGCGCAAGCGACCGACGTTGCGTTGGGGACGGTTGCGTTGGGGACGTTGGTTGCTTGAGTTGCGTTGGGGACGTTTGTCGATGCAATCGACGCAACGAACGTCCCCAACGCAACGCGCGCAACGAACGTCCCCAAGTCAACGCGTCCCCAAATCAACGGCGGGGGGGATAGACTGGTTGGGGGGAGGTGTGATGGGCGAGGACGGGGTGGTCGAGCAGCAGGAGGGGGTCCAGCCGGTGCCGCGACGTCGGCGGCGGCGGTGGCCGTGGGTGCTGGCGTCGTTGGTCGTCGGGCTGGGGGTCGGGGTTCGCGCGCTGTTGCCGTTTGCGGTGGAGCGCGGGACGGCTTGGGGATCGCGTTACTACCTGGGTCTGCCCGCGCGCATCGACAACGTCGACTTCTCCGTGCTCGACGGCGTGGTCGTACTCGAGGGCGTGAGCCTCGCGGCCCGGCCCGACGGCGTTGCGCCGAACGACGCAGCGTTCGAGCCGCCGCCGATCGACGCTGCGACCGCGCTGGTGCACGTCGATCGCATCCGCACACGTCTCACCTGGAAGGACCTCCGGGATCGCACCGTGCATCTGACGGAGCTGCTGATCGAAGCGCCGTCGGTGCGCGTCACGCCCGAGCCTGACGGCAAGATCGATCCGTTGCGGCACGCGCAACCGCTGGCGCCCCAAACAGCCGAGCCGGAGCCCGCGCCCGAGCCGCCCGCTGCGGACGCGCCGCCGCCCTGGAAGATCACGCTCGACCGCTTCGATCTGCGCAAGCCCCATGTGCTCGTGCTCGATCCGAAAGGAGGCGAGGATCTGCTCGAATTCTCGCTCGATTTATTCGGGCTCACCGAGGTGACTGCACAAGGCAGCGAGTTCGCGCTCGGTGGCGTGAACGTCGGCGGACCCGTGCTGCGCGTGCGCCGCGATCTGGTGCTTGCCGAGACGCCGCCGCCGGCTGAGCCCGCAGCAGACGTCGCCCCGAATCCCACGCCAACGCCGGTGCCGACTGCTGCCGCTCCGGCTGCCGCGAAACCGAGAACGAAGGCCGGCTATCGCGTCGCCAAGGTCGACATCCAGCGCGCGACCTTCACCTGGATCACCGATCAGGGCCCGCTCGACGTGACGCTCGCGCTGCGGGCGTCCGACATCACGGCCGACGAGGGCAAGCGCTTCCCGATGGATCTGCAGCTCCAGATCGGCGAGGGCAGCATTCACATCGCCGGCGACGTCGGGATTCTGCCGCCGGCCTACACGGGAAAGCTCGAGTGGAACGGGTTGCCGATTCCGCGGCTGCTGCTGGCCTCGGTGCCGCAGTTCTCGACCTGGCTACGCGCGGCGAAGTCGAGTGGCGACCTCCAACTCGATGCCGACCCGACGGGCGCCAAGGGTCCCGCCGCGACGCGCGTGTCCGGGCGACTCAGCTTCGACGCGCTCGCGGTCTCCGATCCGAAGGGAACCGAGGTGACGCTCGGCTGGCAGCAGCTCGAAGTCGTGATGCGCGACGTCTACGCGCCGATCCCGCAGCCGGGTAAGCCGCTTGCGACGACCGTCGCGGTGCTGGACAGCGTCAAGCTCGCGCTGCCGAAGATCCGCTACACGCGCCCTTCGCCGCAGCTCGACGCGCTGCTCGGCATCAACCTCTCCGGCGGCGCGACGATCGGTGACAAACCGGCCGCGAAGTCGAATAAGGTGGCGAAGCCAGCGGCAACGAAGCCGGTCGCGGTGAAGCCAGCGACGCAGAAGGAGTCCGGCCCGGCGGTCGCGGCGCCGCTCGATCTCACGATCGCAAAGCTGCAGATGACGAACGGCGAGGTCGAGGCGCTCGACAAGACCGTGAAGCCGGTGGCGCGCACGACGATCCGCAACCTCGCGCTCGAAGCGAACGACGTGCGCTTCCCCGCGACCGCCGCGAAGGGCATCCACCTGCAAGCGACGCTCCCGAGGACCGCGAAGCTCGACGTGCGGGGCGACTTGAAACCCGGCAACGTCGGCGACTTCACGCTGAAGCTGAAGCAACTCGAGCTGCCCGTCTTCAATCCGTACGCGAGCGCCGCTGCGGGCGTAACGGTGGAACAGGGCACCGCGTCGGTCGAGACCAAGTTGAAGATGCGCGGCGCGAAGATGGAGATCGACAACCAGATCGTGCTGAACAAGTTCGGCGTTTCGATGCGCGATCCCGGATCGTTCGAGCGCAGCTTCGGTGTTCCGATCGACCTCGCGCTCGCGCTGCTGCGCGACCCGCAAGGCGACATCAAGCTGCACATCCCGGTCAAGATGGACGAGAAGGGCGCGACGATCGCGATGGGAGCGGTGATCGCGAGCGCGCTGAAAGCCGCGCTCGTCGGCGCGATCACCGCACCGCTGAAGATGCTCGGCGCGGTTTTCGGCGGCGACGACCAGGGCGCCGGCGGTTTCTCGATCGAGCCGCTTCCCAGCGTCGCGGGCACTCCCGAACTCGACGGCGATCAGCAGGGCCGGCTCGACGGCCTCGCGCAGATGTTGAGGGAGCGGCCGACGATGGGGCTCGCGCTCCGCGGTCGCGTCGGTCCGGAGGATCGCCCCGTCGTTGCGCAGCAGATCCTGGTCGAGCGCTGGGCGTCGGGAGAGGGGCTGCCCGAGATCGAGGATGCGAGCTTTCTCGCGCGCCGGCGCGTCGGGAAAGCACTCTCGAAGCGCGCGCAGGGCGGGGCGGCTGACCTCGCGCCGGAAGACCAGGCGCTCTTCGATCGCTATGTCGCGGCGGTGTCGGTGCCCGACGAACGGCTCGCCGCGCTCGCGAAGGCGCGTGCGGAGCGGGTGCGGCAGCAGCTGGTCGAGAAGGGCGTCGCGGGTGCGCGCATCGCGGTGGGCGAGCCCGAGGCCGACGCGAAGCCGGGTGTCGTGATTGGCCTCAAGGCGAGCTGAGACCCCAGCGCGCGGCGCGCTCGCGGTCCGCGATCTGCCAGACCGCTCCGTGCAGATCGAGCATCGCCTCGGGATCGCGCAGCAGGCGACGTCGCTCGGCGGCATCGAGCGACGCGGGTCCTTCGGCGAGCGCGCGCGCGACGAGCCGTGCATGCACGCTGCGCAATTCCGGCGCGAACGAGCGACCGCTGCCGATCAGCGCGCAGTGAACCGCGTTCTGCTGCGGATCGACGACGGCGCGGGCGAAGCCGTCCTGGCGCCACGCAGGACCTGCCGCAGCGGCGCTTTCGGCGGCGGCGACATCGTGCGCCACTTCGACGAGTTCGGCCGGCGGCGCGTTCTCTTCGGGTGTCAGGAAGAGGCCGCGCCGACGTGCGCGCTGGCCCGCGGAACCGCGACTCGACCACACCGACAGCGGCACCGACACGATCAGCGCGCACACCACCGGCGTGAGCCACCAGAAGTAGCTGGGATTCAGCCAGAACACCGCGCCGGCCCACAGGCACGCGATGACCGTGTCGACGCCGTGGTGCGAGATCGCCTCGCGCCAACTGGTCTCCGCCTCGCCGCGTACCTGCGAGTGCCATGCGACGGTATGGCCGAACAGGTTCGTCAGCACGAAGCGCGTGTGGAAGACCATCCGGATCGGCGCAAACAGCGTCGACATCAAGGTCTCGATGAACGCGCTGCCCAGCAGCTTTCCGGTGCCACCGAACAGCTTCGCTTCGCCGCGCACCACCACCAGCAGGATCGACAGGATCTTCGGCAGGAACAGGATCGCGGCCGTCACCGCGGCGAGCGAGAACGCCCAGTCGGGTCGCCACACCGGCCAATCGGGGAACAGGCTGCGACCTTCCGGGAAGTAGACCGGCTCGCGCACCGCTTCCCAGATTCCCTCGGCGGTGGAGAGCAGCAGGAAGCAGAACCACAGCAGCGCCGACACGTACGACAGCACCCCGTTCAGGAACAGCGCACGATGCGCGCCGTAGAGTCCTTCGGTCGGCATCAAGCGCAGATGCTGGATGTTGCCCTGACACCAGCGGCGGTCGCGCTTCATCTCTTCGAGCAGCGAGGACGGCGTCTCTTCCCAGCTTCCTGGCAGGTCGTAGGCGAGCCACAGCGCCCAGCCCGCGCGACCCATCAGCGCCGCCTCGACGAAATCGTGCGACAGGATCTCGCCGCCGAGCGGCGGCTCGCCCGGCAGCCGCGGCAACGCGCAGTGTTCCATGAACGGCGCGACGCGGATGATCGTGTTGTGGCCCCAGTATTGGCCTTCGCCGAGCTGCCAGTAGTGGAGTCCCGCTGCGAACACCTTGCCATAGAGGCGACTGGTGAACTGCTGCACGCGTCCGAAGAGCGAACGCCCATTCACCGCGGTCGGCGCGGTCTGGATCATGCCGACGCCGGGGTTCGCTTCCATCAACGCGGTCATCCGGTGCAGCGACTCGCCCGACATCACCGAATCGGCGTCGAGCATGATCATGTAGCGATACGAACGGCCCCAGCGGCGACAGAAGTCGGCGACGTTGCCGCTCTTGCGCTCGATCCGGACGCGGCGGCGCCGGTAGAAGATGCGGCCGAAACCGTTGGTCTCGCGACACCACGCGAACCACGCCGCTTCCTCTTCCATCGCCTTGCCGGGATCCTTGGTGTCCGACAGCACGAAAAAGTGGAACGGCGCGGCACCGCCCTCGCGGCGTTCTAGCGAGCGGTGGATTGCGCGCAGCCCGGCGAAGACGCGGTCGACTGGTTCTTCACAGATCGGCATCGCGATCGCGGTCAGCACTTCGGAGCCGAGCTTGACGGTCGCTGCATCGACGGTGCGCGTGATCGCGAACTTGTCGCGGCGGAACGCCAGCAAGAAGAAGCCGAACATCGCCGTCCAGAAGCCGATCGAGATCCACGAGAACAGCGCGCCGAAGCAGACCGCGATCGCGATTTCGAGCGGGTTGTTGCCCTGTTGCGGCAGCACGTCGAGCATGAAGCCGGCGGCGACGATGCTGGGGATCCAGACCAGGACTCCCAGCAGTGTGCGACGACGTCGTGCCGTCCACGTCCACGGCCGTCGTCGAACCGCCCCACTTCCACGCGCCTGGCCCGGAAGCCGCGGCGCGTGCGGCCCGATCGACTCGGGCGCCTCGGCCGGAACGATCGAACGGCGCAGACCGCGCCACACGAAGCGGTTGGGCGACATCGAGGCGCGCGCGAGCGGCGGCATCGAGGCGAGTCGACGTCGCACCGGCAGCGCTGCTGCGACGCCATGGGGCGACACCTCCGACGCGCCGCCGGCGAGCGCGGCGGCGAGTCGCCAGGCCAGGAACTCATCCTCGCTGCTGAGCTTCGCGGCGCTGCGCGGGATCCCGTCGAGCAGCAGCTGACGCATCCTCGACAGTGTCGCGCCGAGGGCATCGCTCGGTTCACCGGACTCCGGCGCGGTCGCCGCGAGCAGTGCTGCGCGTTCTGCGATCGCCGTTTGCTGGGCTTTGCTGACGCCGGCGGCGACCAAGTAGGCCCGCGCGCGTTCAGTCGCGCTGCGCCAGTCCTCCAGCAGTCGCGCTGCTGCGACTGCGACCTGGCCGGGAAGGGGCGCTTCGGCGCCCTCCATGGGATTGCTCATCGTTCGAGAACGTAGGACCAGGTCTCGGTCAGCGCCTCTTCGCCCTTCTTCAGGAAGGCGCGCATCTCGACCGGATTGCCGCCCTTCGGTCGCACCTGGAACGTGAGCCGCCACTGTCCATTGACGGGATTCTTCACGACCTGCTGTTCGAGCAGTTCACCTTCGCCCACCGTGACGACGCCCTGCAGCACGGTCTCGGCCGCGAGCGATTCGAGCTGGCGACTCTGGAAGTCGATCACGAAGCGGTAGCCGTCCTCGACGGTACCGCGGTCGCGGCGCGTCGCGATCACGCGACCGCCGGGCGGGCGATTCGATTCGTCGCCGTACCACGTCATCCGGTACGCGAAGTCGAGCGGTTTCGCCGGATCCGCGGGCTGCGCCGGAATCCAGTACGCGACGATGTTGTCGTGGATGTCGGCCTGGGTGGGGATCTGCACCAGCTCGACGGCGCCGGCGCCCCAGTCGCCCTTCGGCGCGATCCACACGCTCGGTCGCGTCTCCATCCGCGTTTCGAGATCCTGATAGTGCTCGTAGTCGCGATCGCGCTGGATCAAGCCGAAGCCGCGCGGATTGACCATCGAGAACGAGTTGCCCTCGAGCGTTCGCGGATTCCGCAGCGGACGCCAGGTCCATTCGCCGGTCCCAGCTTCCAGCAGCAGGCCGTCGGAGTCGTGTACTTCGGGCCGGTAGTCTTCGACGCGTTGCATCGCGTTCTCGCCAACGAAAAACATACTGGTGAGCGGCGCAATCCCGATCTTGCCGACCTTTTTGCGCAGGAAGACGCGGCTCTCGACGTCGACCAGTGTCTGATCGCCGGGGTAGATCGTGAAGTGATACGCGCCCGTGACGCGCTGGCTGTCGACGAGTGCATAGATCTCGAGTTCGCGCGCGCCAGGCGCCGGCCTGACCAACCAGTATTCCTTGAAGAACGGAAACTCTTCGCCCGACGGCAGCGCAGTATCGACGGCGAGCGCGCGCGCCGACAGACCGTAGACATGTGACTTGCCGACCGCGCGGAAGTAGCTGGCGCCGACGAAGACGATCACTTCGTCCTTGTAGCCGGCCTGCTTGATCGGATAGTGGACGCGGAAGCCCGCGTAGCCGAGGTCCTGCGGCACGCGGCTCGCGAAGTCGTTCTTGCCGTAGTCGAACTGATTCGGATTGAACGGGAAGTCGCGCACGCCCTGGGCATCGACTTCGTGGATCTTCACGGTGCGGTCGTAGAAGAGACCGGCGTGGAAGAATTGCACTTCGAAGTTCGAGTTCTTGCCGCGCCACATCGACGCCTCGGGCTTGAAGCGGATGTCGCGCCACTGGTCGTAGTTGATCTGGAGCAGCCAGTCCGGCACCTGCCCGCGCGGATCCTTGAACGGCGCGCGCGCGAGTTTCTCGGCACGCTTGGCGACGTCCTCGAAGCCGAAGTCGATTTTCTTTTTCTTGGCGGCGCCTTGTGCGACCGCGTCAGGCGCCATGATTGCGATTGCCATCGCGATGGCAGCAACCAGCGCGCCGGCGGCGCGGACCCAAGACCCCATCACGATCACGCGTTCTCCCGAGACGGGACTCTGTGCGCGGGACGCCTGCTCCCGCGCATCCATGTCCGTCGCGCGCGGGATCTTCCAAGATTCCCGAAAGCGCGCAATGCCGCTTCGGGAGCGGGGGCGGCGCTTTTTCGTTCGGAAAGGATGCGATCGATGCCTCGTTCTCCTTGACGGCCGGCAGCCCGGTGCTTACTACAGCCCCCGCAACGGGTCCGGGCCGCAGGTTCCGGATTCGACGCGGGTCCAGGCTACAGGGACCGCGAAGATTACAAACAGCCATCTAGCACGATCACCAAGCGGGGCCTACCCACGGCGGGTCCCGCGTGACGGAGACAGCGACCGCATGAAAATTCGACCTCTCCACGACCGAATCCTCGTCCAGCGCATCGAAGGGGAATCGAAGACCAAGGGTGGGATCATCATTCCCGACACCGCGAAAGAAAAGCCCCAGGAGGGCAGGGTCATCGCCGTCGGCACCGGCAAGATCCTCGAGGACGGCAAGGTTCGTCCGCTCGAGGTGAAGGCTGGCGACAAGATCCTGTTCACGAAGTACGCCGGCACCGACGTCAAGATCGACGGCGAAGAGCAGATCATCATCCGCGAGGACGACGTCCTCGGCATCATCAGCTAGGACGGAGAACACACATGTCAGCCAAAGAAATCCGTTACCACCAGGACGCCCGCGCGAAGATTCTCGCGGGTGTGAACGCGCTCGCCAACGCGGTGCGCGTGACGCTCGGCCCGAAGGGTCGCAACGTCATCATCGAGAAGAGCTGGGGCTCTCCCACCGTGACCAAGGACGGCGTCACGGTCGCGAAGGAGATCGAGCTCGAGGACAAGTTCGAGAACATGGGCGCCCAGATGGTGCGCGAGGTCGCCTCGAAGACCTCGGACACCGCGGGCGACGGCACCACCACCGCCACCGTGCTGGCGCAGGCGATCTTCCGCGAGGGCTCCAAGCTCGTCGCAGCCGGCGTCAACCCGATGGAGCTGAAGCGCGGCATCGACAAGGCGGTCGCCGCGATCACCGACGAGCTGAAGAAGCTCTCGAAGCCCACGCGCAATAGCGATGAGATCGCGCAGGTCGGCATCGTCTCCGCCAATGGCGACGAGCAGATCGGCAAGATGATCGCCGAGGCGATGGAGAAGGTCGGCAAGGAAGGCGTGATCACGATCGAGGAAGCGAAGTCGATGGACTCGACCCTCGAAGTGGTCGAGGGCATGCAGTTCGACCGCGGCTACCTCTCGCCCTACTTCGTCACCGATCCGAATCGCATGGAAGTGGTGCTCGAGGAGCCGGTGATCCTGATCGTCGAGAAGAAGATCTCGAACATGAAGGACATGCTGCCGCTGCTCGAACAAGTGGCTCGCCAGGGCAAGCCGCTGCTGATCGTCGCAGAAGACATCGAGGGCGAAGCGCTCGCGACGCTCGTCGTGAACAAGATCCGCGGCACGCTGCAAGCCGCCGCGGTGAAGGCGCCCGGCTTCGGCGATCGCCGCAAGGCGATGCTGCAGGATCTCGCGATCCTGACCGGTGGCCAGGTGATCGCCGAGGAGCTCGGTCTCAAGCTCGAGAACGTGACGCTGAAGGACCTCGGCCGCGCGAAGAAGGTCACGATCGACAAGGACAACACGACCGTCATCGACGGCGCGGGCACCAAGAAGGAGATCGAGGGCCGCGTCTCCGAGATTCGCAAGCAGGTCGAAGAGACCACGAGCGACTACGACCGCGAGAAGCTCCAGGAGCGGCTCGCGAAGCTCGTCGGTGGCGTTGCGGTGGTGAAGGTCGGCGCTGCGACCGAGACCGAGATGAAGGAGAAGAAGGCCCGTGTCGAGGATGCTCTGCACGCGACGCGCGCGGCCGTGGAAGAGGGCGTCGTGCCTGGTGGCGGCGTCGCGCTGATCCGCGCGCTCTCCGCACTCGACGGTCTCGCCGACGGGCTCAACGAGGAGCAGCGGGCTGGCGTGAACATCATCCGCCGCGCGGTCGAAGAGCCGCTGCGGATGATCTCGCAGAACGCCGGGGTCGAAGCCTCGATCGTGATCGAACGGGTCAAGGCCGGCAAGGGAGCCTTCGGCTTCAACGCGGCGACTGAAGTGTACGAAGACCTCGTGAAGGCCGGCGTGATCGACCCGACCAAGGTCGTGCGCACGGCGCTGCAGAACGCAGCGAGCGTCAGCGCGCTGCTGCTCACCACCGAGGCGATGATCGCCGAGAAGCCCGAGCCGAAGAAGGCCGGCGGCGGCGGCGGTGGCGGCATGCCGGGTGGCATGGGCGGAATGGGCGGCATGGACGGTGGGGACATGGGCTTCTAGCCCGCGCTCCACAGCCTCGCTCCGACAACAAAGCGGCCCTTCGTCCTCACGGACGGAGGGCCGCTCGTCGTTGCATCGCGGTGCCGTGCGCGTCGCAGGCGAGCGCTACGCGCCGAGCGCCTTGCCGAGCACCTGGCCCGCCAGCGCGATCGCTTCGAGTTCGTGGCCGTTGGCCGGCAGGTTCACGACCAGCCCGTCGAGCCCCGCGCCGACGATCTTGCGCTGCACCACTTCGCCGATCGTGTCCGGATCGCCGAGCACGAGCACCTTCGAGATGTTCTCCTTCATCCCATCGGGCAGCGTTTTCCAATCGAGACCCCGGCGCGCGAGCGGCGCGTTGCGCGCCTTCTCCGCTTCCGCGGTCGTCGGCGCCACCACCAGCGAGAACAGCACCGAGACGCCGATCGTGTCGCGATCGCGGCCGACCGCTTCGCAGTGTCGCTCGAGCGCGACGAGCTTCTGCGGCACCTCGTCGAGCGAGCACGGCAGGTTGCTCTCCCGCGCGTTTTGCGCGACGAGTCGCAGCGTCCTCTTCTCGCCGGCGCCACCAATCATGATCGGAATGCCGCCGCGCTGGATCGACGCCGGATGATTGACCAGGTCTGTCGCGCTGTAGTGCTTGCCACTGAAGGTCGGGCGTTCGCCCTGCAGCATCGGCACCAGGATCGCCAGCGCTTCTTCGAGTTTTTCGAAGCGCTCCTTCAGTGTGCCGAAGCGGAAGCCGAGCGCGATGTGCTCTTCCTCGAACTAGCCGGTGCCGACACCGAGCAGCGCGCGACCGCCCTAGATCACGTCGAGCGACGTGGTGATCTTCCCGAGCAGCGCGTACGCCTCGAACATGTTCCAGTCCGGCGGCCCGAGCATCGGCAGCTGGTAGAAGTGATCCATCACGAACACCGTGTCGAAGCCGATTCTTCCGCCTTGTCGGCCATCCCGGCGACGCGCTCGAAGAGCGCTGTGTCCGGGACGTCCGGGAACGTGAAGTTCGGGATCTGGAAGCCGAGTCGAGTCGCGGTTCGGGCGGTCGGAACGGTCATTGGGTCTCCTGCTCGGGGCGCGGCGTGAGGGAGAGAAGCACATCGGCGCTCATCAGCCGAACGCTCGGCTCGCCCGCTAAGCTCGGGCGATGTCGCCGAAGCTGCTCGATCCGACGCTGCTCCGTACCAACGCGCATGTAGCCGGCGCCTGGATTTCGGCCGACTCCGGCGCGACCTACGCAGTGCGCGACCCCGCGACGGGCGCCGAGTTCGCGCGCGTGCCGCGACTCGGCGCGGCCGAGACGCGTCGCGCTGTGGATGCAGCCGCTACCGCACAGCCCGGCTGGCGCGCACGCACTGCGCGTGAACGCGCTGCGCCGCTGCGCCGCTTCGCCGAAGTGCTGATCGAGAACGAAGCCGATCTCGCGCTGCTGATCACCTGCGAGGAGGGCAAGCCGCTTGCCGAGTCGCGTGGCGAGGTGGCGTACGCGGCGTCGTTTCTCGAGTGGTTCGCCGAAGAGGCGCGGCGCGTCTACGGCGAGACGATCCCCGCGCACCGGCGCGACGTGCGCGTCGTGGTGACGAAGGAACCGATCGGCGTCGGCGCCGCGATCACGCCGTGGAACTTCCCCGCGGCGATGATCACGCGCAAGATCGCACCCGCGCTCGCGGCTGGATGTTGCGTGGTCGTGAAGCCGGCAGAGGCGACGCCGCTCACTGCGCTCGCGCTCGCGGAACTCGGCGTCCGCGCGGGTCTGCCGCCGGGCGTGCTGAACGTCGTGACCGGCGATCGCGCCGACGCCGCGGCGATCGGCGGCGAGCTGAGTTCGAACCCGGGCGTGCGCTGTTTGTCGTTCACCGGTTCCACCGCCGTCGGCAAGCTGTTGATGGAGCAGTGCGCAAAGACCGTGAAGCGCGTCTGTCTCGAACTCGGCGGCAACGCGCCGTTCCTGGTCTTCGACGACGCCGATCTCGATGCCGCCGTCGAAGGCGCGGTGCTCTCGAAGTTTCGCAACAGCGGACAGACCTGTGTGTGTGCGAACCGCATCCTCGTGCAGGACGGCATCCACGACCGCTTCGTCGCGGCGCTCGCCGCACGCGTTCGTGCGATGAAGGTGGGGCCCGGCACCGAGGCGGGCGTCGCGATCGGACCGCTGATCAACGAAGCGGGCTTCGCGAAGGCGCTGCGCCACGTGGCGGATGCGATGTCGCATGGCGCGCAGGTCGTCGTCGGCGGTCAGCCGCACGCGCTCGGTCTGACTTTTTTCGAGCCTACACTTCTGACGGGCGTCACGCTCGACATGGTGATGACGAACGAGGAAACCTTCGGGCCGGTCGCCGGGATCACGCGCTTCCGCGACGAAGCGGAAGCCGTGCGCATCGCGAACGACACACCGTTCGGCCTCGCCGCGTATCTGTACGCGCGGGACGTCGCGCGCATCTGGCGCGTCGCAGGAGCGCTGGAGACCGGCATGATCGGCATCAACACCGGCCTCATCTCCACCGCGGAAGTCCCGTTCGGCGGCGTCAAGGAAAGTGGCCTCGGTCGCGAGGGCTCGCACGAAGGCATCGAAGAATGGCTGGAAACGAAATATCTCTGTTGGGGAGGGCTCGAGGCGTGAGCGCGCGATTGCCGTCGATCGCATTGGCTGGCTGCTTGGTGTTGGTTGCGTGCGGAGGTGAGGAATCGAAAGTACCCACGCCGGCGCCGAGCGCTGTGCCCGCCGCGAGCGCGCCGACTCCCGCTCCGGCGCCGCCCGCAGCGGCTGCGCCCACTGCAGTCGTGGTGCCTGCGGCCGCCGCTTCGCCCAATGTCGCAAAGGGCGCGACGCTCTACGCGGCGAATTGCGCAAGCTGCCACGGCCCGCGCGGCGACGGCGATGGTCCCGTCGCCGTGGCGTTGGTGCCGAAACCGGCCAAGCACCACGACGGCGCCTACATGAACACGCTCACCAACGAGCATCTGTTCCGGGTGATCAAGGAAGGTGGACCGTCGGTCGGGAAGTCGCCGCTGATGGCGCCGTGGGGCGGCATGCTGAGCGACAAGCAGATCTGGGACGTCGTCGCGTTCGTGCGTTCGATCGCCGATCCGCCTTACGCGGGCAAGGTGCCCTGATCGCTGCTCACCGCGGGTCCGCGCCCAGCGCCGCCACGACCACAGCGTGAGACCCGCCACCACGATAAGTCGCGCACGGGGAACGCCGGCGCGCTCACTCGGCGAGGCCCCATAGCTTCGCGAGGTTGTTCTTCTGCATGTTCGAGGAACCGCCGACGATCGGCATGCCGAGCAGGTCGCGCACGTGGCGCTCCATGTCGTGACCTTCGCTGAGACCGTAGGCGCCGAGCACGCGCTGGCAGAGGAGAGCGATCTCGACGCCGGTGTCCGCAACGAAGAGCTTCGCCATCGACGCCTCGGCGCTGAACGGGCGCCGCTGCTGCGCGAGCCCCGCCGCGTGGTACAGCATGTGGCGACACGCTTCGAGCTTCGTGCGCGCTTCGACGAGCGCGTGCCGCACCGCTTGATGTCCGCTGATCGGGCGCCCGAACTGCACGCGCTGTTGGGCGTACGCGAAGGCTTCTTCGACGGCAGCCTGTGCGATGCCGAACGCGACCGCGGTGATCTCGAGCTTTTCGGCATCGAGCGCGGGACCGACCAGCATCGACCAGCCACGGTTCCAGCCGGCTTCGCCGCCCACCACGTTCTCGATCGGCACCGCGACATCGTCGAACGCGACGTCGCATGAAAGCGTGTAGCGAAGGTTCATGTGTTCCATCGGGTGAATCGACAGACCTTTTGCGTCGCGTGGCACCAGTACGAAGGAAAGATTTCGGTGGCGTTTCGCGTCCGGGTCGCTTTGCACGAGGCAGTACAGGTAGTCGGCCCAGTCGGCGCCGGTGCACCAGCGCTTCATGCCATTCAGGATCACGCTCTGGCCATCGGCGGAGCGGCGCGCAGTGGTGCGCACGCTCGCGAGGTCGCCGCCGACGTCGGGTTCCGAGAGGCCGTACGCGAAGAGCAGCTCGCCGCGCGCAATTTGCGGCAGCAGCTCGCGCTTCTGTGCTTCCGAGCCATTCTCGGAGATGTTGAGCCCGCCGTAGAACGCGCAATGGATGAAGGGCCCGGCCGCGAAGGCGCCGCGCCGTGTCAACTCTTCGATCACCGCGACCGCGGCGACGAGGTCGCGCCCCTGTCCGCCGTAGCGGGCGTCGATCGTGAGTCCGCACACGCCGAGCGCCGCGAGCTTGCGGAACAACTCTGGCGGAAAGCGGTGCTCGCGATCCCAGCGGCGCACGGCGTCGCGCGGCATCTCGTTCGCGACGAAGCGTCGCAGCGTCTCGCGCAGCAGCTCGACGTGCTCGGGCTCTTGCATGCTCGGCATCGTGGCTTCAGCGGTCCTCGAGAACGGTGATCAGGATCTGTGTGCCCTGCGCGCCGCCGGTGATCAG
>CAYGWM010000100.1:0-3631 GCA_964353555.1 uncultured Spirochaetales bacterium
CGGCCGATTCGTCGGCGCCGCGCGGCGGCTCGGATTGCATTTCGTGGATCGCGATGACGCGACCTTCGGCGTCCAGGAATGCGATGTCGATCGGAATCGGGCAATCGCGCATCACGAAGGCGGTCGCGTGCGGATAGGGAAAGACGAACAGCATGCCGCCGTGCGGGTCGATCGTGGTGCGACCGCCGAAGCCACGGAACTGTGTGGCGGGATCGCGCGCGACTTCGAGCTGGAAGCGCTCGCCGCCGATCCACACGTCGGTGGTCGGCAGCTTCGTCGCGAGCGGTTGCGCCACAGCGACCAGCGCCGCCATCGCGAAAGCGATCGCCAGTGCCGAGATTCGCAGTGCGCGCATCAGGCCACCTCGTTGCAGAGCGCTTCGCCGCGAACGTAGCGCGCGAGGTTGTCGAGAAAGATCGCCGTCGCGCGGTGCAGGTTGGCGGGTGAGTCGCCCGAGTTGTGCGGCGTCACGATCACGTTCGGCATCGACCAAAGCGGGCTCTCGGGCGGCAGCGGCTCGACTTCGAACACGTCTAGGCCCGCGCCACCGAGTTGGCCGCTCTGCAGCGCGGATATCAGCGCGGCTTCGTCGACGAGTCCGCCGCGGCCGACGTTCACCAGCCAGGCGCGGCGTTTCATCAGCGCGAAGCGGCGTGCGTCGAGCAACTGCTTCGTGTCCTCGCTGAGCGGCAGCGCCAGCACCAGCCCATCGACCTGCGCGAGCAGCTCGTCGAGTCGCGCCATCGGCCAGGTCTCGCAGGGTTCGTCGCCGCGGGGCGTACGGCGCACGCCGATCACCCGCATGCGCAGCGCGGCGCCGAGGCGCGCGACTTCGAGACCGATCGGACCGAGTCCGACGATACCGAGCGTCATGCCCTGTAGATCGACCATCGAGTGTGTCTCCCAGGCGTGTCTCCGTTGCGCGTCGCTCCACCTCGCGAGATCGCGCGAGAGTGCCAGCAGGTAGAGCAGAACCGTCTGCGCGATCGGCACCGCGTTCGCGCCCGACGAGGTGGTGAGTCGCACGCCGCGCGCGCGCAGCGCCTGGAACCACGGGTTGTCGACGCCGGCGCTGAAGGTGTGGAGCCAGCGCAACCGCTTCGCGTCGCGCAGCGCCAGCACGAACTCGCGAACGCGCTGCGGGAACAGGTCGCCGGAGAAGAATGCGATTTCGACCGACGACGAATCGCCGTCAACACCGCCCGGGTTCAGTACGACGCGCGATGCGCCCGGCGCCGCCGCGTCCAGCGCAGAGTGATAGTGGCCCTCGACCCAATCGGAGACGAGCAGCATCAGCCTTGCTTGGCGCGCTGCTCGGCGACGTGCTTCTGGATCTCCTGGTTGATCGCGTTGCCCATCGCGCCGATGAAGGTCGGGCGGTTCTGGGCTGCCCAGTTCATGCTCGCGTCGCGATTCACGTTGAGTTGTTGGAAGCGCGGCATCACGTAGCGGGCGAAGAGTTCGTAGCTGCGCTTGGTTTCGGCGAAGTCCGCCCAGTTGTGCGCCATCTGCAGGAAGCAGCCGAAGCCGCCCGACTGCGTTTCGAGTCGCGCGAGCTGCGCAATCGCGTCGTCGGGATCGCCGATCACCGCGAGACCCGAACCGATCAGCGCGTCGATCGCGTTGTCGATCGAGCCGGCCGGCGCGAGCGGCAACGCCGCCACTTCCTGGAAGTAGCGCAGCCAGTCTCCGAGTCCGAATCGCACGTTCTCGCGCGCCTTCTCCTTGGTCTCGGCGATGTGCATCGGGCCTACCAATCGCCACGCGCTGCGCTGCGCCTCGCGACCGTGCTCCTCGGCCTTGCCCGCGCAGATCTTCCAGTTCATCGCGAGCGCGTTGAAGCCGCCCGTCGAGGTGGCACCGATCGACAGCAAGCCGACGCCGTGCTTGCCCGCCGCGCGCGCGCCGGCCGGCGACACCTGAGACGCCACGCAGATCTCGATGTGCGGGCGCGTGAACGGCGCGAGCTGGAGGCGTGCGTCGCGCAGCTCGAACCAGTCGCTCTTGTGCGTCACCGTCTCGCCGCGCAGCAGCGGTATGAGTACGCCAATCGCCTCGTCCATCATGTCGCGCTGCTTCAGCACGTCGATGCCCATCATGAACGCGTCGCTCGGCAGCGCGCCGGGGCCGACGCCAAAAATGGTACGCCCGCGCGTCTGGTGATCGAGCTGGTTGATGCGGTCGGCCAGCATCAGCGGGTGGTGATACGGCAGCGACGACACGCCGGTGCCGAGCATGATGTGCTTGGTGCGCTCGGCCGCGGCGGCGATGAAGAGCTCCGGCGACGCGATGATCTCGTAGCCCGCCGAATGGTGTTCGCCGATCCAGGCCTCGTCGTAACCGAGCAGATCGAGCCACTCGACGAGCTCAAAGTCGCGACGCAGCGCGAGGTCCGGGTTCTCGTTGGTCGGGTGGAACGGAGCGATGAAGATCCCGAAACGCATGCCAGGGGGGAACGGGTCGGCCACGCTGAACTCCTCTTCGGCTGGGCGAGCGGGCGGCAGAGTAGCTGCAACGCCCCCGGGCATCGAACGATAGCTGGCCCGACTGCAACGCGGCTGCCGACGGATTGCCGATCGGCGGCGACGCGCGCCACCCAAGCGCCATCTCGGGCCACGCACGCATAGAGACCTGGACGACGTTGCTGCTGGAGTTCCCCGATGCTGGCTCCCATCCACAGCCCCCATCTCAACCTGTTCGTCGCAAACGACGACACGCGCCGCTATCTGCCGCGACCAGTGACCGAGCAAGCGCTCGCAACGCTCGAGCAGCGCATCACCGCCGATCGAGAGGAAACGACGCTGCTGGTCGGGCCACCCGGCATCGGCAAGTCGATGCTGCTCCGCGTGCTCGTCCAGCGGCTACGGCGTACGCTGCGCACGGTGACACTGAGCGCGGGCGACATCGACGCGCCTACCCTTTGTGCGTTCGTGCTCGCCCAACTGAGGCTGGAAGCCAGCAACGATCCCGAGCAAAGCGTGCTGCTGCTGGCCGCCGAGTGGAGCGCGAAACGCTCCTCACTGGTGATCGCGATCGACGCGGCCGAACGGTTGCCGCTCGCGACCGCGGGGAGGCTCGGTGCGCTCGCAATGACCGCGGGCGGCGGCTTGCGCATCGTCGCGGCCGCAGCGGAACCGGCGACCGAACTCGCGCGCGCACTCGGCTGCCAGTCGGAATCGGTCGCGCTGCGCACGCCGATGACGTTGCGCGAGACGCAAGCGCATCTGCAGGCGGCACTCGCCGCCGGCCACGCACCGCCCGAGGTTCGCGATCTGTTCACCGGACTCACGGTGGCGCAGATCTTCCAGGAGTCGCATGGTTTTCCGAGCGACGTGAACGCGCTCGCCGCGGAACGCCTCGCGGTGGCGGTCGCCGATGGCGCCGTCGCGGAGCCGGGTCGCTCGGCATGGGGCCGTCCGGCGGCGACGAGCCGTCGCTCGATCGTGTCGATCTAGCGCTTTCGATCAGTTCCCGAAGAACTTCGCGAGCAGCTGCGCGATGCGCTCCGGCTCCTCCTGCATCACCCAGTGCGTGCCGGTCCCCAGCTCGATCAGCCGGCCGTCGTCGAGCAGTGACAGGCTCGCGCGCGTGATGTCGGCGGGGATGAACGCGTCGTGCGCGGTGAGGATCA
>CAYGWM010000100.1:3731-10770 GCA_964353555.1 uncultured Spirochaetales bacterium
GAACGCTGGGACCGTGTCGATCATGTAGTAGGCGCGCACGGGGCCGCGCAGCGTGCCGGGCTCGTAGCGGACCCGCACGGCCGTGACGGCGCCGCTCGCGTCCGTCTCGACCGTGGTGACGAACGCGTAGCTGAGCGACACCGGCAGGCCGCTCTGCGCGTCGACGAGCAGCAGGCCCACCGCGTGCTCGCTGCGCCGGATGCGGCCGCCGGTGATCCGCGCGACGGCCTCGGTCGCGCCGACCTCGAGCGTGACGTCTCCGACTTCCGCCGGTGTCATCGACCGTTCGCCATTCCACAGCGACAGGTCCGCGCCGCCGTAGATGTGCATCAGGCCGGTGTCCCACTCCGACATGCCCATCCCCTTCAGGAACGGTCCGTAGTTGGCGATCTGGTCGCAGTCGGCGACGGCGTTCAATGCCGGGCGCCGCTCGATCCGGCCATCGGCCGCCGCCCGCGTCGCGACCCGATAGCGCCGATACGGCATGCCCCACGAGCCGTTGAAGTCGAGCGTGAAGGGGCCCGCGTCGTGCAACGTGACGAGCCAGTCGTCCCAGTCGAGCACGAGCGCGAAGCGGGTCTCGTTCGTGGGATCCACGACCGTTCGGCCCGTCGCGCCGTCGTGTCGGCCTCCGACGAACCAGAGCACCGCGCGATCGCCGCGCCCCTCGACGATCCCGCCGAGCCAGCGGATCGAGTCGAAGCCGATCTGGTTCCACGACGGCAGCATCGTCGGGTTGGGCGCCGCGAGGCGGCCGATCTCGAAGGCCGTTGCGGGATCGCCGGGCCGCTGCGGCACCGTGTACGGCATCGCAGCCGGCGCGCGTGGCCGCACGGCGAAGTCGAAGCGCTGCTCGAAGCGACCGCTCTTCGTTCCGCCGAACGCCTTCAAGCCGAGGCGCCACGGCTCCGTGCGAAAGCCGCCGCGCAGATCGACGCGCAGCACTCCGCCCTCCGGCCCGGCCCACGCGGCCTCCGGCACGATCGTCACGAAGCGACGATCCGCGGACACCTCGACGGCGGCGCGACCGGATGAGAACGTGACCGCGAGGTCGTCCTTGTCGATCGCCGCGAGCTCGGTGTCGCCGTGTGCACGCACCGACAGCGTGAAGGCGAGCGGCTCGTTCGCGTCGATCTCGGCGGGCGGCGCGAGCGAGAGGCCGCCGAAACGCGACGTGAAATAGAGTCTCGCCCCCTCATCGGGCAGCGCCTCGCCCGCGCCCGATTCACAGCGGCGATCCGCGCGACCGGTCTCCGAGAGACAGTAGTCGTAGGGGACGAAGCAGATCGAGCCATCCTCGCCGCCGATGTGGATCCCGTGCGGCCCCAGGCCAGGCGACCCATTGAGATCGTCGCGGTCGTCGTCGATGCAGCGGTACGACCAGCGCAACCGCCCGTCGGGATCGAGCGCGAAGAGCCGGCCGTCGCCCGATCCGAAGTAGATGCGATCCTCGCCGTCGACGGCTGGCGAAGAGCGGATCGGCGCGAGCGTGTCGAACGCCCACACGACGTCGCCTCGCTCGGGATCGAGCGCGTACACGCTCCCGTCGGTCGAGGCGACGACGATGCGGCCGTCTGCGAGCTGCGCCGGACTCGCGTAGACGTGATCGCGCGTGGCGACCTTCCAGATCTGCCGGCCGCTCTGTTGGCCGAACGCGCGCACGTAGCCGTCGAAGCCGCCGACCACTACCGCGCCGTCGGCGCTCGTCGACGTGAGCAGCGGCGAGCTGACGATGCTGCCGAGCCCACCGCTGCTCCAGATCTTCTCGCCGCTCGCCGCGTCGAACGCGAACAGGTTGCGCAGCGCGACGAACATGCTGCCGAAGAAGACCCGACCCGTTCGCGTGTTGACGGCCGGGAGCGACCAACCGAGCTCGTTGCTGACGAGGTGACCTCGATCGGTGCCGGTGTCGCGATCGATCCGGTAGTAGAGATAGTTGTCGTTGCCGGCGAGCAGTGTGCCGTCTGCGAGCATCGCGACGTTGCCCTCCCACCAGTCGACGTTGAAAACCTCGATGTCGTGCAGCGCCTCGACCTGCGCGGGCGTATGCGCGCGGAACTTCCACAGCTCGCGGCCGGTCTCGCGATCGAGCGCGTACAGATGCGCGTCGCCGGACGGCACGTAGACGCGCCCCTGGTCGTCGAGCAGTGCCGACGAGTCGATGATCTCGCCGGTGAGGAACTTCCATTTCAGCGATCCATCGGCGCGGATCGCGTAGAAGGAGTGATCGGCCGAGCCGATGTATGCGGTCCCGTCGCCGTCGATCACCGGCGAGCTGAAGACGCCCTTGCCGGTCGCGAAGGTCCACGGCCGTGCGTCGGAGCGGGCCGGACGCACGGCGCTCCGACCGGTCTGGCGCGCGTCGGCGCGAAACTTCGGCCACGGGCTCGCCGGATCGAGCGGCACGTCGTAGACGAAGCGCGTGCCGTCGGAGGTCGTGCTCGCGAAGTCGAGCGCCGGATCCGGACGCAACACGTAGTGGTTGCAGTCGACCAGCCAGGCCGCGGCGCCGAGCCCGATCAGGCCGGCGGCGACCGCCGCGATCGTCTTCTTCATCCGGCCGCCGGCCCTCAGACCACGACGCCTTGCACGCGTAGCTCGTGGATCTCCGCTTCCGTGAGGCCGAGTTCGGCGAGTACCTCCGCGGTGTGCTCGCCGAGCGACGGGGCGGGATGGCGGATCGAGGCGGGCGTCGCAGCGAAGCGTACCGGCGGACGCGGCTCGCGGATGCGGCCCAGCGCGGGATGCACGCTGGTGACGAGCGTGCCGCTCGCGACCACCTGGGGGTGGTCGGAAATCTCTTCGAGCGCGAGCACCGGGCCGCACGGAACGTCCTCCGCCGCGAGTCGCTCGATCGCCTCGTCCACCTTCATGTCCAGCTTGCCGCCGCCGAGTTCGGCGAGCAGCGCCACGAGGTTCGCAGAGCGCGCGGCGGCGGTGGCGAAGCGCGGATCTGCGATCAGATCCGGACGCGCGACGGCGCGGAAGAGTCCGTGCCACTGCGCGTCGGTCACGATCGCAATCGAGAGCAGGCCGTCCAGCGCGTGGATCATCACGTAGCTCGCCGAGAGCGGCGGCTGAAGCTGGACGTCGTCCTCGAGGATCGTGTGATTCGCCATGCCGTCGGGCCACAGGAACGCGAGCGACGCGTCGAGCATCGAGAGCCGCACGTGCTGGCCGCCGTGGCCGCGCTCACGGGCGAGCAGCGCCGCGGTGATCGCCTGCGCGGCGGTGTAGGCCGTCACCTTGTCGCAGATCATGTTGCGCACGTAGGCCGGCGCGCCGACGCCCTGCACCGCCGCCATGCCCGACATGCCCTGGAGGATGTGGTCGTAGGCGGGACGCGTCGCGAAAGGGCCCGTCTCGCCGAACGCGTTCAGCGACACGTAGATCAGATCGGGCCGCAGCGCGCGCAGCGCCGGCTCGTCGAGACCGAGCCGCTCGACGACGCCAGGCCGAAAGTTCTGCACGAAGACGTCGGCGCG
This sequence comes from uncultured Spirochaetales bacterium, assembly GCA_964353555.1. Lineage (GTDB taxonomy): Bacteria > Myxococcota_A > UBA9160 > UBA9160 > PR03 > PR03. The sequence goes on from CAYGWM010000100.1 coordinate 7,217, forward strand.
GGCGATGAGCCGCTTCAGCAGCGCGCGGCCGGCTTCGTCGCGCAGGTTCATCACCGCCGAGCGCTTGCTGCGGTTGCAGCCGGCGAAGAACGCCGACATGCCGCCGCGCTGGGTCGCGATCTGGCGCATCACGTCGCCGATCCCCGGCGGCTCGATCTTCAGTACCTCGGCGCCCTGGTCGGCGAGGATCATCGTGGCGAGCGGCCCGGTGATCATCGCCGTGCAGTCGACGATGCGATAGCCCGCGAGCGGTCCCGGCATGGCGCCTCCTGGGTCTGTGGTCGCCGCGATTCTACGCCAGGTGCCGGGCGTCAGGTTTTCGGTCTTGTCAGGTTGTTCGAATAACCTGACGACGCAATAACTTGACGCCCGGCACTGCTTCTGTGCGACTCTGCGGGGTCCGGTCGAGGAGCTGCGCGTCGGAGACCAGCTCGTTGCCGTGGGCGGACGCGACCTGCGCGGCGCGGGGCTCATCGGGTTCCACGCGCTCGCCAACGCGGCGCGCGTCGCAGATCCCGCGGCGCGCCTCGAGATCCTGCACGACGGCCAGGGTTTCGGGCTTCGAGCACGCTGATCGCGACGCTCGGCGACCACATCTGCCTCGATCGCTCCGTGTGGACCGGGGCGCCCGGTGGCGCCGCGTTCGAGGAAACCGCGCTTCGCTTCGCCGCCGGCGGCTTCGCCCGTGCTGTCGCCGAGAGAGACTGGGATGGCGCTCGCGCGCACTTTGCGGACGACGCGGTCATCTCCGACCACCGCTCATTGCGCTTCGGCGCGGTGATGGGCGAACTCGGTCCCGACGCGTACCGCGATTCGCTCAGCGCGCTGGCGGAACTCGCGCCCGACATGCAATCCGACGTGCATCAGTTGCTTGCTTGGAATCGCCGGGGAGTGGAAGACGCCGATGCGGCGCTCGCGCGCTTCGAGGAGCTCTGTGGGGAAGGCACATGGAGTGAGTCAGATCGCGCGAGCGCGGAGAGCCGAGACGGCGGCAAGGGAAGCGTAGTCGCGATCGCGGTGCAGAACCTCGAGGTCGTGGCGCAAGGCACACGCGGCGATCAGGCAATCGACCGACGAGCGCACGGTACGCCCGGCGCGTCGCGCAGCCCGGTAGAGTCCGACGGCTTCCAGAACTGCGCCCTCGGAAAGCGGCGATTCGACGATCGGGAGCGCCAGCATCGCGTCACGCGCCAACCGGTATGCGCGCTCATCTGCGAAGCCCTGGAGCACCTCCTGGACCACGGGTAGACAGGTGACGATCTCGTCGAAGTCCACGAGCGCGGCGAGATCGAGCGGACGAGAGCGGCGCAAGACGTCGATCCAAACCGACGTGTCGACGAGGATCACGCTCGTCGGCTACGGCGCGGCACCGGCCGATCGCCGCGCATCGCTGCGAGATCGCCTTCCCAGAGGCCCGAGCCGCGCAGCTGGAGGATCTGACGCGCCTTGATGCGCCGCACGAACTCTTCGAGCGCCCGCTCGACGGCGCGCGAGTAGGTCTTTTCGCCGGAGAGCCGAGTGGCTTCTTCCAGCAGATCCTCTCGAAGCACAAGATTTGTACGTTTCATGCGCATAGCTTAGCGAGGCCCACGCGGACGGGCCAATGAACGGCTTGTGGACCCCGCCCACCACGGGCGATTCCAATGACACGACGCCGAGCTCGAGCTTCTACGAATCCCGAGTTCTATTTCACACCCATTCGTGTATATCGTGATCCAATACACGCAGCGTCCGCTGCGAGGCCGGACTTCGCAATCGACCCTCGTGTGCCCCATCGTCGGCGGGCGGCTCGCGAGCCCGCCGGCTAGGCTGCGACTTCGATGGGCAGAGGAGTGGGGCCGGCCCCGCGTCCCTCTGCGTAGGAGGGGGATCCGTTTGAGCGGCGACGCCACCGCCTTTGCGGCCACTACCGAAGCCGCGACGTACGTGCCGTATGCCGACGCCGAGCGGGTGCTGGCCTCGCTCGAGGAATGGGCGTGCGACGTGGAGCGGCCGATGCGCGTGCTGCGCGGTCCGCACGACTCCGGCAAGTCGATGCTGCTCGCGGTGCTCGCGGCGCGCGTGGGCCGGCACGCGGTCCCGGTCCGCCTCTCGGCGAGCGGCCTCGATCCCGAGACGCTGGCGCGTACCGTCCTCGATGCGCTCGGGGCTCCGTGGGAGGGCACGCCGCGTGTCGCGCTCGTGCGCGCCGTCGAGCAGCCCGGAACGCGCCGCGTGCTGCTGCTCCTCGACGACGCCGACGCGTTGGCGCCGCGCACGGAGATGTGGCTCTTCGATTTCGTGCGGCGCAGCGCGGGCTCCGTGCATGCGCTGCTCGCGGTGCGCGACGAGCGGCTCGCCGCTGAGCTCGCGAATGCGTTCCAGTCCGGCACGACCGTGCTCGCGCTCGATGCGCCGATGAGCGGCGAGGAAGCGGAGGCCTGGGTGCGTACGGAACTCGCGCGCAGCGGTGCCAACGCCGCGCTGCGCGCGCGCTTCGACGCCCCGACGGTTACGCGGCTCCATGAGCGCTCCGGTGGCGTTCCCGGCCGCCTGCGCCAAGAAGCCGCGGCGATCCTGGCCGAGTTCGCTGCGCTGAGCCGCGAGCCGGCCGCGAGCACTGCGCGCGAGCAGCGCGCGCCGGTCGAGTCGCCGCCGCGGCGACTGGCGCCCGCGACCATGGCGGAGCGGCCGCCGTCAGATCCGCTGGGCGCGCGCGCCGTCGCCACTGCTGCGCCTCCGCGCCCGCCGGGCCCGAAGCGCGAGCCGGCGGCTCGTGAGACCCCGGTGACGCCTCGCCCGCCGATGTCCGCACGCGCTGCCGCCGCTGCGCCGGCGCGCGAGCCCTCCGCTCCGCGTGCCGCGAGCGCGGCCCTCCGCGACGCCGCACCGGCCACCGTCGCTCCGACACGAATCGGCGTTGCTTCGAAGACCCTGCCGCGCGACGCTCGGCGCCGGGACTCGCTGCTGCGCTGGCTGGTCGTGCCCGCAGCGCTCGCCGCCGCGTACGTTGTTGGATTCCTGACCTCACAGATGCTCGAGACGCTGCGCCCCAGCGTGGCGCCGGCAGGCGTCGCGGTCGGGGCGCCTGAGGTGGCACCGCCGTCGGTGTCGGCGCCGCCGCCCCACCAGGCGGAGAGCGCCGCCGCGCAGCCGCCGGTCGCCGAGATCCAGACGCCGGACGCATCCACGGCACTGCTGCCGCCGGTCGCGGTTCCGACTGCCCCTGCGATGGCGGCGCCCGCCGCCGACAGCGCCGAAGCGGCAGCCCCGTCGGCGCCCGAGGCTGCGGCGACGGAGCCTGTGGCGAAGGGGGCTGCGGTGACCGAGCCCGCGGTCGCTCCGCCGGCGGTTTCGGCAGCGCCGCCGCCCGCACCCGCGCGCGTTCGGCGTCCGCCGCCGCCGCCTCGCAATGTCGAGGTCAACATCGAGGCGGAGCCCGGCGCTTCGATCCTGGTCAACGGGCAGCCGGTCGGATCGGGCACGGCGAAGGGGCTCGAACTCGCACCGGGACCCCACATGGTCGAGGTGCGGCTGCCCGACGGGCGCACGGTGGAGCGCGTCATCGACGTCAA
>CAYGWM010000100.1:10870-12184 GCA_964353555.1 uncultured Spirochaetales bacterium
CTCATCCCACCCGCGCGCTCTGGCCGCCGTCGACCGGCAGCGCGACTCCGGTGATGAAGCGGGCTTCGTCAGACGCGAGGAAGAGCGCGGCGTAGGCGACGTCCCAGGCGGTTCCCATCTTCCCGCGCAGCGGCACCTGCGCGTCGCGCTGGCGGATCAGGTCTTCGCGGGCGATCCCGAGCGCGCCCGCGATCCCTTCGATCGCCATCGGCGTGTTCATCAGACCCGGCATGATCACGTTGGCGCGAATGCCGTGCTTGGCGTTTCCGACCGCGAGCGACTGGGTATAGGCGTTGATGCCCGCCTTCGAGACCTTGTACGCGACGATCGGCGTCGCGCAGACCGCGGCGATCGACGAGACGTTGACGATCGATCCGCTGCGCTGGCGCCGCATCACGGGCAGCACGTGCTTGCAGGGCAGCACGACGCTCTTCAGGTTCACTTGCAGGATCCTGTCCCACGCACTTTCGTCGAGGTGCGCAGGACCGCTGTCGCCGCCGCCGATACCGACATTGTTGTGCAGCACGTCGATGCGGCCCCAGCGCTCGACGGCGTCTGCGATCAGCGCGGCGCACGCGGCCTCGCTCGTCGCGTCGGCTTCGTACGCGACGGCCGACCCGCCCTCGCTCGCGATCTGCAGGGCCGTCTGCTGCGCGGCCACGAGGCTCCGATCGACGACGAGAACCCGCGCTCCCTCGCGCGCGAAGAGCACCGCAGTGGCGCGCCCGTTGCCGATCGTCTCGCCGGGCGTCTGCCCGCCGCCGACTACGATCGCCACCTTGTCCGCGAGCCGTCCGCTCATCGCGTCTCCAACACTTCGGGGAGTGACGGGAACGCAGTCACGATCGCGTGGAGACCGTGTACGACGTCAACGCGTTGCGCCGGTGTCGACACACCGAGGCGGACCACGACCAGATCGCGCGCGGGATCGACGACGATGTGTTGTCCCTGGAAGCCGTTGGCCGTGAAGATCCCCGAGCCGTCGCGGGCCAGCCACCAATGCGCGCCGTAGCGACCGATCGACGCCGGCGTTTCGCTGCGCGCGTGATCGACCCAGCCGCGCGGCAGCAGGTGCGCGCCGTCCCAGATGCCGTCGCGCAGATAGAGCAGGCCGAAGCGCGCGAAGTCGTGCGCGGTCGCGAACACGTACGAGGAACCGATGAAGGTGCCGGCCGCATCGAAGCGCGGCCTCGCGCTGCGCATGCCGATCGGATCGAAGAGCCGTTCGTGGAGGAATGCGCGCATCGCGTCCTCGCCGCCGCCGACGGCGTCGCCCGCGATCCGCGCGACGATGTTGCTGGTGCCGCTCGAGTA
>CAYGWM010000100.1:12284-13479 GCA_964353555.1 uncultured Spirochaetales bacterium
CGACCAGCATGCCGACCGCCGCGTGCAGCATGCTCTTCGCCATCGACCACGACGGGAACGTGTCGCCAGCGCCCTTGCCGTCCGCGTAACGCTCGAAGACGAGCCGCCCGTGATGCACGACCACGAGCGCGATCGTCTCGCCGTGACGCGATCCCGGCGCGAATGCGGCGCCGGCCGCGGCGCGCACGGACGCCGCATCGACGCGCGTATCGAAGTCCGCGGTCGGCCATTCGCGGGTCGGCCACGGCACCGAAACGGGCTGCGGCGGGAGCGGTCGCAATGCGGTCACAGCGCGAGCCTATCGCAGCAGCCTACAGCCGAAAATCGTTCCCCCGCCACGGCGTCGGGTCTACCTCGGGCTCGCCGAACGCCGCGCGGAGCTGGTCGATCCAGTCGAGGACACCTTCGAGCGTCACCGGATGGGCGCGGTCCCACGCTTCGCAAGCGCGCACCGAAGCATCGAAGTCGCGGCGGCGCGCCTCCGAGAAGCCGTCTTCGCGGAAGTCGGCCCAGTCTCGTTCGGTCAGTCGGATCATACGCGCGCCCTTGCAGCGAGCAGCCCGTCCAACTCGCTCTCGCGATCGAAGAGTTGAAAGTACTTTCGCGCCCGATCGAGATCCACGTCGCCGCTTTCCAGCAGTCGTTCGACATCGGCCATGTCGCGACCACGACGCCTCGGGTCGTTGCTCGAGGACTGAACTTTTAGTCCGATCAGATCCGCGGCATCCGCGACACGGAGATGCTGCCCGAGAACCTCGTGAGACGCCGCGCGCTCCAGAATGGCTCGTCCGAGTGGGCGCCTCACGAACAAGAAGTCGATCCGCCCTCGCTCGCGATCGGGAGAGAGGTAGTTGCCGACATTCTCGTTCCGTTGCAGGCACTCGTAGCCGCGCGAACGAATCAACGCATCGACATCGCCGTCGCGATCGCCATCGGCGATGAAGTCCAGATCGATCGTCGCGCGCGGGGCGCCATGAACGGTGAGCGCGAGCCCGCCGATCAGCGCGTGATCGATTCCCTGTTCATTGAGCGCCGTGTGAATCTCGATCAATACGTTTCGCAGATCCATGTCTGTCACGAGTCTCGTTCCCCGGGACCTACCGAGGCGAGTCGTCGCAGCATGCCGGACCGAGACGATCCGGTCGACCGCGCTCCGCTCGCCACTCCCGTCCGGTGTGATCGCGCTCACAGGGCC
>CAYGWM010000100.1:13579-15614 GCA_964353555.1 uncultured Spirochaetales bacterium
CGCTCGGGGCGATGGCCGGGTCGCTCGCCGTGTTGCTGCGCGGCGGGCTGCGGCGCCAGGGCCGGGTGTTCCTGGTGGCACTCATCGGTGTATCCGGCTGTCTCTTCGCGATCGCGGCGACTCCGCCGTTCTGGGCGTTCGTGGCGATCGTGTTCGCCTGGGGCGTGCTGCACTCGCTCTTCTTCAACACCAGCCGGTCGCTGTTCCAGCAGGACGCGAGCAGCGCCAACCGCGGGCGCGTGCTCTCGGTCCACGCGCTCGGCTTCCTCGGCATGGCGCCGCTCAGCAATCTCGCGTGCGGCTTTCTGGCGCGAGCGATCGGTCCGGCGGCCGGCTGTGCGCTCGCCGGCGCGGCGATGCTCGCGGTCGTCGCGACCGCACTACTCAGTTCGGCGGAGGTCCGCCGCATGATCACGGGAGAATCAGCATGTGTGGAATCGTGACGATGTTCTCGACGAACGGCCCGGTCGAGGAGGAGGCACTTTGGCGCGCCACGCGAGCGCTTCACCACCGCGGTCCGGATGGCCAGCGCATCTGGGTGGCGCCGCACGCGCGCGTCGGCATGGGACACGCGCGGCTCTCGATCATCGACCTCACGACCGGCGACCAGCCGATCGCCAACGAGGACGAGCAGATCCACGCAGTCGTGAACGGCGAGTTCTACGACTACGAGCGGATCCAGCGCGAGCTCGAGGGACGCGGCCACCGGCTGCGCACGCGCTCCGACTCCGAGATCGTGCTCCATCTCTACGAGGAGCTCGGCACGCACTGCCTGCGCGAGCTGCGCGGCGAGTTCGCGTTCGTCGTCTGGGACGAGCGCAGCGGGCTGCTCTTCGCGGCGCGCGACCGCTTCGGCATCAAGCCGCTGTTCTATGCCCACCACGAGGGCAAGCTCCACATCGCGTCGGAAGCGAAGGCACTGTTCGCGGCCGGCGTGCCGGCGCGCTGGGATCACGAGTCGGTGTTCCAGGATCTGCACATGGTCGCCGACGGCGATCGCACGATGTTCGAGGGCGTCTACCAGGTGCCGCCCGGCCATTACCTGCTCGCGACGCGCCAGCGCTTCCAGGTCGTTCCGTACTACGACCTCCAATACCCGACCGCCGAGCATCCCGCGCCCGAACGCAGCGAGGCCGAGCACGTCGAGCGGATGCGCGAAGCGCTGCTCGAGTCGATCCGGCTGCGGCTGCGCGCAGACGTACCGGTCGGCGTGTACCTCTCGGGCGGTCTCGACTCGTGCGCCGTGCTCGGCATGGCGGCGTCGCTGCATTCGGCGCCGCTCGAAGCGTTTACGATCGCATTCGAGAAGGGCCCCTTCGACGAAGGGCCGATCGCCGAGGAGATGGCCAAGCAGGCGGGCGCAAACTTCCATGTGTTCCGGATGCCCGAGGATCTGCTCGCCGATCACTTCGCCGATTCGGTCGCGCACTGCGAGACGATCACCGCCAACGCGAACTCGGTTGCCAAGTATCTGCTCAGCGAGAAGGTGCGCGACTTCGGCTTCAAGGTGGTGCTCACCGGCGAGGGCTCGGACGAACTGCTCGGCGGCTACCCGTTCTTTCGCGAGGACATGATCCGCTACGGCGTGTCCGGCCAGGACGCGGCGACGGAGCAGGGACGCGTCGCCGCGCTGCATGATGCCAACCGGCACCTCGGCGGCTTCGGTGTTCCCACCGGCGACGCACTCCCGACCGACGCCGTCGAGCGCGTGCTCGGCTACGTGCCGACCTGGATCCGCAACCGCGCGATCGTGGGCAAACGCATGCAGCCGCTGCTCGCGCCCGGCTTCGCCGCGGAGTTCGGCGCGCGCGATCCGTTCCAGGTCTTCCTGAACCGCATCGACCTGCCGGAAGGCTCCCCGCGCGATGCGCTGAATCAATCGATGTGGCTGTGGCTGAAGTCCTTCTTCCCGAACAAGCTCCTCAACTTCCTCGGCGACCGCTCGGAGATGGCGCACTCGATCGAAGGACGCGTGCCGTTCCTCGATCACCCGCTGGCCGAGCTGATCTGCGACATGCCGGTGTCGATGAAGATC
>CAYGWM010000101.1:0-15521 GCA_964353555.1 uncultured Spirochaetales bacterium
AACATTTGTACCAACCAGGGACTGTGTCTCCTCATCGCGACGGTCTACCTGTCGCTGCTCGGCCGCGTCGGTCTTGCGAAGCTCGCGCGACTCAATTTTGCGAAGGCGGAGTACCTGAAGCAGCAGATCCGCCAGACGCCGGGCCTCGCGCTGCCGCTCGCGGCGCCCACCTTCAACGAGTTCGTCGTGTCGGTGCCCGATGCAGCGGTGGCTCTCGCGCGCGCGCTCGATGCCGGGATCATCGGCGGCCTCGACCTCACCCCCTACGCGCCCGAGCTGGGATCTTCGCTGCTCGTGTGCGTGACGGAACTCGCCACACGCGATGCGATCGATCGCCTCGTCGCGGTGCTCGCTGGGAGGAAGCCGTGAGCCGCGAACGCGGAGAGGACGCCGGCCCCGAGCGACTCGGTCACGCGACCTACGGTCTCTCGTGGGAGGAACCGCTGCTCTTCGAACGCAGCCGCCCGGGACGCACCGGGTATTCGATTCCGGAAGCCGACGTGCCGGTGACCGAGCCCGAGTCGATCTTCGAGGCGGGCTACCTGCGCGACGATCTTCCCGCGCTGCCGGAGCTATCCGAAGTCGACGTGGTTCGGCACTTCACGCGGATCTCCACCTGGAACGCGGCCGTCGATCTCGGTCTCTATCCGCTCGGCTCCTGCACGATGAAGTACAACCCGAAGATCAACGAGTGGGCCGCGCGCCTGCCGGGCTTCGCGCGCATCCACCCGCTGCAGCCGGTCGCCACCGCGCAGGGCGTTCTCGAACTGTGCTGGCGACTCGAGCAGGCGCTCGCCGAGGTCTCCGGGATGGATCGCGTGAGCCTGCAGCCGGCCGCGGGCGCGCAGGGCGAACTCGCCGGGATCATGATGATCCGCGCCTACCACGAGCACCGTGGTGACGAGCGCAACATCGTGCTGGTGCCGGACTCGGCGCACGGCACCAACCCGGCGAGCGCCGCGCTGAACGATTACCGGGTGGTGACGATCCCGTCCGGCCGCGACGGCATCCTGCACCCGGAAGCTGTCGCGAACGCGATGACACCCGATGTCGCCGCGTTGATGATCACCAACCCGAACACGCTCGGACTCTTCGAGACGCACATCGCCGAGATCTGCGACCTCGTGCACGCCCAGGGCGGCCTCGTCTACGGCGACGGCGCCAACCTGAACGCGCTGCTCGGCATCGCGCGGCCCGGAGATCTCGGGATCGACGTGATGCACTTCAACTTGCACAAGACCTTCTCGACGCCGCACGGTGGCGGCGGACCCGGCGCGGGACCCGTCGGCGTGAAGAACATCCTGGCGCCCTACCTGCCGGTTCCGATGGTGCGCAAGCGCGCCGGCAGCGAAGGCGAGGGCTTCGCGCTCGACTACGAGTTCCCGCGCTCGATCGGCCGCCTGCACGCACACTTCGGCAACGTCGGGATGTTCGTGCGCGCGTGGGCGTATCTGCGCTCGCTCGGACCCGATGGACTTCGGCTCTGCGCGGAGATGGCGGTGCTGAACGCCAACTACCTGCTCGCGCGGCTGCGCGGCGCCTGGCACGTCCCGATCGACAAGCCGGTGATGCACGAGTGTGTGCTCTCGGACAAGGACCTCGAGCCGTTCGGCGTCACCACGCTCGACGTCGCCAAGCGCCTGATCGACTACGGCTACCACCCGCCCACGGTGTACTTCCCGTTGATCGTGCACGGCGCGATCATGATCGAGCCGACCGAGAGCGAGAGCCTGGAAGGCCTCGACCGCTTCGCCGACGCAATGCTCGCGATCGCCGAGGAAGCGCGAACCGACCCCGAACACGTGCGCACCGCTCCGCACCGCACGCGGCTCGCGCGCCTCGACGAGACACGCGCGGCACGCAAGCCCGTGTTGCGATGGCAGTCCGAGTCCTGATCGCTCGCGCGCTGTTCGCTGTCGCCGTCGCGCTCGGCGTCGCAGGCTGCATCCAGGACGACGGCACGACCTTCGATCCGATCCCGGGACGCCAGCGCATGTCGGCCGACAGCGAGCGCGAACTCGGCTGGCAATTCGATCAGAAGGTGCAGCAGGTGCTGCCGATCGTCACCGACCTCGCGGTGCTCGAGTTCATGAGCGATCTCGGCAACGTGCTGGTCGAGAGCCTCGGCGAGCAGCCGTTCGACTACCGCTTCCGCGTGATCGTGAATCCGGAGCTGAACGCGTTCGCGGTGCCGGGCGGTTACATCTACATGCACTCGGGCACGCTGCTGACCGCGGGCAACGTCGAAGAGTTGGCCGGTGTGCTCGCGCATGAACTCGCGCACGTGAAAGGCCGCCATCAGGCGCGCCTCGCGCAGGAAATCGCGATCCCGAACATCCTCGCGACGCTCGCGGGGCTCGCGGCCGGGGCCGCGACGGGCAGCGCGGGACCGCTGGTCGCCGCACAGGGTCTCAACGTCGCACTCCAGCTCCAGTACACCCGTCAGTTCGAGGACGAGGCCGATCGCGTCGGTGCCGTCTTCCTGACTCGTGCGGGCTGGCACCCGGACGGAATGGTGCGCTTCTTCGAGCGCATCCTGCTGGAGAAGGAGCAGGGGCCCGAGGGTTTCATCCCCCCGTATCTCTACTCACACCCGGCGGTCGAGTCCCGCATCGACGTCGTGCGCGGCCTCGATCAGAAGCTGAAGCCGATCACGTCGCCGCCGCGCCTCGATGAGCGTTTCAACGAAATGCAGGGACGCCTCGCGTACCTGGTCGCGCATCGGCGCGGAGAGCTCACGGATAAGCCTTCCTACGACCGCACGAGAACCGATCCGCTGCTGGAGACCGCAACGCGCCAGCGCCAGGCGGGCGATATCGAAGGCGCGCTCGTGACGCTCGCCGCCGCCGAAGTCCAGGAACCAAAGGATCCGCGCGTCGCGGTCCAGCGCGGCGAGATGCTGGCCGCCGCGGGCCGACCGGCGGACGCGGTGGTCGCCTATCGCCGCGCAGTCTTTCTCGATGCGAACCCGCCCTCGGTTCTGCTCGCGCTCGCGCGGGCATATCGCGACTCGGGCGACCATCGCAAAGCGGTGTTCTTCGCCGAGCAGGCGGTCTGGCGCTCGGGCACCAAGGGCACGCTGCGCTTGCAAGCCGAGCGCGAACTCGAACGCATGATCTTCCCGGTGATCGCGGAGTCCGGTTTCGGCGACGGTCCCGCGCAGAGCAGCGGCGGTGATCAGAAGGTTCCCGCGCCGCAGACCAGCGTGCGCGCGAAGGACGGCGCGTTGCAGTGGTGGGCGCGGATCAGTCCGCACCATCTTCCGTGGGGTAGCTACATCAACGTGCGATGGGTCGATCCGGACGGCAGCGTCGTCCGCGAAAAGAAGCAGCGTCGCTTCCAGCGCGTCTATATGTCCGACAGCTACGACTTCGAAGACGCCCCGCGCGGTGACTGGAAGCTGGAGGTGCTGCTCGCCGACGACATCGTGCACACCGAGATGATCCACGTCACTGACTAGAGGTTCACTCGGCTTCTTCGACGCGCTTCTTTGCGATCTCCGCCCAGGCTCCCGCCGGAGCGCAGTGCAGATAGCGCCGCCAGTGTTCGCGGGCGCGGCGGTGCACGCCGAGCTTCTCGTAGAGCAGCGCCGTTGCGAGATGGGCGTCGGTCCGCAGCGGATCCGCGCGCAGCGCCGCCTTGTAATGGGAGAGCGCCGCCTCGCAGCGGTTCTCTTCTTCCAGGATGCCGGCCAGATTCAGGTTCGCCTCGACATGTGCTGCATCGCGGCGCAGCGCCTCTTCGTAGCAGCCGCGCGCGGCGTCGCGCTGGTCGCGCTGGTGGTGGATCGCGCCGAGATTGCAGTGCGCGTCGGCGAAATCCGGATCGGCCGCGAGCGCGCGTCGGTACGCATCGGCCGCTTCGTCGAAGGTTTCGGGCCGCGCGTCGAGGCGACAGCCGCGCTCGAACCATTCGAGCGCGGTCTCCGGATCGGACTCGGCAGCGGGGACACCCGGCGGTCGCAGCGGCGCGACGTCGTCGGGACGCGCGGGCGAGAGCGTGAAATCGATCACCATCTGACCCGATGGCTCGTAGAGCGCGTCGCCGTAGCGCACCACGACGCGCTCCGAGCCGTCGATCCAGACGCGCAGCTGCGCGACCGGCTGATCCAACTCGGGAATGCGCTCGCGCACCGCTTCGACGGTGCGGCGGATCCGGCGCAGCGGCACGCCGTGATCGAGCAGCACCAGGATCGCCTTGATGCAGACGAGGTCGCGAAAGCCGAATGCGGGTGCATCGGCTTCGCCTGCACTCGGGCGTACCAGCGCGTTGCGTTCCCAGTAGCGCAGCCGCGCCGGCGTGATGCCGAAGAAACGAGCGGCGTCGGGGAGCGAGTACGCGGTCACGTGCGCAGTTTACGCCGGCGCGCGCGCAACGGGAGCACTGTTGCATTCTTTTTCACGCGAAGTGCGTGAAGCGCTCAACGGGACTCGACTCGGGTTAGACTGCCGATGGAAGCGTTCGTCGCGCTGGTGCCGGCCCCGGACTTCAAATCCGGTGGAAGCCGTGGCGACACGGCTTCGGCGGGTTCGATTCCCGTCCGCTTCCGCCGCGCGTCTACCCCAGAATCAAGTGCAGCTTCACCGCCAGCAGCAGCTTGCCGTGCAGGTGCACGCGGCGGCGCAGGAACGCTTCGGGAGCGGAGATCTCGCCGCGGTTGAGCTGTCGCCACGTCTCGACGTCGGTACGCACGCGCAACTGCGCTTCGGCCAGCGAACCCACGCTGCCGTGCATCACGCCGTCGCGAATCAGCACGGTGTAGATGCCGCCGCCCTCCCCTTCGAGCGTGAACTCGAGATCGATCGGCGCAGCGCCGAGGCGCGCGCGGCGTGCCGGGTCGCTGGCGATCGCCTCCGGCACCCAGCGCGTGAAGAACTCGTCCGGGCTGATGTCGTCGGGCGGTGCGACGCGATGCGACACGGCTGCTCCTAGATTCTCGGAGCGGCGACCGGATCGAACGCACCGCGCAGTGCGGCGCCGGTCACGGAATCCGCCGCGCGTGCGATCGCCGCGGGCGTGCCGACTGCAACCACGCGACCGCCACCCGGCCCGCCTTCGGGGCCGATGTCGATCACCCAGTCGGCACGGCGCACCACATCGAGATTGTGTTCGACGACGATCACCGAGGAGCCCGCGTCGAGCAGTTCATCGAGGCACGCGAGCAAGACTTCGACGTCGGCCGGATGCAGGCCGGTCGTCGGTTCATCGAGCACGTAGAGCGTGCGCGCGCGCTCCTCGCTGAGCGCCGCGGCGATGCGCAGGCGCTGGCTCTCGCCGCCCGACAGTGTCGACAGCGGCTGGCCGAGCGTCAGGTAGCCGAGGCCGACGCGCACGTAGGGGCGCAAGCGCAGCGCGATGTCGGCCTGCCCGGCAAAAAAACTTGTCGCCTCATCGAGCGTCATGTCGAGCACCTCGACGATCGAGCGACCGGCAAAGCGAACGCGCAATGCCTCGGGCCGGTAGCGGGTGCCGTTACAGTGATCACACGGCACGCGCAGGTCGTCGAGGAAGTGCATCTCGACGACGACTTCGCCGGCGCCTTCGCACGCCTCGCAGCGACCTCCGGGGCGATTGAACGAGAACCAGCCCGCATCGACGCCGAGATCCCGCGCCTCGCGCGTTGCGGCGAAGCGCTTGCGGATGCCGTCGAACGCCTTCGACAGCGTGGCCGGGTTGGAGCGCGGGCTGCGCACCGGCGGCGTCGGCTCGACCATCACGACTTCGGCGATGGCGCCCCGCCCGTCGATCGCATCGCATTCGCCGCGGTCGGGATCGCGCTGTAGGTGTCCCACCAACACCGAGCGCACCAGGCTGGACTTGCCTGCGCCCGAGACGCCCGTCACGCAGACCAGCTGCCCGAGCGGAATCTCGACCGTCACGTCCTTCAGGTTGTGGGCGCGCGCGCCGACGATCCGCAGCTTGCCGCGCGCGCGCCGGCGCGGCCGCGGCCGCGTCGCGAAGTCGCCGCGCAAAACGCGTCCGGTGAGTGACTCGGGGGTATCGCGCACCGCGGCGACACTGCCTTCGACGAGCAGCTTGCCACCGAGCCGACCGGCGCCGGGACCGAGATCGATTACGTGATCCGCCGCCGCGATGATCTCAGGTGCATGCTCGACGACGACCACCGTGTTGCCCTGGTCGCGGATCGCGCGCAGCACCGCGAGCAGCTTCGCGACGTCGCGCGCGTGCAGTCCGACCGACGGCTCGTCGAGCACGTAGAGCGTCGCGGTGAGTGTGCCGCCGAGCGCGGTCGCGAGCTGGATGCGCTGCGCCTCGCCGCCCGAGAGCGTGCGCATCTGGCGGTCGAGCGCGAGGTAGCCGAGACCAACCTCGTGCGCGGTGCGAACGCGCGCGCGCAGCGCGTCGAGCAGCCGCCCGGCGATCGCGAACTGCTGGGATGAAAGCGCCAGATCGGCGAGCCACGCATGCAGCTCGTCGATCGTCATCCGCGTCACGTCGCCGATGTGGCGACCGTCGATGAACACCGCAAGCGCGTCGCTGCGCAGCCGCGTGCCGGTGCAGTCGGGGCACAGGTCGAAGCGGCGGTAGCGCGCAATCAACACGCGCGCCTGCACCTTGTAGCGCTTCTTCTCCAGGTACTCGAAGAAGCCGCGCACGCCGTACCAGTCGCCGCCGCTGTCTTCGTCGCCCGAGACGACGAGAGTTCGCTGCGCGTCGTCGAGTTCGTTCCACGGCCGCTTCGTGGGGATGCGCAAGCGCTTGCAGGCGACGAGCAGGTCCTTCTGCAGCGCGCGACCCATCGGCGTCGTGAACGGGGCGATTGCGCCGGCTTCGAGCGAGCGCGCGGGATCGGGGATCACGCGCGCGAGGTCGATCGCCGACACGCGACCGAAACCCTGACAGGTCTCGCACGCACCGAGCGGGCTGTTGAACGAGAAGCGCGCCGGCTCGGGCGCCGGGAAGCGGCGCCCGCAGCCGTCGCACGCGAAGCCTTCGCGAAAGCGCGCGCGCTCGCCGTTCTCGACGACGACGATCACTTCACCGTCGCTGCGCGCGAATGCCGCCGCCACCGCCTCGACGAGGCGCGCGCGTTCCGCGTCGCCGCGCAGCGCCAGCCGGTCGACGAGAACCAGCCATTCGTCGCGCCGCCGCGCGAACTCGCGCGCGGAGAGCTCGCCGAGATCGGCGACCTGCCCCGCGCCGTCGAGCAGCCGCGTGTAGCCATCGGTGAGCAGTCGTTCGCGGAGCGCGGCGGGCGCGCTGCGCTTGGCCGCGGGCAGCGGCGTCGCGATCGAGACGCGCTTGCCTTCGAAGCGCGCGAGGATGCGCTCGGCCACCGCCTCGGCGTCGCCCGGCAGCGCGCGCAGATCGCAGTCCGGACAGCGCGTCTCGCCGATCTTCGCGAAGAGCAGCCGCAGCAGATCGAGCACTTCGGTCGCGGTGCCGACCGTCGAGCGCGCGTTGGTGACGCGGTTGCGCTGTTCGATCGCGATCGCCGGAGGCAGGTGCCCGATCGAATCGACCAGCGGTCGCGGCAAGCGCTCGAGGAACTGGCGCGCGTAGGTCGACAGCGACGCGACGTAGCGCCGCTGGCCTTCCGCATAGAGCGTGTCGAACGCGAGCGTCGATTTGCCCGATCCCGAAACCCCGGTGATCACCGTCAGCCGGCGCAGCGGCACGCTGCACGAGACACCGCGCAAGTTGTGCGAGCGCGCGTTCTCGATCCAAACCGACCCAGAGGGCTTCGCGGGGATGGAGTCAGCAGACAAAGCGGAGGTTCAGAGCAACGGGCCGGGATCGTCGAAGATCAGGACCACGCTGATGTGGTTGGCGGATTCGCTCTGCCCCATGTGGACGATCTCGATGCCCGGCTGGCTGGCGAGGAACTTGTTCAGGTCCTCCTCCACCTCCTTCGCGAGCCCGCGCACGACGAAACTTCGGAGCGTCATGATCGTCCCGCCGCGCGTTCGGCCATGCGATGCGCCGAAGCCGCATAGCGCTCGAGGCCGGCGGCGGCCGCCGCCTCGGACGTGTCGCGCCAGCGCGCCGTGGGCAGCTCGTCGCCGAGCACGCGCGTGAGTTCGCGCACCAGGAAGAAGTCGCCGCCCGCCACCGCCTCTTCGCGGAGCGCCGCGAGGCGATCCTGCGCGCCGGCCTTCTGCAAGAACGCGATCGCTTCCCACGCGCGGCCTTCGGCGAGATACGCCTCGGCCAGCCGCAGCGAAGCCTCGGGCGCCACCTCGCGCTCGATCAGGTGTCTTCGCTCCAACGGATTCGGGATCGCCGACTTCGCCATATTGATTCCCTTCCTCACTCGTGGCGCGCTAGCAGCCTGGCTAATAGCGCGGCACGTCCGGATCGACCGTCAACGACCAGGCCTCGATGCCGCCCGCGAGATTCCAGACGTCCGTGAAGCCGTGCTGCGCGAGCGTCTTGCAGGCCTTGGCGCTGCGCGCGCCCTTGTGGCAGTGCACGATGACGGGACGCTGCTTCCACTCGGCGAACTCTTCGGCACGCGCGGCGACGGTCGTGAGGGGCACGAGCTGCGTACCCTCGATGCGCGCCGTCTCGAACTCGTGCGCTTCGCGCACGTCGAGGAACAGCAACGCGTCGCCACGCGCTTGCATCGCCGCGACTTCCGCAGCGCTGCGTTCGCGCACGGGCGCCTCGTCGCGATCGTGCGCAGGCATCCCGCAGAAGCCTTCGTAGTCGATCAGCGCGGTGACGCTCGGCGCTTCGCCGCACACCGGGCACGACGGATCCTTGCGCAGGCGGAACTCGCGGAAGCGCATCTCGAGCGCGTCGTACAGCAGCAGGCGCCCGATCAGCGGCTCGCCGAGCCCCGTCAACAGCTTCACGGTCTCGGTCGCCTGGATCATCGCGATGATGCCGGGCAGCACGCCGAGCACGCCGCCTTCGGCGCACGACGGCACCGATCCGGGCGGCGGCGGTTCGGGATAGAGGCAGCGGTAGCAGGGACCGCGACGCGCATCGAAGACCGTCGCCTGCCCTTCGAAGCGAAAGATCGAGCCGTGCACGTTCGGTTTGCCGAGCAGCACGCAGCCATCGTTCGAGAGGTAGCGCGTCGGGAAATTGTCGGTGCCGTCCACGATCACGTCGTAGTCGGCGAAGATCGCCAGCGCGTTCTCGGACGACAGGCGCACGCTGTGCGGTTCGACCTTGACGTCCGGGTTGAGCGCCAGCATGCGCTCGCGCGCGACTTCCACCTTGGGTCGCCCGACGTCGCGTGTGCCGTAGAGCACCTGACGCTGCAGGTTCGAGGCGTCGACGACGTCGTAGTCGACGATGCCGAGCGTGCCGACTCCCGCCGCCGCCAGATACTGGGCCAGCGGGCAGCCGAGGCCGCCGGCGCCGATCAGCAACACGCGCGCGTCGAGCAGCTTCTGCTGTGCCAGGGCGCCGAACTCGGGCAACGCCAGATGGCGCTTGTAGCGTTCGAACTGATCCGGTCGAAGCGGCGGCTTACCAGGCATTTGCTGAGCCTATCGGACGGCCGAGTGCCTGCAACGAGTGGGCCTGATGAGCCTCGCCGCTCGCCGTCGGCTCGCTACGCAGGAGTAGCGGCAGTGCGTGACCGATTGCCGAAACGGAGCGGGGCTCCCTGTTCGCACAGAGAGCCCCGCCAGAGACATTCGGGCTTCGCGCCTACTGTTCTTCTCCGGCCTCCTCGCGCGGCGGGATCACGGTCACCTTGTACGCCTTGCGCGGGTTGTCCTTCATCATCCAATCGATGGTGACCCAGTCGTTCTTCTTCAGCTCATCCCACTTCGTCTTGCCTTCGCCTTGGACTGTCGTCTCGTCCGTCTTGGAGAAGGAGATCTTGTCGCCCTTGCGGTTGTCGACGATCACCTTCTTCTCGCTCACCGAATCCAGCTTGCCGACAAACTCACGCGTCTGTGCCGACGCGGAGGCGGTCCAGATGATTGAAGCGACCAGAGCCAGCAACACGACCTGGCCGGCCTTACGAGCGACGGGCAACATGAATCGGTCTCCTTCTTGTGTGTGCGCCGCTGCTGCGACGCATCGGCTCGAGTAGCAAGGCACCCGTTTCGACGGAAACCCGTGCGTGCTATTCGCACGCGTCCGGCGCTCCCGACGACCGCATCCACCTCGATGCCATCTCGCAACCAGCTCGCAATCAATTAGCAACCAATCCAACGACGAGCACGATCCGCGTCGATGACAGCGAAGACCAGACATTGGTGCCGGAGGTGGGATTCGAACCCACAAGGCCGCGAGGACCGGGGCATTTTGAGTGCCCTGCGTATACCGTTCCGCCACTCCGGCCAGCGGGCGGCCGAAGATACCATGAGGCGACGCTGTCACCACGCACTTTGCGGGATCCCGTCGCGTCGCGATCGTGTCGCGAACGACTCTTTACAGCCCCGGGGCCCGGCGATAGCTTGCGCGACCCGTCGGGGCTGTAGCTCAGTTGGGAGAGCGCTTGAATGGCATTCAAGAGGTCGGCGGTTCGATCCCGCCCAGCTCCACCACGCGGAATCCCAGCATCCACGAATAGATGCACGAAGGGCGGCCGGTTGAACCGAGCCGCCCTTGGCGTTTTTGTGTGCGAAATGTGTGCCGCCGCATTGCGTTAGCTGCGTCAATCGCCGCCGAGTGACGGAGGTCGTAGCGCCGAACCGTCGGGGGCAGGCCCGCGCGCAGGAACATCGGCTTGAAGTGGCGGTTCACGCTGTTGCGCCCGTCGAGCGGCCGGCCGAGCGGCGTCGCGAAGGCGAGGTTCCTCACGGTGTCGGCTTGGCCGGTCGGCCGGCGCGCGGAAGCCCCTCGCGATAGTGAGGGCCCGACCAGCGGAAGACGCAGCGCTCGACCTCGAGGTCCACGGTCTCGGCGAGCGCGATCGGACGCACGAAGCAGGCGTGCGGCAGCGCGAGAAAGATCGATCCCACGGCCCAGAGCGTGCACGCCAGCAGCAGCCATGGCGCCGCGCGCGGTAGCGCCGCGAGGGCGCAGCCGGCCGCCGCCGCCACGGGGATCGCGAGCACGGAGAGGCCGCGCCGCAGATCGAGAGTCGTCGACATCCCGAACGGAGCGAGCCACACCTCGTTCAGGTAGACGACGGCGATCACGACGCATACGACGCCGGCCGCCGCGCTCCGGCGCCACAGCGCACCGGCGCCCGCAGCCGCGAGGGCGAGCGGAATCGGGCCCGCCAGCGCGAAGAGGGTCCCCCAGCTCCCCGCGCCGCTCCACCCGCGGCCGAAGCGCAGGTAGTCGTTCTCGGAGAAGAGGAAGGCCTGGGCGAGCGTGCAGCCCGCCAGCACGTGCGCGACGAAGAGCGGTGCCGCGAGCGCCGTGCCCGCGGCCAGCGCGCCGAGCGCGCGGCGGTCGCGCGTCGCGAGCGCGAGGGCGCCGCCCGTCAGGCCGAGCAGCAGCGCCGCGGCGGTGTGCACCGCGAACGTAGCCGGCAGCACGAGCGCCAGCGCCGCGTGGCGACGGCGCAGCTGCAGCGCGAGACCGAGCAGCATGAGCGCGTAGCCTGCGGCCTCGACCTTCGGCAGACACCACGATAGCGCGAACGTGTAGGGCACGAAGCAGAAGACGGCAGCGGAGTACGCGGGCAGCTGCGCCGCGCGCTGGAACACGCGGAAGCCGGCGATGAGCCCGATCGCGGCGGCGAAGGCGAAGAGTTTCGGGAACACGTCCAGCCCGACGAGCGGCGCGGCGAGCGCACCGAGAGCGTGGTACGCCGGCGCGTAGGTGTTCCGGAGGGCAGGCGCCTCGCCCATGCGCTCGATCAGCCGCAGGTGCGGGACGAGGTCCTCACCGCCGTGGAGCTCGGGCAGCCCGAACGCGACCAGCGCGTGGAGCGCGACCGCCAGCGCGGCACACCCCCAGAACAGGCCGTTCCGGTCCCCGGCGTCCGCGGTCATCTGCTCTCCTCCGTCGGGATCGGGGTCGAGGCCCGTGCCACCGCTTCGCCGAAGACGCGGTTGCCTTTGCGGTTCTTACGATCGTCGAAGCGCCAGAAGAGCTCGTCGTATTGCAATCCCAGATACCGAGGAGCCACTCTTGTGAGGCTGGGGAGCACTGGGCGTGCTTCGACGCAAGAAGGGCTCATGAAGGTCACGGCCAAGCTGGCATCCAGTCGGGCATGAAGCCCGGCGTCTCCAGCAGCTTCTTGCCTTCGCGATCGATCACGAGGACGGTGGCCTTCTCGAGGTCCAGGTCGTCGCCCGCGCCCGGCGGCCGCGGATGCGCGGGCTCGGCCGTCGCGACGATCCGCGCGCCGTCGGGTGACCAATGCGGCGCGTACTCGTCGATATCCGGCGTCTGTGTGAGGTTGCGCGGCTCCCCGCCGGACAGATCGACGAGAAAGAGGTCCATGCTGCCAGCGCGGTTCGAGACGAAGGCAACCTCGTCGCGGACCGGGCTCGGGATGGCGGAGTGATCGTCGGCGGCGGCGTCCGGTGCGAGCGCGCGGGGCGTCGAATCCGGCGTTGCCGCCGACAGGTAGATCTCGCGGAGCCCGCCTGCCGTGGGCTTCATCGTGTACACGATCGATCCTCCGTCCCGCGTGAACCACTGTTTCTGATAGAAGCTGTTGGGATCGTCTCGAAACGCACGGGGGGGCGAATCGATCTGCAAGAGCCAGAGGCTCGACCCGGGCGAATCGGCCCAGCGTCGCTGCGCCGCGATCGACAAACCGTCCGGCGCGAAGTGCGGACGGAAGAAGAAGTCGCGAGCGCCGGCGGTAGCCGCCAGCCGAACGAGGCCGGATCCGACGTCGATCACGCCGATCCCGCTGGCGGGAGACTTTCCCCCGAATGCATACACCACCGCGCGTCCGTCCTTCGACCACATCGCCCACTGCTCGTTGCGCTCGACACTCGCAGCCAGCGGATGCTCGGAGCCATCCGCGGGATTCCAGAGCACGAGATCCGAGCGCGCGTCCTTCGGAAGGGGCTTCACCTGCAGCAGCAGGCGTCCGGCGGCGTCGGACCAATACGGCCAATCCTCCTCGCGATCGGGCGTTTCGAGCAGCGGCGCGACCGCGCCGTCGCGGATCCGTGCGCGCGCGATGTCCTTCACACCGTGGACGAGCCGAACGAAGACGAGACCGTCCGCGGACGAGCCGGTGATGCGCGTCTCGAGCGGCGGCGGCGAGCAGGCGAGCAGGCCGCTGGCGAGTGCCACGATGCACCCCAAGCGAACGTGTCTGCGTGTCACCCCGGAGGCGATCGAGGCTTCGATCTTCGGCCGACTCCAGGAAAGCGAGAAGTCGTACGGCATGAAGCGGAAGAGTGCGGACGCCTCGCCCATGAGCTCTATGAGCCGCAGATTCGGCACCAGATCCTCGCCACCACGGAGCCCCGTCGCCGCATCGCTGATTCGCTCCCCGTCCGGCGTGGCATCCAATCCGAGAGCGCATTCGAGAGCGCATTCTCCAGCAGCTCGGCGACGGCCGCATGCCCCTTCGGACTCAAACGATGGTCGCACGAGAGGTAGTACTCGCTCCCGTGCGGCGAGCTTCGAGCCATCGGTCGACTCCCGCGGGGTTCCAGCAGGCGCGCGCTGGCGCAGCGACGATCAGCAGCAGCAGCAACGAGAGCAGCAGGGCGCCGCACAGCATGACCAGACCACGCAACTGAGCCGCCGTGTGACCGAGGGTCGCGCACGTCGTATCATGCGCGGACTGGACATGGGCCTGGAGGCTCGTCGGGAGCTGCCGCTGTGCATCGATTCCTCTGCTTCGCAGCTCTGCTTGCGCTCGGGTTGCCGCTGACGGCGGCCGCCAACCCGCCTCTCGCGGTGCAGATTCTCGACGCTGCCGGCGACGGCGCCGGGCATCCGCTCAGCTTCCCCACAGGCGTCGCGGCCGGAGACGCGGGCGTCGCCTTCGTCGCAGACCTCGTCTCGAGTACGGTCTTCCGAGTGACACCCGCTGGCGTCGTCAGCATCGTAGTGGATGCCAGCGGCGACGGAGCCGGCCACCCCCTCAACGGGCCCTTCGGTCTCGACATCGGCCTGGACGGCAGCCTTTACGTCGCGGGACGAGACGGCCACCGCGCCTTCCACGTGACGCCCGGCGGAACCGTGACGCAGCTCATCTCCGCGAGCGGAGACGGCACCGGCCACACGCTGAACAGTCCCTACGCGATCGCGGTGGATGCCAGCGGGAATGTCTTCGTGGCAGGCGCGGGCAGCGACAACGTCTTCCGCATCGCCACGAACGGGAGCATCAGCCTGGCGCTGGGCCCTGCGGGCGACGGCGCGGGCCACGTTCTCGATGGACCCTTCTCCATCGACGCAGCAGCCGACGGGACCCTGTACGTGGCGGGCGCCCTCAGCCATAACGCCTTCCGGGTGACACCAGGGGGCGTCGCAACGCAGATCCTGGACGCCAGCGGAGACGGGGCGGGGAACGCGCTGAGCGGCGCGTTCGCCATCGCGGTCGGCCCGGGCGACGTCGTGTACGTGGCTGGACGCGACAGCCAGAACGTCTTCCGCGTGACGCCCGGCGGGCTGGTCTCGCGCATCCTCGGACCCGCCGGCGACGGCGTGCACACACTGCTGAGCCCGAACAGCCTGGCGGTGGACGACGTCGGCAACGTCTACGTAGGCGCGCAGGACTCGAACGCCGTCTTCCGCGCGAGCCCGCTCGGCGTCGTGACGCGCCTCGTGGACGCCAGCGGGGATGGTCTGGGCCATGGGTTGCAGCGACCGCGTGGGCTCGCGCTGGATCCCGCCGGCAATCTGCTGGTCACCGGCTCTGACAGCCACAACGTCTTTCGCGTCGGGAGCCCCGCCTGCGGCAACGGCATCGACGACGACGGAGACGGTTCCACGGACTTCCCCGCCGATGGCGGCTGCACGGACCCGGCGGATCGCTCCGAGGCGCCCGATTGCGCGGATGGTCTCGACGACGACGGCGACGGCCTGGCGGACTTCCCCGCGGATCCCGGCTGCGATGGGGCCAACGACGCGAGCGAGCGCTCGCCCGCCTTCGTCTGCGACGACGGGCTCGACCAGGATGGCGATGGGCGCGTGGACTTCCCGGCCGACCCCGGCTGCAGCGACGTGCTCGGCGGCTCAGAGCAAGCGGAAACACTGATCTGTGACGATGGCCTCGACCAGGACGGCGATGGCTTCGCGGACGCGTCGGATGCGGGCTGCGCGAGCCCGACGGATCCATCGGAGCAACCCGACTGCAGCGACGGCATCGACAACGACGGGAACGGCTTCACGGACTTCCCGGCGGATCTCGGCTGCAGCGACCCCCTCGATCCCGCGGAGCTGACGCCGCTACCGGCTTGCAGCAACGGCCTGGACGACGACGGGGACGGAACGGTCGATTACCCCTTCGATTCGGGCTGTCTCTCCGCTTCGGACCGGAGCGAGCAGCCTGACTGCTCCGACGCCCTCGACAACGACGGCGACGGCGCCATCGACTTCGGCCTCGATGCGGGCTGCGCCTCGCCGACCTCCGTGCGGGAGGATCCGGCCTGCTCGAACGGCATCGACGACGACGGAGACGGAAAGGTGGACTGGAACGGCGGCGGCGTGGGCGCGCCCGA
>CAYGWM010000102.1:0-14991 GCA_964353555.1 uncultured Spirochaetales bacterium
GAAGCGGGTCGGCCGTCCCGACCTGATCGGCGACCGGAAGTCGATCACGCTCCACGCCGGCATGAAGGGAATGTCGGAGAACGTCTTCCCGAACATCAAGAACCGCTCGCTGACGATCACCGCCGACGTGGAGATTCCGCAGGGCGGCGCCAGCGGCGTGATCCTTGCGCAGGGAGGAAGGTTCGGCGGCTGGAGTCTCTACTTCAAGGACGGCATGCCGTCCTACGCCTACAACTTCCTCGGCCTCGAGCGGTTCCGCGTCGCTGCCTCGCAGCCCGTTCCCGCCGGCATGGCGACGATCCGCTTCGAGTTCGCGTATGACGGCGGAGGTCTGGCGAGGGGCGGCCGCGGAACGATCTTCGTGAACGACCAGAAGGTCGCTGAAGGACGGATCGAGCGAACGCAGCCGATGATCTTCTCCGCTGACGAGACGGCCGACGTGGGCGAAGACGACGCCACTCCGGTGACGGAAGAGTACAAGGCGTACGACAACAAGTTCACCGGCAGGATCCTCGAGGTCAGAGTCGACCTCGGCGAGATGGAAGCCGCGGACAAGGCCGCAGCGGACAAGGGCGGAGCGGAAGCGGCGAAGAAGAAGGAGACAGCAGACTAGTGTCGGATGGTCCCTGCTCGCAAGCGGCAGCGAGGTTGTATCGGCGATCGAGGAGAGATCACCCGCTCAGAAGGTGTAGCGGAGCCGCAGGAACAGCTCGTCGCGCTCGGCGAGCGCGGAGAGTCCCTCGTAGCGCGTGCGCGCGTCGAACTCCGTCTGCGTGTCGGGCAATGCGATCGGGTGCAGCGGGAGCTGATTGTCGTCCGGCTCACCGTAGAACGCGAGTGCCCCGATGGTGGCCGAGAACGCCTCGCTGAAGCGATAGGTGATCTGTCCTACCAGCGCGCCCGAGCCGGAGCGCACGTCGTGCACCCAGGTGACCGCTGGCTGCAGCCGGTCCTGGAAGTAGCCGGTCGCCACCGTGAAGGTACCGAGCGCCGTGAAGGGCCCGTTCACGTCGAAGCTCGAGTCGTAGCCCGCGATGTAGCGCAGGAAGATCTGCGTGTTGAAGAAGAAGGTGCGGTTCTGGTTCAGGAAGCGGATGAAGGTGGGCCGGTCGATCGAGATCGTGAGGTTCAGAACGTCGGCTTTCTGCAACAAATCGTCGGTGCGGTTGCTCGCGTAGGGAGCGTCGTGCACCCATGTGAACTCGAGCGCCGAGCTCGTGAGCAGGAGGTCCTCGGCGAAGTCGGCCGAGAAGCCCAGCACGTTGCGCTTCGGGTAGACCACGGCGACCTCGCCGCCGCCGTGGAACTGGAAGTCGCGCCGGCCGAAATCCCTGTTGCCACCGGCGCGCACCTCGGGACGCGTCGAGCCCGTGAGGCTCGCGAGCGCCTGGATCGCCGCGCAGGTCGCGAGATCCAGAAGGTTGCAGCCGGAATCGCCCTCCGCGATCCCGAGCAGTGCCATCGTATTCACGAAGTTGGCCGAGAGCGCCGCCATCTCGCTCGAGAAGCTGGGGGGTGGGGTGCCGTCCTGAAGCAGGTTGTAGCCGGGATCGCTCGGCCCGCGCGCACCCGGCAGGATCACCTGGCTGCCCCCGACGAAGCGCGTTGCGACGGGATTGTTCGCGAATCCCGGCAGCGCCTGGAGCAGCACGCTGGCCTCGGTGTGGAAGAGATCGACCCCGTCGGCATCGCAGTCGGTACTGAAGAAGGGGCCGCAGCCGAGCAGCGCCTCCTGCTCGTCGCTCAGGTACATGCTCAGGTTGCCTTCGGTGAAGAGAGGAGCCTCGAAGCCGGGCAACGGATCGGCGCCGAACACACCGCCGCCAGGCGGACCGTCCGCGGGGTCCTGCACCAGCGGCACGAGTCGCACGCGCTGCTGTGGCGGAATCCGCAACGTCTGCTGAGCGATCGAGAGGATTGCGGTTCCCGCGAGCTGACCCGAGAGCAACGCGCCGATGCCGTTCGTGACGGGCACCGTGAGCTCGCTGCCGAGCAGCCGCACGACGAGCGAATCCTGGATGTTGGTCAGATCGCCGAGGCAGCGGTTGCTGAGATCGGGGACGTCACCCGCGCCTCCGGTGAGGGCGCGAAGCGCGTTCTCTCCAAAGCCCAGCGACGCCTTGCAGCCGAGGTCGAAGCCCTGCCGATTGCCGGCATCGAACTCGAGTGCGGTCTCGGGAACGAGCGGTCGATCACGCGAGTCGAGCGGGCGTCCCGTCGTCGGGTCCACGTTCCGCTGGAACGAGTGGAACAGCTCGACGCTCGGGACGTCCTCGTAGCCCCAGAAGTCCATGACGGCAAAGCTGAAGCGCTGCCAGCGGAATTCGACGCGCCCGCCCACCTCGATGCCCTTCGCGCTTTCCCAGGGATCGGGCGGGTGCTCCTCGCCAGCGATGCCGGTGCCGCTCGTGCCATGCGCCCAGAGCCCGGTCGACTTCACGCATACCGGCCAGATCGTGTAGGGCTCGCCGCAGCGCCCGGTGTCGATCGGCTCGAAGTCGTCGAGGTTGGCGGCGAGCTCGACGCGGACGTCCTGAAAGGGACCGACTTCGAAGAGCGAGTAGACCGCGCGCGCCGACCAGAGCGCGATGCGGCTCTCCTCCAGACTCGGCAGCGAAGCAAGGCCGATGTCGATCGGGTTGAATTGGTCGGTGGTTCGGAACAGCTCCGTCTTGCCCCACACGATGTTCTGCTTGCCAAGCCGCAGCCAGAGGCGCGAGTTGAGCATCTCGATGTCGAAATAGGCCTCTTTGAGCTCATACTCGTCCTGGCTGCCGCCGTGGTTCCAGGCAAGCTCGTGCTCGCCAAAGTTCTGGTCGAAGGAGTCGAACTCGCCGATGCGATCTCTCAGCGCAGCGGACTGCGTGTAGAGCGAGCCCGCGGCGGGACGCAGTGGCAGCGGCGACGTCGTCGACGTCTCACCGCGCAGCGCCCCGTTGGGCCGGATGGTCGAGTCGTAGGGCCAGGGTCCGAGCGGCACCGCGATTCCGGAGCGCGGCCCGTCGATGCGCTTCCAGCTGAACAGGTCGTCCGCAGTCGGGCCGAACGCGGCCGACACCGTCTCCGGCTCGATGCCCACGTCGTAGTAGGGCTGGAAGCCGGGGTTCGCAGTGATCGGCAGCAGATCGAGATCATTGCGCTGCACAGGATCCACGGACTTGCCGACCGCGCGCAGGTCGATGCCGCCGACGTAGCTGAGCGTCGGGCCGTCTGCCCAGTTGCGTGCAGGCGACCTCTTCGCGTGGTCGCCGAACATGCGGGCCGTGCCGATCGTGCCGCAGCCGTTGAAGACGCAGTCGTAGCGCGCTTCGATGCGCGAGTACGCAGAGACCAGGTCGAATGGCCCCCAGCCCTCGGTCACGAGGTCTAGCTCGGGCTCGAGGTTCAGCACGAGTGCGCTCTGGCTCAGGTAGGACTCACCGGGATCGAAGTCGTCGGCGAGTCCGCGCAGCTGGTGCTCGATCGAGCCGTTGATCCGGAAGCGGCCCTGGTCCGGGGACACGAGCCGCGGCAGCTCTTGCGCGAGCGCTGCCGGGGGTGTGAGCAGGAACGCGAGCGCGATCCAACGAATCACACCTCCTCTCGACACCGGTCAGCGTCCCTTCGTCAGGCGACCGGAGTCGATGTAGCGCCGGACCTTGCCCTCGTTGCCGAGCGGTGAGCCGTTGGCGTCCCAGAACTCGATGCGATTGCCGGTTCCGGTCTGCACGTTGATCACGACGTCGGCGACCGAGACCGAGTCGCGCGGCTCGGGGACACCCTCCCACGGCAGGTAGAACTCGTGTCCGTCCCCGCTCCAGCGCTTGTTGTGGTAGATGATCTTCCAGAGCTCGTCCTTGTGGTCGTACGCGAACGAGTAGAGCATCTCTCCGGTGTTCGCGTCGAGGTAGAGCACCTTCTTCGAGTAGGGATGATCCCGATCCTTCGGAACGAACTGGATCTGGATCGCGTGCCGCAGCTCCCAGCGATCGTCGGCGAACGAGAGTCCGTAGGGTCCGAACGAATGGTCGCGGGTGTAGGGGTAAGCTCGGATCGTCGAGTTGACCGGGGCGAGCACGTCCTTGCGACCGAGACACCGCCATTCGTACTGCGGCGGTATTCCGAAGAAGCCCGAGAAGTCGTCGAACGTGAAGTCGGTGCCGGAGACGGCGTCGGTGCGCTGGGCAGTCGAGATGCGGCGCACGCGGCGCAACGTCGGGACGTACACCCAGGTGTCGTCGTTGCGGGCCGAGCTGCGCGGCCCGTCGGACGACTTGTAGCGATAGTTGATCAGCGCGATGCCCTTGGCGTCGAAGGGCGCCAGCACCTCGACGCCGTAGGCGAGCTTGCGTGTCTCGCCGCGAAACAGGTCGCCGTCACGCTCCGCGTAGGCGGGCTCCGGGCGGTGGGCGAGCCAGACCTGCTTCGCGGTGCCCTCGTAGAAGAGGGGCAGCTCCTCGCCGCGGTCCCAGTATGAGTAGTACGCGTGGGCGCCCTGGCCGGTGCCCTGCCAGCGGTAGTCGAAGTCCCAACCCAGCTTGATGCCGGCGTCGGGATCGCCGGCGCAGTCGATCTCGTCGATCGGGAAGGGCTGGCCGGCGACGTAGCCTTCGAGGCTTCCATCGGGTCCGATCCGCGCGCGACCGCGGTTCTTCTCGGTCGCTGCCTGATAGACCGGCGGCGGTGCGTAGTCGCGGAAGGCGGGTCCGATCTCGAGGCGCATTCCCTCGTAGAAGACGAAGTCGCGATTCTGCCAGATCTCCGGCGGCAGGTAGGACCGCAATCGATCCACCTGCGCGAAGTCGATGATCTCTCCCTCACGGAACGCGGCGGACGCGTCCTGCGCGGCATCGACCTCTGCTTGGGCGGAGCCGGTCAGAGCGGCGGAGGCGTGGACCACAAAGGTGGCCAACGCGAGTAGATTGGGCAGGCGCATCGTGTCCCCCGATCGAAAAACATTGGTACTACAACTCGAAAAACATTGGTACTAAAATTGTTCCCATAGTACCGTGGCCGCATGGTCGACCGAAACCAAGAAGACACCGTCGCAGCAAGGCAGCGGGAGCTCCTCGATGCCCTGGAGGAGATCTTCCAGAAGGAGGGCTTCCGGAAGGTGACCATGGCGGAACTCGCCGCCCGCCTGCGCTGCTCGCGCAGGACCTTCTACGACTTGGCCAGCAGCAAGGAGGAACTCTTCCTGCGGGTCCTCGAGCGCCTGCTGGGCAGGATCCGCCGGCTCGGCGACGAGGCGGCCGGTGAACTCGAGGATCCCGGCGCTCGGCTCGAGGCCTTCCTACGGCCCGGCTTCGTGGAGACGGTCCAGGCCAGCACGACCTTCTTCGACGACATCGACTCGTTCCCGTCGGCGCGGCGCATGATGAATGAGCACCAGGCAAGGCGTGCCGAAAGCATCCGCCGGATCATCGAGGAGGGCGTCCGGCGTGGTCAGCTCCGCCGCGTGAACGCGTACCTGGTGAGCGAGGCCGCCCGCGTTGTCGCGAGGCGCCTAAAGGAGCCCGAGTTCCTGCGTGAGGCGAGTCTCTCGGCAGGAGAAGCGTTCCGGGAGTGGACGGGGCTGCTGCTGCACGGACTCCTTCACTCGACGCCGGAAGAGACGCGGCGTCGGAAGCGCGCGCGGCGCGGCTGACCTGTGGGAGCGGCGGTGCAACGCACTTATGTCATCGGTGTCGGCATGACCGTCTTCGGACGCTTGCTCGACCGCAGCATCAAGGATCTCGCACGAGCGGCGGTTCTGGAGGCGCTGGCCGACGCTGGCTGCGGCGTCGAGGATGTGGGCGCTGTCTTCTTCGCCAACTCGGGTCAGGGCTACCACGAAGGACAGATCACCATCCGAGGGCAAGTGGCACTTCGGCCCCTCGGATTCCAGGGAATCCCGATCGTCAATGTCGAGAACGCCTGCGCCAGCGGCAGCACCGCCTTCCACATGGCGGTCACCTGGCTCCGGGCAGGCCAGGGAGACGTGGCCCTCGCGGTCGGCGCCGAGAAGATGGTCACCGAGGATCGGGGCAAAGCGTTCGGTCTCTTCGAGGGCGGCTGGGATGTCCACGACGTGCCGGGGAACCTCGCCGCGCTGCGGCGGCTCTCGGCGGGAAACGAGGATGGCGCGTCGCCCGCGGATGCCAGCCGCTTCATGGCCGTCTACGCCGCCTTCGCCCAGTTCCACATGCGCCGGTTCGGAACCACGCGGGAGCAGATCGCCGCCGTTGCGGCGAAGAACCACGGCCATTCGGTCCACAACGCGCGCGCCCAGTACCGAAAGCCCTTCACCGTGTCGGAGATCCTCGCCGGTCGCCCGGTGGTCGGCCCGCTCACGGTGCCGATGTGCGCGCCGCTCAGCGACGGCGCCGCCGCGGCGGTGCTGTGTAGCGAGGCTGCTCTCCACCGTTTCTCGCAGCGCCGTTCGGTGTCGGTTCTCGCCTCCGTCCTTCGCAGCGGCACCGAACGGCCGCCCGAGGCGCTCGACCGCCACGTCAGCAGGCTCGCGGCCTGCGAGGCATACGAAGCGGCCGGCGTCGGCCCCGAGGACGTCTCGGTGGCCGAGGTCCACGATGCGACCGCAGTGGGAGAGATCATCCAGGTCGAGAACCTGGGCTTCTGCGACTTCGGAGAAGGGGGCGAGCTGGCGGTGCGCGGCGACACGTGCCTCGGCGGCCGGCTTCCCGTGAACCCCTCCGGAGGCCTCGAGTGCAAGGGGCACCCGCTCGGTGCCACGGGGCTCGGACAGATCTACGAGCTCGTCACGCAGCTGCGCGAGGAGGCCGGTCCCCGGCAGGTGCCGGGAGCACGGATCGCGGTGGCCGAGAACGGCGGCGGCCTGCTCGGGATCGAGGAAGCCGCCGCCTGCGTGACGATCCTCGGGCGGTAGGAGGAACGCTGTGGAGGACTACGAAAAGCGCCGCCGGCTGGACGGCAAGGTGGCGCTCGTCACCGGAGCGGCTCAGGGCATCGGCGCCGCGTGCGCAGCGGCCCTGGCCCAGGCCGGCGCCCGCGTGCTGCTGACCGACGTGCTCGAGGAGCAGGGCCGGAAGACCGCGCACGCACTCGTGCAGGACGGCTTGGCTGTCGAGTTCACCGCGCAAGACGTGACCGACGAAGGCCAGTGGGTCACGACAATCCGTCACGCCGTCGATTCGAGCGGCGGGCTCGACGTGCTCGTGAACAACGCCGGAATCGAGGATCTGAACTGGATCGTCGAGGAGTCCGTCGAGAGCTTCCGGCGGATCATGCGCGTCAACGCCGAGGGCGTGTTCCTCGGGATGAAGCACGCGGCGCTGGCCATGCGCCCTGGCGGCGCTGCGGGTCGGGGCGGCTCGATCGTCAACGTCTCCTCCCTCGGCAGCAAAATCGGCTTCGCGGGCCTCGCCAGCTACGGCGCGAGCAAGGGCGCGGTGGAGGCGATCACCCGCTGCGGGGCGGTGGAGTTCGCGCAGCTCGGGTTGGGGATCCGGGTCAACAGCGTCCACCCCGGCTTCATCCGGACCGGGATGGTCGACCGGGGTGTGGAGGCGATGGTCCGTCTGGGCATCGCCGAGAACACCCAGGCCGTGGAGCAGTTGCTCGCGGCGCAGTTTCTCGGTGGGTTCGGATCGCCCGGAGACATCGCCGGCGCGGTCTGCTTCCTCGCGTCGGACGCGGCGGCCCACGTGAACGGAATCGGTCTCGTCATCGACGGCGGCGCCCTCGCGGCTTGAGGGCGAAGGAGGAGAACATGCAGTTCCTGACAGAGATCCCGCTCCCGGCGCTGGAACGCACCGGCCTCGACATCGACCTCAGCGACTCGGAGCGCGACGTCCTGGAGACGGTTCACCGCTTCGCCTCCGAGGTGATGCGCCCGATCGGGATGAAGCTCGACCGGATGACACCCGAGGAGGTCGTCGCCGGCGGCTCCCCGTTCTTCGACTACATGAAGCAGCTCGGCGAGCTGGGCATCTCGATTCTCGGCGTGGCCGCACAGGAGCCGGACGTAGCGGCGCGCCTGGTGCCACTGGTCGCCGAGGAGATGGGCTGGGGCGATGCCGGTCTCGCCATCGCGTCCGTGGCCAGCGCCTTTCCGGCGCTGGCCGCCCATCTGAGCGGGGATCCCGAGCTGATCGAGGTGTTCGGCGCCCGCCCGGGCTGCTGGCTCGCAACGCAGCCCGACCGGGGCAGCGACATGGCCGACCTCGAGGGATTCGTGCTCGACAAGGGCGGCAAGCACAACATCGGCAACCTGCGCGCCCGCGTCACGCAGGACGCGGTCGTCCTCAGCGGCCAGTCTTCCGCCTGGGTTTCCTGCGCACCCATTGCCGAGACGGCGCTCGCCTACGTGGCGGCGGACTACGGGGATGGATTCCACCGTCCCGACGGAACCATCGAGGGTGTCGCCGTCCTGGTGCCGCTCGATCTCCCCGGGATCAGCCGGGGAAGACCGCTCGACAAGCTGGGCCAGCGGTCGCTGCCCCAGGGCGAGCTCTTCTTCGACGACGTGCGACTCCCCGCGAAGTACGTCCTCGCCGGCCGCGAGCAGTTCCACCCGAACTTCTTCAGCGTGCTGACCTTCGCGGGGACCGAGATGTGCGCGGTCTTCACGGGGGTCGCCCGCGCCGCCTACGAGCATGCGCTCGCCTACACGCACGAGCGTCGCCAGGGCGGCGTGCCGATCATCGAGCACCAGTCGGTCCGGCACCGCATCTTCGAGCTCTGGCGCAAGACCGAGTCTGCTCGGGCGCTGGCTCGGCGCGTCTCGACCTACAACTTCAAGGCCGAGGCGCCCCACGTACTGGCCTCCGTGACGGGCAAGGTGCACTGCACGCAGATGGCCTTCGAGGTGGCGAGCGAGGCGCTGCAGCTCTTCGGGGGCAACGGCCTCACCCGCGAGTACCCGGTGGAGAAGCTGCTGCGCGATGCGCGCGCCGCACTGATCGAGGACGGTGAGAACACGGTGCTCGGAATGGTCGGAGCCACGTGGTTGAGCCGAGAGTACAAGGCTCGGAGCGGCCGCTGAGCGCGGCGCTCGAGAGAGAAGGGAGTCGGACATGAGCGAGAAGCGCCCCGTCGTCGTCTACGGAGCCAGCGGCTACACCGGCCGCCTGGTCTGCGAGTTCCTGCGCGACCAGCAGATCCCCTTCATCGCCGCGGGCCGGGACAAAGCCCGGATCGAGGCGGCTCTGGAGAAGGTGCCGGGAATCGAGACGGCGGACTACGAGGTGGCAGTCGTGCCGCACGACGGGAGTGCGCTCGCCCGCCTCTTCGAGGGCGTGAAGGTGGTCTGCAATACCGTCGGCCCCTTCGAGCTCTACGGCGATACCGTCGTGAAGGCGTGTCTCGAAGCGGGCGCCCACTACCTCGACACGACGGGAGAGCAGCAGTTCGTGTTGCCGGTCGCGCGAGAGTACGGCGACGCCTTCGCGAAGGCGGGCCTGCTGCTCGCGCCATCGGCGGCTTACATGTACACGACCCTCGACATCGCGGTCTGCTTCGCCTTGGAGCACGCGGGCATCAACACGATCCAAGCCGTGTGCGCCGCGTCGGGCATCCCCACCCACGGCTCCACGCAGACGGTGGTACGAGCCGCCCGGGCGGAGGAGTACCACCTGAAGGGGCGCCGCCTCGTGCCGTGGCCGCGCGGCCGGAGCTACGAGGTCCACGTGCCCCTCTGGCCCGAGACGCAGCTCGCGCTGCCGTGGACCGGAACTGCGCTGCCGGTCTGGTACCAGGCTCACGCGCAGCTCGAGAACCTGAAGGCGCTGGTCACCTTCGTGGACAACCGGCCGCTGATGGAGCAGGTGGTCGGTCTCGCTCAGGCCTTCGAGGCGAACCTCAAGAGCCTTTCGTACGAGGAACAGGAGAAAGCGTTCACACAGATCGGTGAACAGATCCAGCCGGGCACACCGCCTCGCGAGAACCGGCTGGTGCACCGCTGTCTGGATTCGGCCATCGGCTTCGGACCGACGGCTCGGGTGGAGTACCGCGTCCATTCCAGCTGCCCCTACCAGCAGACGGGCCTCATCCAGGCCTTCTGTGCGGCTCGCCTCGTCTACGGCCGCGCCACGGCCGTGGGCTTCCAGTCGCCGTGCCAGGCTTTCGGCCATCGGGAGCTGCTCGGGCTTCTCGAATCGTATGGCTACACAGAGATCGAGCAGGTCTGACGGCACGTGGCTTTGAAGCTCGGGGCGAGGAGACGGCGTTGGCGGTGATCGATCTGTTCGACCGCGGCTTCGGGATCAACCCAGACGGCGCGTACCTGGTGGCCGAGGGTTACTCGTGCAGCTACCGCGAGGCCCGCGATCTGAGCTGCCGCATCGCGAACCGCCTGCTCGCCGCCGAGTTCGGAAACGAGGCCAAGGGCGCCGTCCTCGCCCCGAATGATCCGGTGGCCTGGATCGCCACCCTCGGCCTTTGGCGCGCGGGGATGGCGTGGGTCCCTCTCAATCCCCGAGGCAGCGCCGACTCCTTCGCGGATGCCCTGAACCGCTTCGACTGCAAGGCGCTGTTCTTCCACAGCGCGTTCGCCGAGGTGGTGGCCGGTCTGCGCAAAAAGCTCGAACCGGTGCGCGAGATCGTCTGCCTCGATCGGGACCTCGAATTCGCGCCCGGGCTCGACACCTGGCTCGTGGATGCGGCGGGCGGGGACCCCGGTCTGGCCCTCGATCCCGAGCAGGTGTGCATGATCCAGGGTACAGGCGGAACCACGGGTCGACCCAAAGGTGTGATGCTGACGCACCGGAACCTGCTCGTCTTCGCGGCGCATCTGATGCTGGGGACGCCGTACCGGGACGGGGTGCCGGTCAACCTCGCTGCCGCGCCGATGACGCACACCGCCGGCGTGCTGTCGCTCGCGACAGCGGCACGCGGCGGCCGGCTCGTGATCATGGCGAGGCCGGACCCGGCGCTGATTCCCGAGCTGATCGCAGAACATCGCGTCACCGAGTTCTTCCTGCCGCCCACCGTCATCTACCGGCTGCTCGAAGTGCCGGGGATCGAGGGCCACGACTACTCATCCCTGCGCTACTTCATCTACGGCGCGGCGCCCATGTCGGTGGACAAGCTGCGCCGTGCGATCGAAGTGTTCGGCCCCGTCATGACACAGTTCTACGGGCAGACGGAAGCACCGGCGACGATCGCGTACCTCTCCCCCGCGGAGCACATCGAGAACGGGCAGCCGGCTCGTGACGAACGGCTGGCCGCGTGCGGACGGCCGATGCCGCTGGTGAAGGTGGCGATCGTCGACGATGCCGGACGCCCGCTGGTCCAGGGAGAGACCGGAGAGATCTGCGTTCGCGGAGATCTGGTCATGAAGGGCTACTACGGCGACGAGGAGCAGACGGCGAGGACCATCGTGGACGGATGGCTCCACACCGGCGACGTCGGCCGGCTCGACGCCGAGGGCTACCTCCACATCACCGATCGCAAGAAGGACATGATCATTTCGGGCGGCTTCAACGTGTACCCGAGCGAGATCGAGCAGGTGATCTGGTCGCATCCAGCGGTTCAAGATTGCGCGGTGATCGGTGTCCCGGACGACGACTGGGGCGAGGCCGTGAAGGCGGTGGTCGAATGCAAGCCCGGGATGAGTGTCGAGCGCACCGCACTGATCGATCTCTGCAAGAGTCGTCTGGGAAGCGTGAAGGCGCCCAAGTCGGTGGACTTCGTCGACGCGCTGCCCCGTAGCTCCATCGGCAAGGTGCTCAAGCGCGAGCTTCGGGACCGCTACTGGGAAGGCCAGGGGCGGAAGATCTGAATGGAAGGGAGAGCCTTATGAGCATGAGCGCACGCGTCCAGCTCGGGTGTCTGTGGTGCCTGCCGGTCGCGTTGGTGATGATCTTCGGCGGCGTCGCGCTAGCGGGATTCCTGCCCCCGCCTTCGCCGTCGACGAGCGCGAGCGAGATCCAGCGTCTCTTCCTCGAGAACGCCACCAGAATCCGCGTGGGCATCATCCTCGCGATGATCGGAGCCACGCTCAGCGGGCCATTCGTCGCGGCGATCTCGGTGCAGATGAGGCGCGTCGAGGGGCCGGAGTCGCCGCTGGCCTATACCCAGCTCCTGGCCGGACTGATCGCCAACATGCTCGGCGTGATCCCGTTCATGTTCCTGGTGATTGCTGCGTTTCGCGCCGACCGCTCTCCCGAACTCGTGCTGCTGCTGAACGATGCTTCCTGGCTGATGAACATCGGGGTCGTCTACCCGACGGCCCTGGAGATTCTTGCGGTCGCGGTCTGCGCATTCATCGACAAGCAGGAGATCGTCTTCCCGCGCTGGTACGCCTGGCTCTCGTTGTGGGTACCGTTCGTGTTCACCGCGGATCTGCTGGTGTTCTTCTTCAAGAGCGGCCCCTTCGCATTCAACGGCGCGATCTGCTTCTGGACGGCGCTCGGGGTGCTCTGTCTTTGGCTGCTGACGACGTTGTTCGTACTCCGCAAGGCGATCCTGAGCAGGGAGCAGGAGCAGGCACCCCACGGTCTAGTCCGCCCCGCGCTGGCGGGCGCGAGCACTGGCTAGCCAGGCGCTCCCTTGCAGCCGACACCGACCACCGTCGACCGGGATCCCGACCTGCGACCGCGCGTTCTACGCGCGGCGGCGGAGCGCGTCCGTCGTATCCCGGGCGAGCCGGGCATGTGGATCGTCATCCTCGGCGACATGGCGGCGTTCGCGATCCTGTTCGGCGTGTTCCTCCACGATCGGGCGCAAGATCCGGAGCTCTTCCGCTCGTCCCAGGTTGCGCTGCGCCCGGTGTACGGAGTCATCAACACCCTGATCCTCCTCACCGGCTCCCTCTGCGTCGTCACGGCGATCCGCGCGATGCGAGGCGAGATCGCCGCAAACGCCACGAGACTCCTGGGCCTCGCGATCGCGTCTGGGTTGGCGTTCTGCGTGATGAAGGCCGTCGAGTACGGCGAGAAGCTCGCGAGCGGCATCGTCCCCACGACGAACGCGTTCTGGATGTACTACTACGCTTCGACCGGCCTGCACCTGTTCCATGTGGTGCTCGGCCTCGGAGCGCTCGCCTTCTGCTTCGCGCAGTCGCGCCGGGATCTCTTGAGCGACGAGCGATTCCGGCTCGTCGAAGGGGGAGCGTGCTTCTGGCACATGGTGGATCTGCTCTGGATCGTCCTCTTTCCGCTGCTCTACCTCGTGAGATAACCCGTGACGTCCAGCCGCAAGATCGCCGCCGTGTGGTTCCTGCTGGTCGCCGCCACCCTCCTGTCGTGGCGGGTCGGGACGGGCCATGCGCCCGATGCCGGCGGAGGTCGAACCTTGTCGACGCTGGCGATCTTCCTCGTGGCCGGCGTCAAGGTCCGCCTGGTCGGCCTGTGGTTCATGGAGCTTCGCGAGGCGGTGACACCGCTGCGTCTCGCCTTCGAGGTCTACGTTCTCGCCGTCTTCGCGATGATGATCGGGCTGTACCTCGCGGGGGGCTGACGCACCTGCGCCGTCTGCTGGGATGACATGAATCAAGCTCGCCGCTCGAATGCCAAGCCCTATCTGCTCTACGCGGCGCAGTGTTCGTGGTTCAGTGCCAAGGTGCGCTCGTACCTGCTGCACAAGCGCATTCCCTTCACGGAACGAATTCCGACGGCCTGGCAGTACAAGGTGACGCTCACCCGCCGCACCGGCGGCGCGGCGGTGCCGGCGATCGTCACGCCCGAGGGCCGGTGGATCGGCGACAGCAGCGCGATCATCGACTTCCTCGAGCAGCGCCACCCGTCCCGCCCGATCCTGCCGCAGGCCCCGGTCGCACGTGTGGCCGCCCACCTCGTCGAGATGTGGGCCGACGAGTTCTGGTACCCCTGCGCGATGTGGACCCGGTGGTTCCACGACGAGAACTACACCGTGTTCGAGGAGGAACTGGGCCCCGGCTTCCTGCCGCACGCGCCGGCCTTCCTGCAGGCCTTCGCCGTCCGGCAGACGGCGGATATGTTGCGCTCTTACCTGCCGAAGCTGGGTGTGACCCGGGAGCAGGCGGCTGCCATCGAGCACTGGACGGCCCTGCAGCTCGACGCGCTCGAAGCACACTTCCGCCAGCACGCGTTCCTTCTCGGCGCGGCGCCGACACTGGCCGACTACGGGCTGATGGGCCCGCTCTACCCGCATCTCGGACGCGATCCCTGGTCCCGGCGCGAGCTGATCGAACCGCGCCCCGCGTTGGAGGCCTGGATCGAACGCATGAACCGGCCGCTGCCTCACGAGGACCTCGAGCTGTCGGAGGAGTTGCCCGAATCGTTGACGCCGATCCTGCGCGGACTTCTCGCCGAGATGCTGCCGTACATCGAGCGCGTCGTCGCCGAACTGCGTCGCGCCGCGCCTCACGCCGACGGCAAGCCGTTGCCGCGATTCCTCGGCCCGGTGACGCACCCCTATGCGGACGCCCGGCTGACGCGCAGTGCCATGGTCTACGTGCTGTGGATGGTGCAGCGGACACTCGACGCGATCGCGCAGATGGCGTCGCAGGACCAGGAGACGGTGCGGACGTGGCTGCGTGAGATGGGCGGCGACGGGTTACTGCGCCTCGACGTCCCTCGACTCGAGCGGGTAGGGCTCACCGTGCGCCTGCGCGAGCCTGCGGTCGGCTGACGCTGAAGCCGGCTCGATCGCGAAACCGATGCAGTTCATGGCCAGCAGCGCGGCGGCCAGGATTTCCGCTTCGTTCAGCGAGTCAACGCGCGAAGAACGCGACGAGGGCCCGCGTCACTTCCGCCGGATTCTCCTGCAGCACCCAGTGCGTGCCTTCCGACAGCTCGACGAGACGGCCGTGGTCGAGCATAAGCCGTTCAAGCGGGCTTTGGGTCCGATAACGGGATCTATGTCAATTCCGCGCTGAGCGGAAGAGCCGACGGCTGGGGATAGAAGCGGTCGGCGGCGCTGCGTTGCGGCGCGCCGCTGGCGCCGGGGCGCGCGAGGCTCGCCTGCGAGACGCGGCGGTGCAACGCGCCTGCCCCGGGGCGAGCGATTCGGGTGTAGGTGGATCGATCTGCGCTGGCGCGTGGTCCCGCGGACTGCTGCCGGCGGTTCAGG